>NZ_JAAOLH010000020.1:0-120164 GCF_011602315.1 Micromonospora sp. CMU55-4
CGGCGACGACGGGGACGCGCGACGCGCGTCAGTCGTGCCCTCCGGGCCAGGGACCGTGTTCCCGGCAGCCGTCGCCGAGCAGCCACGACGTCATCGTGGTGGCGTATCGCAGCGACATCGACGGCTCCTGGAACGGTGGTTGACCTTGCTCGCTCACGGTAGATCGATTCGGGAATCGTGGCCAACGTATTTCGATCCGTCCTCGGTGGGTCGCCGCTGCCGTCCGGCCCGGCCGGCGCTTCGCGCGGCGGCGAGCGGCCGGTCGATCCGGGCGGTCATCTGCACCACCAGCTCGCTGTCCAGCAACGGACGGTTCACCTCGGCGGCCACCGACAGCGTCGGCGTGGAGATCGACCGCCAGATCGCGGTGAGCCCGGCGCCGAGGCCGACGAGCGCCACCGTCGCCCGGGTGGTGGGGGAGCCGGCCGCCGCGGCGGCGCTGACACCCACCACCGCCAGCAGCACCACAAGCAGTGGTGCCAGCACCGGCCAGAAGATGCCCCGGGCCGCCTGCGCCACCAGCTTCCGGTCCCGGATGACGACGTTGCGGGCGATCACCGCCCAGTTCTCCTCGTCCAGCAGGTCGCGCGGATGCAGCCCACCGGTGAGCACGTCCTGCCACAGGTCGCCCTGGTTGCGCAGCTCCCGGGCCAGGTCGGCGAGTCCGGCCTCGCCCGGGTCGCCGACGGTGGCCCGGCCGACAGCCGTGGCCCAGGCGGCCAGCGAGCGGCGCACCACGGCGGCCGAATACGGCGGCAGTACGCTCGCCAGCTCGTCCAGCCACCTGCTGATCTGGAGGTGCCGGCCACCGAAGCGCGCGGCCAGTTGGTCGGCGTCGCCACGTCGCACGGTGTCGGCGAGCGAGCGCCCGAGCCGGTACGCCACACCCACCCGGTGGTTCGTCGCCATCGTCCAGCGCAGCACGTCGATGTTGAGGTCGTCGAGCGCGCGCAGCAGCGGCTCCCGGTCGGCGCCGGTGGCGCGGCGGGCGGTGGCGGTGGACGGCACCGTACGGCCGGCCGGGGTCAGCGGCGCGATCTGGGCCAGCGCCACGTCCACGCCGTCCAGGTACATGCCGAGCCGGTGCCACCCGGCCAACTCGGTCAGGTTCGACAGCTTCGGCGGCGCGGCCACCGGCCGGTTCCCGCCGTCGGTCAGGTCGGCGGTCCGCGCGTGGTGGTAGGCGTCCGCCATCGACCAGCCGAGTCGCAGCGCGGTGACCACCGCGGTCCGTTCGTCCCGTGGTGTCCCGTGCTCCTCGTCGCGCCGCTCGCGCGTCGCGGTGCTCACCGCCCGACCTCCCGTGTCACCGGATCAGTCGAGCGTAGAGGCATTTTTGCCCGCCTATGACCGTTTCGGGCCCACCCTGCCGGTCAGCAGGCCGCGCGGACGGATCGAGCGGACCGCCTCGGCCGCCGCCCCCTCGGCACGCAGGATGTGGTTCGCCGCGATGATCCCGGTGGCCGCCGACCGTTCCATCAGCGCGCTCGGGAACTCCGTGCGGATGCCGTCCCCGGCCAGGTAGAGGCCCGCCGCGTCGGTCTCCACCCCCGGACGCCCGGCGTGGCTACCCGGCGTGAACGCCGGTGCCTGCGCCTCGACCCGGGCGCGCAACTCGCGTACCCGCAGATCGGCCATCTCCGGCCAGAGCGCGGTCAGCTCCCGCAGCATCCGGGCGGCCAGCTCGTCGGCCGGCACGTCCGGCTCGCAGGCGTACGCGTGCAGCTCCACCACCGAGCCGCCGGTCCGCTCCGCCCAGCGGCGGGGCTCGTCCTCCAGCCGGTGGTAGAGCGTCACCGAGTCCAGCGTGGGCTGCCGGGAGACGCCACTGAACACCGCCCGGTCCGGGCGGACGTCCCCGTCCATCCAGTACCGCGCCACCGCGTACGGCGGCCCGGGTGTGCCGAACGCGGGCATCCGCGCCACCAGCTCGGGCGCCGCCGCGACCAGGCCGGGCGAGGCGCCGACCAGCGCGGCGAGCGCCGGCGGGTCCACCGCGAGCACCACGTGCGGCGCCTCCCAGACGTCGCCGTCCGCGCCGGTGACGCGCCAGCCCGCCGGGGTACGGTCCAGCCGGGCCGCCGGAGCGCCGGTCAGCACCCGGCCGCCGTGCTTCTCCACGTGCCGGGTCAGCGGCTCCCAGATCGCCGTCGCGTAGTCCCGGTCCGGGCAGTCGAACGCCAGCCCCTCCGGGTTGCCGAGCAGGTAGAAGTGGAACTGCGCGATCATCTCGGCGGCCGACATCTCCGCCTCGTGGTTGAAGAACGAGTGCGAGAAGACCTCGAAGAGCATGGCCCGCGCCCGGTCCGGCAGGCGCAGCGAGGTGAGCAGCTCGTCGGCGGTGCGCTCGTCGAACTCCTCGTAGGTGCGCACCGGGTCGTAGGTCAGCAGCGGCAGCGCGGCGTCCCGATCCATCGTGCGCAGGTCCGCCAGGCGCAGGCTCGGACTGCGCAGCAGCAGCGCCAGCAGGTTCGCCGGCGGCGCGGGCGGCAGCTTGCCGAACTCCTCCGTGGGCCACTGCTCGGACAGGATCGGGTACCCCGGGATCGGCTTGAGGAAGCCCAGCGCCGGGTCGACGCGGCGCAGGATCGACCGCCAGTTCCAGTACTGCCGGAAGAACGCGTGGAAGCCGTGCTCGTTGCGCTGGACGCCGTCGGGCAGCTCCTCCGGCCAGGCGCCGAGCCGGCCGCCGAGGTGCGGCGCGGCCTCCAGCACGGTCACCGCAACCCCGCGCTCGGCCAGCACCACCGCCGCCGACATGCCGGCGATGCCGCCGCCGACCACCAGCGCCGCGACCGGTCGCGGCACGCGGGGAGCGCCACCGCCGCCCGGGTCCACCACGTGCTCGCGTACGCCGATCAGGCGACCTACCACTTGCGACAGACTCACGGGGCATCCTTCAGTCGGTGGTCCCCCCAGTCTGCCCGAGGTGAAAGGAAGGGGCCCTTTTTAACGCATACGGATGTGCGGGGGCCCTTCTTAACGCCGGGCGGCCCGGTTACGTCCGCGCCGCGCGCCGGCCGCCCGCGCGTCGAGTGCGCCGCGCAGGGGCGCGGGGGAGGTGTTAACAAGGGGCCCTTCCTCTACCGGAGGCGTTAAAAAGGGGCCCTTCCTTTCACTCCAGGCAGTGGCGGGGGCGGTCGGAGGGGGGCCAGACGTACTCCAGGTCGGGGGAGACGTCGGTGAACAGCCGCGCATAGTGGACGGGGTCCTTGCGCAGCAGCGACGACCGGTGGCTGCGGTGCAGGTCGTCGCGGCCCAGCCAGGGCGGCAGCTCACCGGCGGCGGCCAGCTCGTCCTGGGTGCGGATCACGGCGATGCCGCAGGCGGTGGCGAGGTCGGTGGCGAGCGTGCCGGCGCAGGTGTCGGCCCGGCCGGGCTCGCACCACACCGCGCACATGTCCAGCCCGTACCGGGTCAGCGCCTCCTCGTACCCGGCCCACATCTTCACGGCGGGATGGTTGCGCCAGCCGTAGTCCGGCCGGGTCAGGCCGCGCAGCACCTGGATCGTCTCCACGCGCTGCTTGCCCAGCCGCTTCTGGTCCAGCGTCCGGGCGCTGGCCAGGAAGTCCGGATACGGCAGGAACGTCTGCATGCCGGTGCTCTACCCGTACCCGGCCACGCCATGCGTTCATGATCGAGGGGGCTGCGCGTACCGAGAGCGGCTGACTACCATCCGGACATGGCCGAGCCCCTGCGTGACCGCGCACGCCGCGCGACCGGCTGGCGGCTCCGGATGAACGGGGACGAACGCCCCCACTTCGTGGTGTGCGGCTCCGATCCGCTCGCCTACTGGGTGGTCCGGTCGCTGCTCGCCACCGACAGTGCCGACGGGCGGGTGCGGGTCACGCTCGTGGTGCCGGCCCGCCGTCGGTCCGAGGGCCCGGACGGGCGGGACGTGCCGGGGGTACGGGTCGTCACCGCCGAACGCCTCGACGAGGCGGCGTTCCGCCGGGCCGGGCTGGCCGGCGCGGCCGGGCTGGCGCTGCTGAACCAGGACGACGTGGGCAACATGCACGCCGCGCTCTGCGCCCAGGAGGTCGAGTCCCGGCTGCGCCTGGTGGTGCGCATGTTCAACACCAACCTGGCGGACGGGCTGCGCCAGCTCTTCCCCGACTCGGCGGTGCTCTCCGACGCCTCGATGGCCGCGCCCGCCTTCGTCGCCGCCGCGCTGGGCGAGGTGGCGCCGACCCACTTCCGGCACGCCGGGCGCACGCTGTACGTGGCGCGGCGCGACGACGTACGCCCGCAGGACGTGGTCTGCGGCCTGGCCGTCACCACGGACCCGGACCTGGTCCGGGTGCTTCCCGCCGACGAGGCCGCGGCCGACGTGGTGCTGGCCGAGGCGACCGGCCGGCCGGCGGGCACGGAGGTGGCCGCGCGGCGGCTGGTGCGGGCGCGGCGGCGACGGCAGCCGGCGGCGGTGCTGCTGCGCGCGGTCCGCCACTTCGCCACCCGCAAGATCGGCATCGCGGTGCTGGTGCTGCTCGGGGTGATCGCGGTGCTGGGCTGGCTCAACGCGCGGGCCGCCGACGTCAGCTGGAGCGAAGCGGTCTACCTGACGCTGGTCACCACGCTCACCGGCCAGGATCCGGACGTCAACAAGCCGGTCGCCGCCCAGGTCATGCAGGTGGTGCTCAACCTGGCCGGGCTGGCGCTGATCCCGCTGATCACCGCAGCGGTGGTCGACGGCGTCGTAAACGCCCGGCTGGCGCTGCACGCCGGGCGGGTCCAGCCGGACCGCTCCGGGCACGTGGTGCTGGTCGGGCTGGGCAACATCGGCACCCGGGTGATGGCCCAGCTGCACGACTTCGGCGTCGAGGTGGTGGCGATCGACAAGAACGCGGACGCGCGTGGCGCCGCGCTGGCGCACCGGCTGGGGGTGCCGCTGATCGTCGGCGACGCGGGCCGGGAGGAGACGCTGCGGTCCGCGTCCGTCGACACCTGCCAGGCGCTGGTGGTGGTCTCCACCGACGACGGGACGAACCTGCGTGCCGCGCTGATCGCCCGGTCGCTCGACCCGGACCTGCGGGTGGTGCTGCGGCTGTTCGACGGCGACTTCGCCGAGCGGATCCAGCAGGCGTTCGGCATCGGCATCTCGCGCAGTGTGTCCTATCTGGCCGCGCCGTCGTTCGCGGCGGCGCTGCTGGACCGCGCGGTCGTCGCCACCATCCCGGTCGACCGGCACGCGCTGCTGGTCACCGAGGTGCCGGTGGTGGCGGGCTCACCGCTGGACGGGCGTCCGCTGAGCGCGGTGGCCCGGCCCGGCGAGGTACGCCTGCTCGCGTACACCCGGCCGAACCAGAAAGCCGACTGGACGGCCGATCCGCGGATGGTGATCCAGGCCGGTGACCGGTTGACTGTGGTGGCCCGGCGGGCCGGGCTGACCGCGCTGCTGCGGGAGACCACGCCCGTGCCGCCGCCGGCGCCGCCTGCCGGCCCACCCGCCGCGCGCCGCCCGGAGGAGTGACCGGCCGCGTCAGGCAGGTCGACGACGGCGGCGGACGGCGTACCCGAGCGCGCCGAGCGCGAGCACGCCGAACCCGGCGAGCACGCTCGGCAGCGGCAGGTTGACCGCCAGCACCAGGCAGCCGACCAGCCCCAGCGCGGCGAGCACCCGGGCTGGTACGCGGCGGGCCGGGTCCGGGCCGAGCGTCAGCGCCGCCGCGTTGGTGATCGCGTAGTAGACCAGCACGGTGCAGCTGGAGAAGCCGATCGCGCCCCGGACGTCGCCGACCGCGACGACGGCGATCACCACGGCGGCCACGGCCAGCTCGGCGCGGTGCGGCACCCGGTGGCGCGGGTGCACCGCCGCGAGCACGCGCGGCAGGTCCCGGCGGCGGGCCATCGCCAGCGAGGTGCGACCGACGCCCGCGAGCAGCGACAGCAGCACCCCGGTCACCGCGACGGCCGCGCCGGCCCGGACCAGCCAGGCCAGCCCCGGGTGCCCGGTGGCGGTCACCACCTCGACCAGCGGCGCGTCCGTGGACGCCAGCCGGTCGGCGCCCAGCACGCCGAGCGCGACCACCGCCAGCGTCAGGTAGATCGCCAGCACCGCGCCGAGCGCCAGCGGCACCACGCGGGGGATGGTGCGCTCCGGGTCGCGTACCTCCTCGCCCAGCGTGGCGATCCGCGCGTACCCGGCGAACGCGAAGAACAGCAGCCCGGCGGCGGTGAGCACACCGCGTGCCCCGAGGTCGGCGGGGGCGGTGAGCCGGTCGGCCGCCACCTGCGGGGCGCCGGTCACCGCCACCACGGCGAGCACTGTGAGCACCAGCGCGACCAGCACCCGGGTGGCGGCGGCGGTCTTGCCGATGCCGCGCAGGTTCACCACCGTCACCGCCACCACCGCGAGGACGGCGACGAGCCGCGCCCGCCCCGGCCACAGGTACGCCCCGACGGTCAGCGCCATGGCCGCGCAGCTCGCGGTCTTGCCGACCACGAATCCCCAGCCGGCCAGGAAGCCGGCGAACGGGTGCAGCCGTTCCCGGCCGTAGACGTAGGTGCCGCCGGACTCGGGGTAGCGGGCGGCGAGCCGGGCCGAGCTGGTGGCGTTGCAGTAGGCGATGAAGCCGGCGACCGCCAGCGCGACCAGCAGACCGACGCCGCCGGCTGCCGCCGCGGCGGGGGCGAAGACCACGAAGACGCCCGCGCCGAGCATCGAGCCGAGACCGATGACGACCGCGTCGGGTACGCCGAGTCGCCGCGCCAGTTGTTCCACACCGGCAGCCTAGGAGCGTGCGGTGAACAGCGGGTGCGGTCGCCCGGTCAGCCCGGCGCGGACCAGTCGACCGGCCGCCGCCAGTCGCCGAGCCGGCGCGGCAGCGGCAGGTCGTCCCAGGGCACCCGGCGCAGCAGCCGGTCCAGCAGCAGGCCGAGCAGCAGACCGGCGATCGAGTCGGTGAGCCAGTGCCAGCCCAGGTAGACGGTGGTGCAGAAGACCACCGCCGGGGGCACCACCCGGACCACGGTGACCAGCCGGGGCGGCACGGTCCGGCCGACCGTGCGCACGAGCGGGGCCAGTAGCAGGGCCAGCACGCCGTACCAGACGATCGCGTTGGCGACGTGCCCGGACGGGTACGACTGGGCGAAGCGGACCGGCAGGTCGTGCTGGAACAGCGGCAGCGTCTGCTCGGGCGACAGGAACGGCTCCTTGACCGAGGCGCTCGGCGCCGGCCGGGCCGTCCACACCTTCAGCGGCCCGATCGTGAAGAACGTCAGCACGAACGCGACCACCGGCGGCAGGATCGGCCGCACCGAGCGCAGCCGCAGCGCCAGCAGCACGCCCAGCCCGGCCGCGAGCAGCGTCAGCGGGGTGCCCTGGCCGAGCAGGTTGAGCGTCATCGCCACCCAGCGGGCGGCGGTCGGGCGGTGCTCGTCGGACCAGTCGGCGACGGCCCGGTCGAGCCCGAACAGGTGCCCGGAGGCGAGCGCCACGGTGATCGCCACCACTGCCGCGAGCAGCAGCCCGTCGAACCACCACCCGGCCGGCCGGACCGGCCGCAGCCGCAGGTGACCGCGTACCCCTGAGGTCTGACGCACGCGACCACGCTACCGGCCGCCGACGGCGCCGGGGCGGCGCGGGCATCGGCGGCTGTGTGCCGAGCCACGAAGGGAAGCGCGGTCCGGGGGTGAGCGGTCACACTGGTTGCCGTGCGGATCACCTCGGCTCTCGTCGACCCGGCGCTGCTCGACCTCCCCTGGTCGACCCCGCTGGAGCAGTGGCCTGCCGAGCACCTGGTGGCGCTGCCGCAGGGCATCTCCCGGCACATCGTGCGGTTCGTCCGGCTCGGCGGGTACGTCTACGCGGTGAAGGAGACCGGCGAGCGGGTCGCCGAGCGCGAGTACGACCTGCTGCGGGCGCTGGAGCGGATCGACTTCCCGTCGGTGGAGGCCGTCGCCATCGTGGCCGACCGGCAGAGCGACGACGGCGAGCCGCTGGACCCGGTGCTGATCACCCGCCACCTCCAGTTCTCCCTGCCCTACCGGGCGCTGTTCTCCCGCACGCTGCGGCCGGAGACCATGAACCGTCTGCTCGACGCGCTCGCGGTGCTGCTGGTCCGGATGCACCTGACCGGTTTCTTCTGGGGCGACTGCTCGCTGTCCAACACGCTGTTCCGGCGGGACGCGGGCGCGTTCGCCGCCTACCTGGTGGACGCGGAGACCGGCGCGCTGCACCCGTCGCTGTCCAACGGGCAGCGCGGCGAGGACCTGGAGATCGCCCGGGTCAACATCTTCGGCGAGGCGCTCGACCTGCAGGCCGCCGGCCTGCTGCACGAGTCGATCGACCCGGAGGTGGTCTGCGAGGAGGTCGTACGGCGCTACGAGCAGCTCTGGCACGAGATCACCTACGAGCAGCAGGTCGAGCGCGCTGCCCGGCACGACATCGAGCGCCGCATCCGCCGCCTCAACGAGCTGGGCTTCGACGTGGCCGAGGTGGCGATGTCCACTGTCGACAACGGGCGTTACCTGGTGCGGCCGAAGGTGGTCGACGTCGGCTACCACACCCGGCGGCTGCTGCGCCTCACCGGCCTGGACGCGGAGGAGAACCAGGCCCGCCGGCTCCTCAACGACCTGGACGCCTACCGGGTGGAGAGCGACCTGACCGACGAGCAGCAGGCGGCGCACCGCTGGCTGACCGAGGTCTTCGAGCCGGTGGTCCGGGCGGTGCCCGCGCACCTGCGCCGCAAGCTGGAGCCGCAGGAGCTGTTCGCCCAGATCATCGAGCACAAGTGGCTGCTCTCCGAGCAGGCCGGGCGGGACGTGGGGATGCGCCGGGCGGTGCAGTCGTACCTGGCGGACGTGCTGGTGCACCGGCCGGACGAGCAGGCGGTACTCGGCGTCGAGGTGCCCACCGCCTGACCGCCGGGCGGGTCACTCCACCCAGTTACCGCCGCGCATCACCCGCACCACGTTCAGGTCGTCGTCAAGCACCACCAGGTCGGCGCGCAGCCCGGCGACCAGCGCGCCGACCCGGTCGCCCAGGCCGATCGCGCGGGCCGGGGTGGTGGCGACCATGCGGCAGGCGTCCGGCAGGGCCACGCCCGCGCCGACCGCGTGCCGCAGCGCGGCGTCCATGGTGAGCGTGCTGCCGGCGATCGCGCCGTTGTGGGCGAGCCGGGCCTCCCCGCCGGCCACGGTGACCGCCTGGCCGCCCAGCTCGTACTCGCCGTCGGGCATGCCGGCGGCGGCCATCGCGTCGGTGATCAGCGCGGCCCGCTCCGGGCCGGCCACCGAGGTGGCGAAACCGAGCATCCCGTCGTGCAGGTGCACCCCGTCGGCGACCAGCTCGCACACCACGTTCGGGGCCTCCAGCAGCGCCACCACCGGGCCGGGCTCACGGTGGTGCACCGGGCGCATCCCGTTGAACAGGTGGGTGCCGACCGTCGCGCCCGCGGCCACCGCCGCGCGGGTCTGCTCCCAGGTCGCGTCGGTGTGCCCGACCGCCGCCACCACGCCCTGCGACACCAGCAGCTCGATCGCCTTGGTGGCGCCGTCGCGTTCCGGCGCGAGCGTGACCATGCGTACCGCGCCGCCGCCCAGCTCGATCAGCTCGGTCAGCTCGGCCGTGGACGGGTCCCGCAGGAACTCCGGGTTCTGCGCGCCGCAGCGGTCGGCAGACAGGTACGGGCCCTCGAAGTGGACGCCGGCGAGCACGCCGGACTCGACCAGCGGGCGGTAGGCGGCGGTGGCGTCGCGCATCAGCTCGAACGGGGAACTGACCAGGCTGGCCAGCAGCGTGGTGGTGCCGTGCCCGAGATGGAACGCGGCGGCCTGCCGCGCCGCCTCCGGGTCGCCGGTGGTGAACGTGTGCCCGCCGCCGCCGTGGGTGTGCATGTCCACGAAGCCCGGCACGATCCAGTGCCCGTCGCGCACCGACGGATACTCGGCGACGGCGGTGATCCGCCCGTCCGCGATCTCCACGCAGCCCTGCCGGATGACGCCGGTCGGGGTCACCACCTTGCCGGTCACGCGCCGGGTCATCGACTCTCCTTCACCAGGGTGTCCAGGGCCAGCAGGGCGGCGCCGAGGCAGCCGGCCTCGTCGCCGAGGTCGGCCGCGACCAGGCGCGGTTCGCGATGGAACGTCAGCCGCTCGCGCAGCGCCGCCCGCAGCGGGTCGAACAGCCGGGCACCGGCCTGGGCCAGCCCGCCGCCGAGCACCACTGTCGACACATCGTAGAGCGCCTGCCCGGTGGCCAGTCCGTCGGCGAGCGCCTCGACCGCGTCCTGCCACACCTCCACGGCGAGCGGTTCACCGGCCGCCGCGCGCTCGGCAACCTGGGCGGCGGTGGTGGGCGCGCCGGACAGCTCCGCGTACCGGCGTCCGATCGCCGAGGCCGACGACACCGCCTCCAGGCAGCCGGTCCGCCCGCAGCCGCAGCGCGGTCCGCCGGGCCGTACCAGGATGTGGCCGATCTCCCCGGCGGCGCCGTGCGCGCCGGTGGCGGCCGACCCGTCGACCACGTGGGCGGCGGCGATGCCGGTGCCGATGGCGACGAACAGGACGTGGCCGGCGTCCCGCCCGGCCCCGAGGCGCGCCTCGGCCAGGCCGCCGGCACGCACGTCGTGGCCGAGCGCCGCGGGCAGTCCCAGCCGCGTGCCCGCCAGCTCCCGCAGGGGTACGTCCCGGAAGCCCACGTTCGCCGACCAGACCGCCACGCCGCGCGCCTCGTCGATCACTCCGGGTACGGCGATGCCGCAGGCCACCGGCGTATGGCCGTCGGCGCGGGCCTTGCCGGCCAGCCCTTCGGCCACGTCGAGGATCGTGCCGACCACCGCCTCCGGGCCGCGCTGCGCGCCGGTGTCGTGCCGTTCGGTGTGCACTGTCGTGCCGTCCGGCCGGACCAGGGCGCACTTCATCCCGGTGCCGCCCACGTCCAGCGCGACGACGACCTCGTCGCCTCCACTCACGCCGTGGGCTCGCTTCGCTCGCTCACGCCGTGCTGACTGGGCATGCGCTCACGGCCCTCGCTGCGCTCGGTGCGTTCGCTCATGCCAGGACCACGGACCGGGTCAGGTGGCGCGGCGCGTCCGGGTCGAGGCCACGGGTGGTCGCGAGCGCGACCGCGAAACGCTGGGCCAGGATCAGGTCGGCCATCGGGTCGACCGGGTTGCGCCCGGCCGCCCAGCTCGTCAGCACCGTGCGCCAGCCGTGAGTGCGGCTGTGCACGAACGCGGCGCCGGTGGCGGCCACGTCCTCCGGCAGGCCGTCCGGGATCTCGCCGAGCGCCCACACCAGCCGGCCGGGGGCGGCGACCGAGATCGGGCCGTGCCGGTAGTCCATCGCCGGGTACGCCTCGGCCCAGAACGTGGCCGCCTCGCGGCACTTCAGCGCGGCCTCCTGGGCCAGCCCGACGGTCCAGCCGCGGCCGAGGAAGGTGACCTGCTCGATGCCGGCCGGGTCGATCGGCAGCGGGGCCCGGACGGCCACCTCCGCGTCGGCGGCGAGCCGGCTGAGGTCCTCGCCGAGGTGGGCGCGCAGCAGCGCGAGCGCGGTGGTGGCGAAGCGGGTCTGCACCACCGACCGCTCGTCGGCGAAGGGGAGCGCGACAGTGGCGTCCGCGGACGCGACGGCGGCCGAGTCCGGGTCGCCGACGAGGACCGTGGTGGGGATCCGCCCGCGCAGCGCGGCGAGCAGGTCGAGCACCTCGGTGGTGGTGCCGGAGCGGGTGATCGCGATGAGCCGGTCGTAGTGGCGGCCGGTGGGGAACTCGCTGGCCTGGAAGGCGTCGGTCTCGCCGTGGCCGGCGGCCTCGCGCAGCCCGGCGTACGCCATGGCCATGAACCACGACGTGCCGCAACCGACCACCGCGACCCGCTCGCCGGGGCGCGGCAGGCGCTCGGCGACGGTCGGAGCGAGTCGCGCCGCCTCCCGCCAGCAGTCGGGCTGGCTCGCGATCTCCGCGTGCACGTACGCCATGACAACTCCTCGCCGGGAAAAACCCTTGCGCAATACGGCGCGATACTGCCGTCTTTCGCGCGTCATTCTGCGCGAAGCGGCGTGGTTGTGGCAACTGTCTCCAAGTTCGCGCAGCGAAGGCTTTTGCGCGGACTGAGTTTCGCGCACTAGTGTGCACGCAACCGATCACCGTTCACGCATAGTCAGGGAGGCCCCAGCGGTGGACCGCTACGCGCGCTGGAACGCGCTGCTGGAGATGCTGACCGACAGCGGCCGGGTCACCGTCGAGGAGGCGGCCGACCGGCTGGACGTCTCCCAGGCCACCATCCGGCGTGACTTCGACCAGCTCGCCCAGCAGCAGATGATCACCCGCACCCGGGGTGGCGCGGTCGCCAACGGCGTCTCCTACGACCTGCCGCTGCGCTACAAGACCGCGAAGCACTCGGCCGAGAAGCAGCGGATCGGCACGGCCGCCGCCGCCCTCGTCTCCCCGGGCACCGTGGTCGGCCTCAACGGCGGCACCACGAGCACCGAGGTCGCGCGGGCGCTGGCCGTACGCCCCGACCTCAACACCAGCGCGGAGGGCGCCCAGCTCACCGTGGTCACCAACGCGCTGAACATCGCCAACGAGCTGCTGGTGCGCTCGCGGATGAAGGTGGTGGTGGCCGGCGGCGTGGTCCGGCCCAAGTCGTTCGAGCTGGTCGGCCCGCTGGGCGGGGCGCTGCTGCGTGAGGTCACGCTCGACGTCGCGCTGCTCGGCGTGGACGCGATCGACCCGCAGCTCGGCGCCGCCGCGCACCACGAGGGGGAGGCGGCCATGAACAGTCTCATGGTCGCCCGCGCCAAGCGGGTCGTCGTGATAGCCGATTCCTCGAAGCTCGGTGGGCACGCGTTCGCCCGGATCTGCCCGGTGGACCGGGTCGAGACGCTGGTGACCGACTCCGGCGCGTCCCCGGACGTGGTGGCGGCGTTCCGCGAGGCCGGCGTCCACGTCGTCTGCGCCTGACGGCGCAAGGAAGGGACCCTTCTTAACGCCTGCGGTAGAGGAGGGGCCCCTTTTTAACGCGCCTCGACGCGCCTCGACGCGCCTCGACGCGCCGACACTGCATACCAGGTATTGCCATCCGGTGCATACCGCGTATGGTGTCGCTGACGCCTACTTATCGGGGGAGGTCAGCTGTGTCGGCTGTCCTGGAGATCGAAGGTCTCCGCAAGACGTACCGGAGCCGGAAGCGCGGGGTCCGCCACGCGCTCGACGGCTTCGACATGCGAGTGGAAGCCGGCCAGGTGCACGGCTTCCTCGGCCCGAACGGTTCGGGCAAGACCACCACGCTGCGTACGCTGCTCGGCCTGATCAAGCCGAACGGCGGCCGGATGGCGATCCTCGGTCAGGAGCTGCCGCACGCGCTGCCGGCCGTCGCCGGGCAGGTAGGCGCCATCGTGGAGAGTCCGCAGTTCTTCCCGCACTTCAGCGCGCGGGACACGCTGGGCCTGCTCGCCCAGGCGGGTGAGCTGCCCAAGCAGCGCGTGGACGAGGTGCTGGAGCTGGTCGGGCTGCGCGACCGGGCGGGTGAGCGGGTCAAGACCTACTCGCTCGGCATGAAGCAGCGCCTCGCGGTCGCGTCCGCGCTGCTCAAGAACCCCAAGCTGCTGATCCTCGACGAGCCGGCGAACGGCCTCGACCCGGGCGGCATCCGGGAGATGCGCGGGCTGATGCGGGAGCTGTCCGAGGCCGGGATGACTGTGGTGCTCTCGAGCCACATCCTGGGCGAGATCCAACTCATCTGCGACTCGGTCACCATCATCTCGCTCGGCCGCCGGGTCGCGTTCGGACCGGTCGACCAGGTGCTCGCGGCCCACTCCCAGGGCGCCGTGCGGGTACGCCTGGAGGCGGTCGACGACCTGCCCCAGGCCGCCGACGCGCTCAGCCGTGCCGGGGTCGGCGTGACCGCCGAGCCGGACCACCTGATGCTGTCCGGTGTGGACAAGCCGGCCACCGTCAGCCGCCTGCTCGCCGAGCAGGGCCTGTACGTCAGCGAGCTCACCCCGGTCGCCGTCGACCTGGAGAGCGTCTTCCTCGAACTGACCGCCACCGCGCCGGTCCCCGGCCAGCACCGTCAGGTCGATCAGTCCGCCAAGGTCGACCAGACCGGCACCGCAGGAGGTTGGGGCGCATGAGCCTGTTCGTCACCGAGCTGCGCCGGCTCGGCAAGCGCCGGCTGACCCGGCTGATGCTCGTCCTGCTGCTCGTCGGCCTGGCCACAGTGGCCACCGCGTTCAGCTTCTCCAGTCAGAAGCTCTCGCCGGACGTGGTGGCGGCGGCGGAGGCCGACTCCCGGGCCCAGTACCAGCAGGCGACGGAGGGGTGGAAGCGCAGGGTCGCCGCGTGCGAGGCCGCGCAGGCCCGCGGTGAGCAGACCGAGGAGGAGTACGGCCCGAACTGTGGCAAGGACTACGCGCCGCAGCCGGACATGTTCGACCCGAAGTGGAACCTGCCCTACCAGTTCGACTTCCGGGCCGAGTTCCCCATGTTCATCGCCGTGTTCGCCGCCTCCGTGGCGCTGTTCGGCTTCATCGTCGGCGCCTCCTTCGTGGGCGCCGAGTGGAACACCGGCGGGATGATGAACCTGCTGTTGTGGCGACCGAAGCGGCTGACCGTGCTGGGCACGAAGCTGGCCGCCCTGCTGACCACGGTGTTCGGCCTGACCGTGGTGCTCGGCGCGCTCTGGACGGCGGCGTTCTGGCTGATCGCCGGCCAGCGGGGCAGTACCGCGAAGATGACCGCCGGGGTGTGGCAGTCGATCGGGCTGGACGGGCTGCGCGCGCTGGGCATGACGCTCCTCGTGGCGGCGGTCGGGTTCGCGCTGGCCTCGCTGGGCCGGCACACGGCGATGGCGCTCGGCGCGGCGGTGGGCATCTTCGCGGTGAGTGAGATCGGCATCCGGATCGCGGTCGCCGTGCTCGGGGTGCAGTTCGGCGACCGGTACGTGCTCTCCACGTACGCCCAGTCGTGGTTCCTGAAGCAGGCGGAACTGTTCGACTACGACACCTGTCAGTTCTCCCAGGGCGCCTGCGAGCCGGCCACGTACGTGGTCACCTGGCAGCAATCGGCTGTGGTGTTCGGCGTGGCCCTGGTGGGCGCGGTCGTGGCCGCGTTCTGGACGATGCGGCGGCGGGACATCGCCTGACCTGGTCCGCGCCGCCGGCTCCCCCCGGCGGCGCGGACCCCGCGTCCGATGCGGCCGGGGGCGGCCCTGGTTACGCTGGGGCTCCCCCGGCCGGCGCGCTCCGCGTGCCGGTCACCCGCCGTCGGAGAGGAGCGCCATGTCCGCCGACGCCTCGCAGCGGGCCGCCGTCGACCCGTCCGGCCCGGCAGCGGGTACGCGCCACGCGGGCGGGACGGTTCCGCCACCGCGCACCGCTCCGCCCGTCGAGTCCACCGCACCGTCGGAGTCCGTCCGGCCCGGGTCGCCGCCCGTCGAGTCCACCGCGCCGGTCGAGCAGCCCGGTCCGGAAGCGGCGGATACGGGCGCCGCGGGCACGACGCCGGCCAGCCTCACCGAGCGGGAGCAGCGGATCCTCGCCTTCGAGGCGCAGTGGTGGAAGCACGCCGGAGCCAAGGAACAGGCCATCCGGGACACGTTCGGGCTCTCCGCGACCCGCTACTACCAGCTGCTCAACGCGCTGCTCGACCACCCGGCCGCGCTCGCCGCCGATCCGGTGCTGATCGGCCGGCTGCGCCGGCTGCGCTCGTCGCGGGCCCGCAACCGGCGGCGCTGACCCGCCTCACTTCTCGTACGTGCGCAGCCCGTTGCCGATGGCGAAGAACGTCGGCGCCCACTCGCCGATGAAGATGCCCCAGCGGTCCGCCCGCGCCACTCCGGCGCGCTCCATGTGCTTGGAGAGGAACCAGCTGGTGACCGAGAGGCCGATGCTGACGAACCCGGCGAGGTATGCGTGCTCCGCCCGGATGCCGCCCTCGTGCAACCGCTCCAACATCTCGAATCCCCCTGTCACCGGGACCGACCCGGTCGCGTTCGACGCTACCGAAAGTGCGGGAGTGATGACGCAGGGTTACCACGATCGGGCCGGTGGCGGATGACCTGGCGCGGGCCGGGTAGGCGGCCGGCGACGACGAACGGAGGCGACGATGGGAGCACCGGACCGCCGGTACGCGATCGGCAGCAGGCCGGCCCGCCCGGCCGGGGAGGCGCCGGTGATGCGGGTGCGTTCCGCCTCCGACCCGGCACCGGGCCGCCCGGAGAACGAGGACGTGGTCTTCCGGATCGGCCCGCTCGTCGGCGTCCTCGACGGGGCCACCGTGCCGGAGGGCTTCGACACCGGATGCGTGCACGGTCCCGCCTGGTACGTCCGGCACCTGGCCGCCCGGATCGGCCTGGCGATCGCGGCCCGGCCCGCCGCCACGCTGATGAGCAGCCTCGCGGCGGCGATCCTCGCGGTCCGGGCCGACCACGGCGGGACGTGCGACCTGGACCATCCCGGCACCCCCTCGTCCACCGTCTGCCTGCTGCGGGAAAGCGGCGACCGGGTCGACTACCTGGTGCTCTGCGACAGCCCGCTGGTGCTCGACACCGACCGCGGGATCGAGGTGGTCACCGACGACCGGCTCGCGGACGCGGTGGCCGACCTGCGTCGCAGCGCCGCCGCGCTGCCCGACGGCGAGACCGACCCGGCGACCCGGTTCCGGCGGGCGACGACGGTGCAGCGGACCCGGATGAACCGCACCCACGGCTACTGGGCGGCGGCGAGCGACCCGGACGCGGCGTACCACGCGCTGACCGGCACGCTTCCGCTGCGCGGTCCGGGTGCGCTGCGCCGGGCCGCGCTGCTCAGCGACGGCGCCTCCTGCGCGGTCGACCAGTTCGGCCTGTTCGACTGGGCCGGGCTGCTGGAGGTGCTGACCGTGGCGGGCCCGGAAGGGCTGATCGACCGGGTCCGCGCGGCCGAGCGGGACCACCCGGAGCGGCTGCGGCGGCGCAAGCGCACCGACGACGCCTCGGTGGTGCTGTGCGAGTTCGCTCCTCCGGCGTGAGCACGCTCACGCCGGAACACCCGGTCGGATGACAACGCAGCGTGAGGCGGAACACCCCGGGGGTACGACCGGCCGAGGCGGTCGGCCATAGCGGCATTCCGGGCCCAAAGGGGTGGACGGCCCGGACAGGTAGCGGCAGACTGCGCCTCGTGACGGGTGCGGTACGGCTGGAGCCGGTGGACGAGCGGAACCTGGAACCGTTGCTCTCCGTAGCGGCGGCGGAGGCGGAACCGGAGGACGTGATGCCTCCGGTGCAGGCGCCCGCGGGCTGGTCGCTCGCCCGCCGGGACGCGTTCCGGGAGTTCCACCGGGCGAACCTCGGCGGACTCGACGGCCCGACCCGCACCGCCATGTACGCGATCGTCTCCGGCGGCGAGGTCGTCGGCATGATCCGGATGACCCGCCGGGACGAGCCCGGCACTGTGGAGACGGGCATGTGGCTGGGCCGCTCCGCCCGGGGCCGGGGTCTCGGCGCCGCCGCGCTGCGGCAGCTGCTGCACACCGCCGCAGCGGCCGGGATGCACACAGTGGTCGCGGACACCACGCCGGACAACGCGGGCGCTCTCTCCGTTCTTCGTAAATGCGGTGCGGAATTGCGCGAGGAGGGCGGAGAAGTGCACGCCCGAATGTGCCTCGACTCGGCGCTGCCGATCCGCTGAAACCCGTTCTTGCAGCTCCCTGACGCTTGACGTGAAGTTTCGGCCGCCTTTTCCGTTCCCCTGAGGAAATGTTTTCCCAACGGGGTGACGGGTAGTTCGCGCCCCGGGGAGTGCGGAGGAGAGCGGATGAAAAGCGGAGCACGGGTGGCGCTGGCGGTGGGCTTCGGCTACCTGCTGGGTCGCCGGAGGAAGATGCGTACCGCGTTGACGCTCGCCGCGGCGGTCGCCGCCGGGCGTGCCAGCCAGCGTCCCGGCGGCATCAAGCGGCTCGGCGCGGATCTGATGGGCGCCAGTCCGCAGCTGCGCAACCTCGGCGGGCTGGCGCCGCCGCTGGTGGCGGCCGGGCGGGCCGCGGCGACCGCCGCCGCCGGCAGCGGCATCGACGCGATCGGCGGCCGGCTGCGCGACGGGGCCGACGCGCTGCGCCGCCGGAGCGGCCCGGGCCGGCCGGACGCCGAGCGTTCCGCGCCGGACGAGGAACCGGAGCTGGACGAGCAGCCCGAGGCGCCGGACCGACAGCAGCGGGGGCGGTGACGATGGCGACGACCGATCTGACCGGCCGGGTACGCGACGAGATCGGCGGCGAGCTGCGCAACCTCGCCGCGGCGCTCGGTGAACGGGCCGTCCAGGCGATCAGCGACCGGGTCACCGCCGCGACCGCACGACTCAGCGAGTACGCGCAGCAGGGCGGCGACCCCGGCCTGGTCGCCGCCGCCACCGGTGCGCGGAAGCTCGCCGAGGGCAGCTCCCCGGTGAAGGCCATGTTCCATGCCGGCGTGGCCGGCGGTAGGGAGAAGCTGATGGCGGCGTTCGGCCGCAAGGGCGGCGGCGACGGCGGCCGGAAGCTCAAGGTCACCAACATCGTCGAGACCATCGAGGTCGGCGTACCGGTCCGGGTCGCCTACAACCAGTGGACGACGTTCGGCGACTTCCCGAGCTTCATGAAGAAGGTCGAACAGGCCGACTGCGACGACGAGAAGATGACCTGGAAGGCGCAGGTGCTCTGGTCGCACCGGACCTGGGAGTCGACGATCGTGCGGCAGATCCCGGACCGGCTCATCCACTGGCGGTCCACCGGCGAGAAGGGCTCGGTCGACGGCAGCGTCAGCTTCCACGAGGTCGCCCCGGAGCTGACCCGGATCCTGGTCGTGCTGCAGTACCACCCGCAGGGCTTCTTCGAGCACACCGGCAACCTGTGGCGGGCCCAGGGCCGCCGGGTCCGGCTGGAGCTGAAGCACTTCGTCCGGCACGTGATGACCCGGACCGTGCTCGACCCGGACGCGGTCGAGGGCTGGCGCGGCGAGATCGAGGACTCCCAGGTCGTCAAGGACCACGAGACCGCGCTCCGGGAGGAGCGGGGAGAGACCGGGCCGGCCGACGACGAGTACGCCGCCTACGACGAGGGCAACGACTTCGCCGACGACGAGTACGCCGACGAGCCGGTCCTCACGGCGCCGGAGCGTGCCCGCCGCCGCGACGAGCGCTGACCGGTCAGGACCGGCCGGCGGCGTACGACTCCAGGTGCGCGAGCTGCACCGGGTCCAGCGACGGCCGGACACGGTCCCGGGCCGCCCCGACGTGCGCGGCAGTCACGGTGCTCGCGTTGAGCGACTCCCGCATGGCGGCGAGCGCCGCCTCCCGTACCAGCGCGGCGCAGTCGGCGGCGGAGAAGCCGTCCAGCTCGGCGCCGAGCGCGTCGAGGTCGACGTCCGGCGCGAGCGGTACGCCCCGGGCGGCGGCGCGGAGGATCTCCGCGCGGGCCGGCCCGTCCGGCGGCGGCACGTAGACCAGACGTTCCAGCCGGCCGGGACGCAGCAGCGCCGGGTCGACCAGCTCCGGCCGGTTCGTCGCGCCGACCACCACCACGTTGCGCAGCGCCTCCACCCCGTCCAGCTCGGTGAGCAGCGCCGCCACCACCCGGTCGGTGGTGCCGCCGTCGCTGGCCTGCCCGCGTACCGGGGCCAGCGCGTCCACCTCGTCCAGGAACACCAGCGTGGGCGCGGCCTGGCGGGCCCGGCGGAACAGCTCCCGCACCGCCCGCTCGCTCTCACCCACCCACTTGGAGAGCAGCTCGGCGCCCTTCACCGACAACACGTTCGCCCGCCCGGACCCGGCCAGCGCGGTGACCAGGTAGGTCTTGCCGCAGCCGGGCGGCCCGTAGAGCAGCACCCCGCGCGGCGGCGTCACGCCCAGCCGGGCGAACGTGTCCGGGTAGGTGAGCGGCCAGAGCACCGACTCGGTGAGCGTCTGCTTGACGTCGTGCAGTCCGCCCACGTCGTCGAGCGTCACCGACGCCAGCTCCAGCGTGGACGCGGACATCGTCGTCGGCCGGACCACCTCCAGCGCCTCGGTGAAGTCCGTCATCGCCACCGTCGGCGTCTCCGCCGTCTTCTGCCGCAGCGCCGCGCGTACCCCGGCCTCGCGGACGAGCGCCGCCAGGTCCGCCGCGACGAACCCGGGGGTACGGCCGGCCACCTCGTCCAGCCGTACGTCGCCGGCCAGCGGCACCTGCCGGGTGAGCACTGTCAGCTGTTCCCGGCGCAGCGCCGCGTCGGGCAGCGGCACGGTGATCCGCAGCGCCAGCAGATCCGGGCCGCGCAGTCCCGGGTCCACCGCCTCCGGTCGCCCGCTGGTGCAGACCACCGCCACGCCGGCCCGCAGCGCCTCGGCGACCACCTGGCGGAACACGGTGGCCAGCGGACCCGGCTCGTCGGCCGGGGCGATCGCCTCCACGTCGGTGACCAGCAGCACGGCCGGTCCGCCGGCGCGTACCGCCGACGCCGCCTCGCGGAGCCTGCGGGCCGCCGCGTCGTTCGTGAGCGCGGCCAGCTCCGGCGCCCAGAGCGGGCGCAGACCCGCGCCGACCCGGGCCGCGACGGCGCGCACGAGCGCTGACTTGCCCGAGCCCGCCGGTCCCTCCACCAGCACGCCGAGCGAGACGGTGGTGCCGAGCCGGCCCAGCACCTCACGGTGGTGGAAGCCCAGGTCCAGCAGCTCGGTCAGCTCCTCGGCCTGGGCGCGCAGGCCGGGCAGCTCGTCGACGTCCGGGGCGTCCTCCGGGCCGAGCAGGCCCTCGGCCCGTTCCGTCCCGGCCGGCGCGGCCGAGGGGGCGGAGACGGGCGCGCCCGGGGACACCGGGCCGGAGCCCCGGGTGGCCGGACCGTGCTCCCAGCCCACCACCGTGTCCATGGTGACGAGCGCGCCGGCCGCCGGCTCGACGGACACGACGTTGAGCAGCGTGCTGGTCCAGGCGTACCCGACGGAGCTGGCGAGACTGCGCCGCGCGGCCTCGATCAGGCCGCGCACGGCGGCGTCCGGGAGCACGTCCTGCGGCAGCAGCGAGACGTCGTCGCCGGGCGTGACGACCTTGCCGAGCAGCGCGAGCCGCAGCATCTCCGGCGGGACCGCGGCGACCACCGCGGCCGGGCCGGCCAGCGTGAGCCGGCGCGCCGGGGTGGCCGGCAGCGGGCTCACCGTCACCTGGCCGCCGGCCCGCAGCCCCAGATTGCCGAGCAGCAGGTCGTCGGCGTGCAGCAGGACGCCGCTGGTGCCCGGGTCGGCGGCGGCCGCGATGCCGGCGGTCGTCCGGCGGCCGGTCAGCCGCACCGGATCGCCGGGGCGCAGCGCCAGCGCGGTGAGCACCTCGGGGTGCAGGCGTACCACGCCGCGGCGGGCGTCGAGCGCGGCCGGCCGCAGCGTCGCGGTCAGGGTCAGATCGGGTTCCGCCACCCGCCGACAGTAGCCGCCGTGACCACGAGGTGCCGCCTCAGCGCGGGTCCGGGCCGTCCAGCAGCGAGGGATCCCGCCGGATCATCTCCGCCAGCCGGGCCGCCGGGTCCGACTCGACCGAGTCCTGCCCGGGGGCGGGCACCGTCTTCACCGACATGGGCCACGCCGGCGGGGGCGTCGGCGCCGAGGCCGGGCCCACCGTGACCGCGGGGCCCGACCAGGAGACCCGCAGCGGGTACGCCTGGTCGCCCACTTCCACCCGCAGCGTGACGGCGACCCCGGGGTGGTCGGCCACGACCCGCCGGACCGCGTCGGCGACCTCCTCGACCGGGTCACGCCGCGCCGGCGCCGCGCCGCCCCGCAGCCGGTACGCGCCGTGGCCCGCCCGCCCGTTGCCCGGCTCGGCCGGCAGTTCCTCCGGGACCACGTCCTGGTCGGTCCCGCCGGCCGGTTCGCCGGGCGCCCGGCGGCGCATCGCCTCCTCGCGCCGCGCCATCCGGGCCAGTGTCTCGTCCAGATCACCTCTCATGGCGTCCACCCCTTCGCCAGACAACGGATCGAAACGACTGTCGGTGTTCAGCCCGCCCGTGGCTGCGGGGCGGGCCCGTCGCCGCGCCGCCCCGAACGGGTCGCCCGGTCCAGCGCCCGGTCCAGGACGACCAGCAGGGCGTCCCGGACGGAGAGCCGGTCCCGGGCGTCGAACTGCACGAGCGGCACGTGCTCCGCGATCGCCAGCGCCCAGCGGATCGACGGCAGGTCGAGGGCCAGCCGCCCGTCGAAGGCGTTGACGCCGACGGCGAACGGCAGCCCGGAACGTTCGAAGAAGTCGATGGCCGGATAGCAGTCGTCGAGGCGGGCGCTGTCCACCACCACGAGCGCGCCGAGCGCCCCCCGGGCCAGGTCGTCCCACATGAAACCGAACCGCGCCTGACCGGGCGTACCGAAGAGGTAGAGCTTGAGGCTGCGGTCGATGGTGACGCAGCCGAAGTCCATGGCGACGGTCGTGGTGGTCTTCCCGGCGACGCCGCCCGGGTCGTCGATGCCGATCCCGACGGTGGTCATCTCGGCCTCGGTGGTCAGCGGCGCGATCTCCGAGATCGCCCCCACCGTGGTGGTCTTGCCGACCCCGAACCCGCCGGCGATCAGGATCTTGACCGGGATCGGCGGGCGGGGCGCCGGGACCCGGCTCACGATCGGGGCCGGTTCCTGGGGCGGCACCCCGGGCGGCAGGTACGGCAGCGGCGGGGTGGGCGGTGGCGGTGTGGCGCGGCCGATCAGCGGGGCCGGTCCGCCGTAGCGGCTCGGGGCGCTGTTCGCGGACGGCCCGCCCAGGGCCGCCGCCGGCCATTCAGGAGATCGCACGAAGTCCATCAATCACTCGCAGGATGATGTCGGGATCGAGGGCGTCGTCGCCGTCCGCGACGTGCACGTCGAGATGGCCGGCGGCGCGGAGGTCGCCGACGAGTACCCGGGTCACACCGAAGTGCATCCGGGTCCGGGCGGAGATCTCCGCCACCGAGACGGGCTCGGCGCAGATCGCGACGATCGCCGCCAGTTCCGGGGACAGCCGGGCCGTCACCGCCCACGAGGTGCTGCCCGGACGAGCGGTGACCTGGGTCTCCAGACCGATCGCCGGGTCGCCGTCCACTCGTCCGGCGGTCAGCACGAACGGGCGCGGGCCGGTCGGCTCCCCGTCGCCCGCGTCCGGCTCCGGAACCGGAACGGACGCGTGCAGGAAGGGGCGGACCCGGATGCCGGGTTCCGGCTCCGGGTCCGCGCCGGCGGCCCCCGGGATCATTGCTGAACGGCGTTCTTCAGCTCGGCGATCAGGCGGGGACTCAGGGCGCCGCCGGCCCGGCCGGCGAAGAGCGTCATCTCGTATGCCACGGTGCCCAGGTTGGCCGTCCGGTCGGCGACGACGCCGAGGACCGAACCACTGCTGATCGCGCTGATCAGCAGGTAACCCTCGGCCATGTCGACGATCACCCGGTTGAGCGCGCCCAGCGCGTACCAGCTCGCGGCGCCTCCGGCGAGGCTGGTCATGCCGGAGACCACGGCGGCGAGCCGTTCCGCGTTGGACCGGTCCTTGATGGCGGACATGGCCATCAGCAGCCCGTCCGAGGAGACCGCGATCGCCTCCATCACCCCGGCGGTGCTGGAGGTGAACGAGTCGAGCAGCCAGTTGAAGGTGCGCGCCTCGGGGCTGAGGTCGCCGGCGGCGCTCTGTTCGATGTTGTCGTGCAAGAAGGGGCTGGTCACCGTGATGGGTCCTCTTCGTAATGACGGTCTGGGCTGACTTCGCGCAGAGCGCGGGCGACGCCCGCCTCGAATTCGTTGACGAGATTGCGGACCTCGACGGGGTCGCCGGGGTCGGAGCTGGCCGGGGGCGTGGACTGGACCGGGGTGTCGGCCAGATTCGCGCCCGGCACCCGCCGGCTCAGCCGGGGACGCTCCGTTGCGGGCGGGACGAGGGTGATGTGGCCCTCGGCCCGGCGTACGCCGTCCTGGAACGCCTCGACCAGGGCCCGGACGGATGCCGGATCGGCCGGTACGCCGATCAGCGGCCCGCCGGTCGCCGGGGCGGCCGGGGTGGTGGGCGCGGGGGCCGGGAGGTTCGCGCCGGGCACCCGCTGCCGGATCGGCGACCGCGTGCCGGGCCGTCCGGTGGGCGGGCCGACCGGTTCCGGCCCGGCCGGGGCCGACGGGCGACCACCGGCGGGGGGCGCCGTGCGGGCCGGACCGACCGGCGGGGCCGACGCCGGTCCGGCGGTCGGTACGGGCGCGGACCCGACGGTCGGCGTGCGCGCCGGCCGGACAGCCGGTGGCGACGACGGCCCGACGGCCAGGCCGGCCCCGGCGGCCGGTGCGAGGGCCGGGCCGGCGGGCGGCGTCAGGGCCGGACCCGCCGGTGGGGTCAGGGCTGGGCCGGCCGGCGCGGTGCGGGTCGGGCCGGTCGTCGGCCCGGCGGCCGGGGGAGCGACCGGGACCGGGCCGACGACCGGTGTCGGCGGGGAGGTACGGCCGGGGTGCGCCACCGGCCCGGCCGGCCGGGTGGCGGGCGCACCTGCGGCCGGCGGCCAGGCGGGCGGCGCGCCGGCGGTGGGCAGGCCCGGATCCTCGGCCGGCTCCGGAGCGTCGTCCCGCTTGCCGAAGGCGTTCCACGGGTTGCCGCTGGACATGCTGCGGGTGGCCCGGCTCAGCAGCTCCGCGTCGAAGCCGGCGGGCGGTTCGACCGCTGCCGTCCCGTGCTCGTGCCCGCCGGGCGGCACAGCGGCCAGCGTGGCGGTGGCGAAGACCGGCTCGGGGCGGCGGACCACGAGCGAGTCGGCCGGGACCTCCAGGGTGGCGGTGACTCCGCCCCCGGGGGTCGGCGTCAGCCGGACGTGCCAGCCGTGCCGCCGGGCCAGCCGGCCGACGACGAAGAGGCCGAGCACCTCGGTCGGGGCGAGGTCGAGCCGCTCCCGGCGGTCGAACCGCGCGTTCTCCTCGGCCATCCGCTCCTCGGTCAGGCCGATGCCGTGGTCGACCACCACGAGCCGGGCGCCGCCGTCGGTCAGCTCGCCGGTCACCACCACGCGGGTGTGCGGCGCCGAGAAGGAGGTGGCGTTCTCCATCAGCTCGGCCAGCGTCAGCACCAGGTCGCCGACGATCGCCGGCGCCGCCGCGACGCCGGGCGGCACCTCCACGTCGACGCGGGTGTAGTCCTCGATCTCGCCGAGCGCGAGCCGGACCACGTCGGCCAGCGGGACCGGCGCCACGTGGCCGTCCGAGCCGGTGGCGCCGGAGAGCACCACCAGGCTGCCCGCGTTGCGGCGCAGACGGCTGGAGATGTGGTCCAGCCGGTACAGGTGCTCCAGCCGGCCCGGGTCCGTCTCCTGCCGCTCCAGCCGGTCGATGAGCGCGATCTGGCGGCCGACCAGGTTCTGGGTACGCCGTCCGACGTGGCCGAACATCTGCGCCACGTTGCGGCGTCCGGCCACCTGCCGCTCGACCAGCCGGGCGGCGGTGTGCTGCACCCGGTCGAACGCGCGGGCCAGCTCACCGATCTCGTCCCGGGCGCTCACCTCCACCGGGTCGAGGCGTACCGGGGGCACGCTCTCGGACTCGTCGTCGGCGACCCGGGTCAGCTCCGCCTCGGCGACCCGGGCGACCCGCTCGGCGGAGCGGGTGAGCCGGCTCAGCGGGCGGGCGACGGTACGGGCCACCGTCATGCTCAGCAGCACCACGACCAGCAGGATGACGCCCGCCGCCACGGTGACCAGCCAGGCCGCGGTCAGAGCCTCCCGCTCCCGGGCGCGGGTCTCCGCGATGACGTCCGCGACGACCTTCTTCTCGACGAACTGGCCCAGCGTGATCATCGACCGGGACGCGGGGAAGAGCACGTCCAGCGAGACCGGCGCGATCGCCGCGTCGGGGTCCCGGAGGCTGTCCACCAGGAACGTCGGGCTGGTCCGCGCGGCCACCGCCGCGTCGTCCAGCTCGGCCACCTTGAGCTGCTCCGGCGTGATCAGCCGGCGGAAGCGCCGGTTGTCGACGTTGAGCGCCGCCATGCACGCCACGAACGACCGCGACATCCGCGGGTCGCCGGTCGCCTTGACCAGCACGATCTGGGTGGTGCAGGAGCTGAGCGCCTCGTCGACGCGCAGCAACGCGTCCAGGGCGAGCACCTGCCGCCCGGCGGCGGTGTCGGTGTCCACCTGGTACGGCAGTCGCAGCGCGTCGATCAGGGCGGTGTCGACCTCGCTGAACGCGGTCAGGATCTGGTCCGGCCTGGCCCGGCCGGCGAGCGTGGCGGTGCGGACGTCGTCCAGCTTGCGTACCCCGTCGAGGCTCTCGCGGACCGTCGTCGGCAGCGTCTCGGCGCGCAGATCGGCGACCCGGTCGTCGACGGTGGCCGACTTCTGGATCAGCTCGGTGCGGGACACCCGTCCGAGCAGCAGCCCGACCGAGAGCAGGCGTTCCTGCTGGAGATCCTGGACCAGGCTGCCGACGCGGCTGGCGATGCGGACCGTCTCGGCGGTGTCGGCGGCCCGCTGCGCGGCGGCCACCCGGTCGATGACCACCGGAACGGCCAGCCCGACCATGCTGAGCAGCGGGATGATCACCAGCAGGGCGAGCTTGCCCCGGATCCGTAACCTAGCGAGCAGCATCGAACGGCCTCCACCGGTCGGCGTCGCCGCCCCGGCCGACGGCGACCGGCTGGCGGTCACCCTCGGACACGGTGATCGGCGGGTCAGCGTGGACCGCCGGTGGCGGTCCGGCCTCGGCCGGCGTGCGGCGCGCCGGGGGAGGGCCGGCGGCCCGCGCCCGCCGTAGCGCGGCGAGGTGCAGCGCGGCGATCCCGGCGAGCAGCGCGACAGCGGTGCCGGCCGCGGCCCGGCCCAGCAGGCGGTCCCGGTCGATCGCGTCCAGCCGTTCCTTCAGCAGCGCGTCGAGCTGGTCGAGGATGACCGTCCGGAGCTGCTTGGCGGCGTTCTGCGCGGTGATGCCGGCCTGGGTGAGCTGGTCGGTGCTCGGCGCGGACCGCCCGCCGCCGGGCGCCGAGTACACCGAGAACGTCTCCAGCGAGCGCTGGTAGGTGTCCAGCGGGGTGAGCACGTTGGCGCCCAGGTCGGTGCTCTCCGAGCTGTCGACGGCGGAGCGCAGGTCGGCGACGAGGTCGGTGGCCGGGCCGAGCGCGGCGACGCGCAGCTCGGCCAGTTCCGCGCCGGTCCGCGCGCGCTCGGCGGCGGGGCGCTTGGCCGCCAGCCGGGCCAGGTCGACGAGCCGCCCGGCCAGCACGGTCGCGGTGGGCAGGTCACCGCCGATGCCGTCCTGGAGGAAGAACGAGTCCGAGCGCGGGTCGCGGATCAACCCGGAGCTCTCCCGCACCTTGCGGTAGAGGGCCAGGAGCAGGTCGGACGCCTCGCCGTAGGCCCGGAAGGCCGCCTCGGGGTCGCCGAGCCCGCGGTCCGGCAGCGACTCGAGCTTCGCCCGCAGCCCGGCCCAGCGCTCGTGGGTGCGCAACTCGTCGCCGACGGCGCTGTCCACCTCGGCGACGCCCTCGATCGCGGCGGTGAGCGCGCCCCGGGAGACGGCTCCCTCGGCGACCGCTATCGCCTGGGCCTCCACCAGCGCGTCGGTGATCGGGCCGAGGGCGCGCAGGTAGCGCACACCGAGCCGTTCCCGGCTCGCCAGGTCGTGATCGTCCGCGGCGCTGCTCTCGGACTGGGCGAAGATGAACCCGAGCGGTACGAGCAGCGCCAGCACCAGCAGCAGGGGAAGCGTGCGGCCCGGTACGGCGGGCCGCCGACGGACCCGCGGCGCGGGGACTGTCATGGTGTGTCTCCTCCGGCGACGGCGGGGCGTTCGGTGCCCCGGGAGGTCGCCGTACGCAGTCCCGTGCACCGGACCGGAAAAGTAGCCGAACCGGACGTCTGTGCAACCTCGGCCGATGAGTCGGCTTCACGTCAGTCCATTCTGGGCGACGCTGAGTGAGCTTCGACGTCACTCAGCGTCCGATCATGTTGCCGAGAAGTGACATCGACGATGGTTTGCGCGTGTAGATGTGAATTCACATGATCCGAACATGTGCCGCTGGGATGCTCTGGACCTTTGGCGGACGACGGTGGGCGAACGACGAACGGCGCAACCGGACGGACGTACGGCGGATCTCAGCGAATGCACAGCGATCGGCCCGTACCGTGTGCCGCATGAGATCACCAGTCGCGCGGATCCGGCGCGCCCTGGCCGGACGCCCACGCCGGATCGTCGCCGTCGTGGCGGTGGTAGTCCTCGTCGCCGCCGCGCTCGTCTGGGTGGCCCGGCCGCAGAGCCCGGACTTCCGCACCGAGTCGGCGCTGGTGACGGTCCGCTCCGGGCCCTCCGGTGACGAGCCGGTCGAGCTGGACACCACGCTCTACCTGCCGGACCGCGCGTCGGAAGCGAACCGCGTGCCGGCGGTGCTGCTGGCGCACGGGTTCGGTGGCACCAAGGACTCGGCTCGCTCCGACGCCGAGGACCTGGCCGCCCGGGGGTACGCGGTGCTCACCTGGACCGCCCGCGGCTTCGGGCGCAGCGGCGGCCAGATCCACCTGGACAGCCCCGACTACGAGGTGCGGGACGCCCAGCGCCTGCTCGACCGGCTCGCGGCCCGGCCGGACATCCGCCTCGACTCGCCGGGCGACCCCCGCGTCGGCGTGGTCGGCGGCTCGTACGGCGGCGGCCTGGCCCTGCTGCTGGCCGCGCAGGACCAGCGGGTCGACGCGATCGTCCCGATGATCACCTGGAACGACCTGTCCCGCGCGTTCCTGCCGGAGAGCACCGGCCGGCAGCCCACCGACGGCGTGTTCAAGAAGGGCTGGGCGGGGATCTTCTTCGGTGGCGGCGGGAACGCCGGCTCCGGTCCGGCCGGGCTCTCCGGGGCCACCGCCGCCGCGCCGGAGGGCGCGCCCGAGTCGGCCGGACCGCCGAGCCCGCAGCCGGGCGCCGGTCCCGGTACCGGCTCCGGTCGTGCGCCGGCCGGCGCCGCCGACCCGTCCTGCGGGCGCTTCGCCGCCGACGTCTGCGCCGCGTACCTGCGTATCGCGACCACGGGCCGGGCCGACGCGGCGGCGGTCGAGCTGCTGCGCCGGTCGTCGCCGGCCGGCGTGCTGGACCGGATCAAGTCCCCGACGCTGCTGGTCCAGGGCGAGGCGGACACGCTCTTCCCGCTGGCCGAGGCGGACGCCAACGCGCGGGGCATCGCCGCCGCCGGCACGCCGGTGCGGGTCGCCTGGTTCACCGGCGGCCACGACGGCGGCTCCGGACCCACCTCCGACTCCGACCGGGTGAAGTTCCTGACCGCGCAGTGGCTCGACCACTACGTCAAGGGGGACGGGGCGGCGCCCGGCGACACGTTCACGTTCTCCCGCATCGCCGGGTTCGACGCGCTCGACCGGGGCCTGGTCGCCACCGGCTTCCGTACCGCCGACTATCCGGGCCTGGCCGGGGAGGACCGCCGCGAGGTCACGCTCGCCGGTCCGCCCCAGCCGGTCGCCGTACCGCCCAACGGCAACCCGGCGGCGATCTCCTCGGTGCCGTTCGCCGGCGCGCTCGGCTCGCTGCTGGACGGCGTGGCCGGTGACATCCCCGGCCAGCACGCCCGCTTCGAGTCCGCGCCGCTGGACGAGCCGGTCGACGTGGTGGGCGCGCCCACCGTGCGGATCCGGGCCGCCTCCCCGACCGGCGAGGCGGTGCTGTTCGTGAAGCTCTACGACGTCGACCCGCAGGGGACGGCCACGCTGCCGTCCGGCCTGGTCGCGCCGGTGCGCCTGACCGGCCTGCCCAGCTCCGTCGACGAGGCCACGCCGGTCACCGTCACGCTGCCGGGGATCGTCCGCCGGGTCGAGGCCGGGCACCGGCTGCGGCTCGTGGTGGCGACGTCGGACCAGGCGTACGCCTCGCCGGCCGAGCCGGCCGTGCACACGGTGGCGCTGGCCGACGGGCCGCTGACGCTGCCCACCGTCGAGGCCACGCCCATCCCCACCACGGCAGTGGTGTGGCGCTGGGCGCTGGCCGGTCTGCTCGCGGCAATCGTGCTCGGGCTCGTCGTGGTCGTGCTGCTCACCCGCCGCCGGCACCGCCGCCAGGACAACTCCGTGCACCCGGAGTACGCGGGCGTCCCGCTCGCCGTGCGCAACCTGCGCAAGGAGTACGCGGACGGCTTCGTCGCGGTCTCCGACGTCGACTTCGAGGTGCACCCCGGGCAGGTGGTCGGCCTGCTCGGCCCCAACGGCGCGGGCAAGACCACCACGCTGCGGGTGCTGATGGGGCTGACCCAGCCCTCCGCCGGGGAGATCTACGTCTTCGGGCACCGGCTGGTGCCCGGCTCGCCGGTGCTGTCCCGGATCGGCGCGCTGGTCGAGGGGCCGGGCTTCCTGCCGCACCTGTCCGGCCTGGACAACCTCAAGGCGTACTGGCGGGCGACCGGGCGGCCGTGGGAGGACGCGCACTTCGACGAGGCGCTGGAGATCGCCGGCCTGGGCGACTCGGTGCACCGGCGGACGAGGAAGTACAGCCACGGCATGCGGCAGCGGCTGGCCATCGCCCAGGCCATGCTCGGCCTGCCCGAGCTGCTGGTGCTGGACGAGCCGACGGACGGGCTGGACCCGCCGCAGATCGCCGAGATGCGCCGGGTGCTCCAGCGCTACGCCACCGACGGCCGGGCGGTGCTGGTCTCCAGCCACCTGCTGGCCGAGGTGGAGCAGACCTGCACGCACGCCGTGGTGGTGAACAAGGGCCGGATCGTCGCCTCGGGTCCGGTCGAGGAGATCGTCGGCGAGTCGCCGAGCGTGCTGTTCGAGGTGAGCGACCCGGACGCGGCGCGTACGGTGCTCGACCGGCTCGACGGCGTACGGGTGCTGCCCGACGCCGAGGGCGCGCTGGTGGTCGACACCAACGGCACCGCGCGCAGCGAGGTGGTGGCCGAGCTGGTCCGGGCCGGTATCGGAGTGGACCGGGTGGTGCCCCGGCACCGCCTGGAGGACGCGTTCCTCGCCCTGGTCGGCGAGAACTCTCGGGGAAGCGGGGACCGGTGATGGCGGGTTCGTCTGTGGCATCGTCGCCTGGTGGCGGCACGTCCGGGCCCGGCGCGGGCGGTGCGGCGGCCGGTTACCGGCCCTCGGCCACGCTTCCGTTCGCCGCGGAGTTCCGGCGGCAGGCGTCGCGCCGGCGTACCCAGCTCGCGCTGGGGTTCATGGTGCTGCTGCCGCTGATCATCCTGGTGGCGTTCCAGTTCGACTCCGGAGACGACGACCGCGGCGGGCGGGGCGAGTTCTCCAGCCTGGCCGACCTGGCCACCTCGGGCGGGCTCAACTTCACCCTGTTCTCGATCCTGGTCTCCGCGTCGTTCCTGCTGGTCGTGGTGGTGGCGTTGTTCTGCGGCGACACGGTGGCCAGCGAGGCGAGCTGGGGCAGCCTGCGCTACCTGCTGGCGGTGCCGGTGCCCCGGGCCCGGCTGCTCGCGGTGAAGCTGGTCGTCGCGCTCGCGTACTCCGGGCTGGCGCTGCTGTTGCTCGCGGGCACCGCGCTGCTGGTCGGCACGCTGCGGTACGGCTGGAAGCCGTTGAGCAGCCAGGTCTCGGCCGAGCTGGCCCCGGCCGACGGCTTGCTGCGGCTGCTCGGGGTGCTCGGGTACCTGGCGGTGGTGCTGCTGGTGGTGGCCGGGCTGGCGTTCCTGCTGTCGGTGACCACCGATGCCGCGCTCGGCGCGGTCGGTGGCGCGGTGCTGCTCTGGATCCTGTCCAGCATCCTGGATCAGATCACCGCGCTGGGCGGGCTGCGGAACCTGCTGCCCACCCACTACAGCAGCGCCTGGCTGGGGTTGCTGTCCACGCCGATGCAGACCGACGACGTGGTCAAGGGCGCGTTCTCGGCAATCGTCTACGCCACGTTGTTCTGGAGCCTGGCCTTCTGGCGTTTCACCCGCAAGGACGTCACCAGCTGAGGTGACTGTCGGGGGTACCCGCATTGGCGCGTCCGCCCATATCATGGGAGCGTTCCCATGCAATTGTCCCGCCTGCAAAGAAATTGATTAACATCGATACGTGCAATCGCCATCCTGGAGCGGTCAAACACCCGCCCCAGGAGGTCACACATGATTCCGACCCAGCTCAGCGGCCCTGTCCTGTCCCTGTTCCGCGCTGTTGTGGGGCTGCTGTTCCTATGCCACGGCGCGGCGTCGATATTCGGCGTCCTCGGCGGTAACCGAGGCTCCGGCGAGGCCGTCCCGTTCGCCACCTGGCCCGGTTGGTGGGCGGCGCTGATCCAGCTCGTCTGCGGCGTGCTGGTGCTCGTCGGCCTGCTCACCCGTCCGGCCGCGCTGCTCGCCTCCGGTTCGATGGCGTACGCGTACTTCACTGTGCACCAGCCGCAGAACCTGCTGCCGCTGCAGAACGGCGGCGAACTGGCGGCGCTCTTCTGCTGGTCGTTCCTGCTGGTCGCCGTGCTCGGCCCGGGCAACTGGGCGCTGGACGCGCTGCTCGCCCGCCGCCGCGCCGCCCCGGCCGAGCCCGCCACCGCGTCGCCCGCCTCGGTTCCGGTCTGATCCGCCGCCCGGCGAGATCGCGGTACGGGAGGGCGCTTCCGTGCCGCGATCTGAGTCAGAGCGGGTTGACCGGCGAGGTCGAGGGGGCCGGTGGATCGGAGCGCGGGGGCGCCTGCGTCGCCGGGTCGGCGTCGCGGCGCTTCCAGGCGCTGACGCCGAGCCGGCCGGTGTTCCCGAGGTCGATCGGCCCGTCCAGCTCGACCGGGTACGCCGGCCGGCCGGTCGACGGGGCGACGTCGAGTTCGGCGCCCGCGGTGGCCACCACGGTCGGGTCGGTGACGAGGTTGCGCCAGATCAGCGCCGCGCCGGCCCGTTCGCCCGGCGCCAGCACGATCCGGGTGGGCGGGTGGTCGAAGCCGGCGGTGATCGGCGCGGCGCCCGGGATGATCCGTACCGCTATCGCGTCCCCGTCGGCGTCCCGGAGCGCGACCGCCGGATAGCCACGCAGCTCGTACGGGCGGTCGCCGCAGTTGACCAGGTCCAGGCCCATCGCCCGCAGCCCCATGGCCGCGCTCACCCCGAGCCCGGTGATCCGGATGCCCTCCGGGGAGCACGTGGCGGCGGGCTCGGCGCCGGGCCGGGGTGGCGCCGACGGCGGCCCGTCGACCGGGGCCGGTGCCGGGGTGCAGCCGGCGAGCAGTGCCGCGCCGGCGAGGAGCCCGATCCGGGCAGTCGCCTTCCGCATCAGGCGATCATGTCATCCCGCCGGGAGTGGCGGGGGAGGCTGATCATTGCGGCCGGGCGGGCGCGGTGAGGACGGCGTCGAGCAGGCCCGGGTAGAGGCGGTCCAGCTCGTCGCGGCGCAGCCGCACGTACCGGGTGGTGCCCGCGATGCGGGTGCGGGTCAGGCCCGCCTCGCGCAGCACCTTCAGGTGGTGGCTGCGGGTGGCCTTGGAGACGCCGAACTCGAACGAGCCGCAGGCGTGCTCCCCGCCCGGCGCGAGCGCGCGCACGATCTGCAGCCGCACGTCGTCGGCCAGCGCCGCCAGCACGGCGGTGACCGGGACGTCGCGCAGCTCGGGTTCGTGCAGCTCCATGTGACTACGATAACCCATGTTCGACAATCGTCGAACAAGCTCCTAGAGTCGTGGCGTTTGGTTCGACGATACTCGAACATAGGAGCTGGGATGCGCTTCCGTTCCGCCGCCTTCCCGATCTTCGCAGTGCTCAGCTGGGGCGTCATGTTCCCCGTGCTGGCGAGCGCGCTGACCCGGGTGGACGCCCTCAACCTGACCACCACCCGGTACGTCCTCGCCACCGCCGTGCTGGTCGCCCTGCTGCTGGCCCGCGAAGGGCTGGCCGCACTCGCCACGCGCGGGCGCGCGGCCGAGGTGTGGCTGCTCGGCGCACTCGGCTTCGCCGGCTTCAACACGCTGACGAACCTCGCCCTCGGCCACGCCACCCCGCAGCAGATCGCGCTGTTCGGCGCCACCGTGCCGCTGATCACCCAGCTGGTCCGCTGGGCGCGCGACGGCGTACGCCCCCGCCCGGCGCTGCTCGGACTGGCACTGGTGGCCCTGGTCGGCGTCGGCCTGGTGATCACCCGCGGCCGGCTGGACGGGCTCGGACAGTTCGGCGTCGGCGGGCTGCTCATGCTGGGCGCGGTGATCGGCTGGGCCTTCTACACGCACGGCGCGAGCCGGTTCCCCGAATGGTCGGCGCTGCGCTACACCACGCTGACCGCCGTCACGGGCATGCTCGCCATGCTCGCCGCCAGCGCCGTCGCCGACCTCACCGGGCTCCAGCACGCGCCGGCCGCCGCCGACCTCGTCGCGGTCGCCCCCCAACTGGCGTACGCGGTGCTGATCGCCGCCGTCCTCGCGGTGCTGGCCTGGAACACCGGTGTACGGCGACTCGGCCCGGCCGACGCCGCGCTGTTCATGAACCTGGTGCCGGTGGTCACGTTCGCGGTGCAGATCCTGCGCGGGTACCGGCCGGTCGCGATCGAGCTGGTGGGCGCCGGGCTGACCATCGCCGCCCTGGTGGCCGCGAACCTGGTCACCCGTACCCGCCCGGCAGCCGTGACCACGACGGCGCCGGAGCCGCTCGCGGTGGTGGACCGGCCCGCCGTGGTGGAGCCGGCCGCGGTGGTCGGACGCTGAGCCGGCCCACAGCGTGGGATCCCGGGGTGGCGCGGCCGTGAGCAGCGCATAGACTCGGCGGCACAACTGAATACCTCATCCAGAGGGGCTGAGGGATACGGCCCGACGACGCCCCGGCAACCACCCGCACGCTCGACGACGAGCGACAGCGGGCAGGTGCCAATTCCGTCCCCGCCGCACCCGGCGATGCGGGGAAAGATGAGAGGAAATCCTCGACATGACGTCGACGCTTCCCGCCGCCACCGGCATCGACACCACCCTCAGCCCGGCCCGCGCCCTGGTCTGCCGCGCCTGTTCGGCGCGCTACCCGCTGGCCGCCCAGCACGCCTGTTACGAGTGCTTCGGGCCGCTGGAGGTCGACTACGACACCGCCGCGCTCGCCACCGTCACCCGGGAGCAGATCGAGGCAGGTCCGGCGAACATCTGGCGGTACGCGGCGCTGCTGCCGGCCGGTCAGGACCCGGACACCCGGGTCACGCTCGACCCGGGGCTGACCCCGCTGGTCGCCGCCCCGAACCTCGCCGCCGAGCTGGGACTCACCGCGCCGCTGTGGGTCAAGGACGACAGCGCGAACCCCACCCACTCGTTCAAGGACCGGGTCGTCTCGGTGGCGCTGACCGCGGCCCGGCAGCTCGGCTTCACCCGCTACGCCTGCGCCTCCACCGGCAACCTCGCCAACTCGGTCGCCGCGCACGCGGCCCGGGCCGGCGTGCCGTCTGTCGTCTTCATCCCCGGCGACCTGGAGCAGGGCAAGGTCGTCACCACCGCTGTCTACGGCGGTGACCTGGTCGCCATCGACGGCTCGTACGACGACGTGAACCGGCTCTGCGGCGAACTGGTGGAGACCGACGAGTTCGAGGACACCGCGTTCGTCAACGTGAACGTGCGGCCCTACTACGCCGAGGGCTCCAAGACGCTCGGCTACGAGGTGGCCGAGCAGCTCGGCTGGCGGATCCCGGCCCAGGTGGTCATCCCGATGGCCAGTGGCGAGCTGCTCACCAAGATCGACAAGGCGTTCACCGAGCTGGTCGAGATCGGCCTGGTCGAGGCGCCGGCCGGTGGCTGGAAGGTGTTCGGCGCGCAGTCGGCCGGCTGCAACCCGATCGCCACCGCGCTGCACGGCGACACCGACACGATCACGCCGGTCAAGCCGACCGGCATCGCCAAGTCGCTGAACATCGGCGACCCCGCCGCCGGGCTGTACGCGCTGGAGGCGGTGCGCCGTACCGGCGGCTGGATGGACTACGCCGACGACGACGAGATCCGCGCCGGCATCCGGCTGCTCGCCCGTACCACCGGGGTGTTCGCCGAGACGGCGGGCGGCGTGACGGTCGCGGTGTTGCGCAAGCTGGTCGAGTCGGGCCGGCTCGACCCGTCCGCCGAGACGGTCGTGTTCAACACCGGCGAGGGCCTGAAGACGCTCGACGCGGTGGCCGCCCAGGTGGGCCCCACCCACCGCATCAAGCCGTCCCTGCGCGCCGCCCGGGACGCCGGCCTGCTGTCCTGACCCGGAGCCCGGCGCCTCGGCCGGGTGGGGGAGGTGGGGCTCGCCCGGGTGGGGGATCGGGTGAGACCGGTGGGTAACCGGTGATGTGCGGTGAGTGCCAGAAAACCACCCTCAAGGACTTGACGGCAGGAACCGGACGGCGCAAGATGCTTCGTGCGGGAGGGCATCCGCCGGAGACTTTTCAAGTTCTTGCGACCCAACGCCGGAGGCGTTGTGCGGACGTCCCTCCCGACCAACGTCCGAAGAGGCCAGCGGAAAACCGCTGGCCTCTTCGCTGTGTCCGGCGCACCCTGGGTGACATGACGCTGACCGTGACGCCGCTTGATCCCGCCGACCGGCAGACGCTCGACGCGGCGTACCGGATCGCCTGCGCCGCCCAGGCCGTCGACGAGCCGGACCTCCCGCCGATCTGCCGCCGCCGCTTCGAGGCGCTGCTGTCGCACCCGATGCCCGGCATCGAGGGACGCTGGCTCGTCGCCCGCCTGAACGGCCTGCCGGTGGGCTGGCTCCGGTTGCACCTGCACACGATCGAGAACACCGAGAACGCGACAGTCGAACTGACAGTCGACCCGGCGTACCGGAGGCGCGGCATCGGCCGCGTGTTGCACGAGCACGGCGTGCGGCTGCTCCGCGAGCACGGCGGCAAACGCCTGGTCGGCTCGACCACCGCCGCGCTGCCCGGCGAGGAGGACCGGGTCTTCCCCGGCGCTGCGTTCGCCGCCGCCCTGGGCGCCAAGCCGGCGCTGGCCGACGTCCGCCGCCGGCTCGACGTGGCCGGCCTCGACCGTGACCGGCTCGCCGCGCTGCTGGCCCAGGCCCGCACCGCGGCCACCGGATACCGGCCGGTGCGGTGGCGCGATCACACCCCCGAGGAGTACGTCGCGGACGTCGCCTACCTCCAGGGCCGGCTGCTGCTCGACGCGCCGATGGGTGAGCTGGACTGGAAGCCGGAGCGGATGGACGCGGCGCGGGTACGCGACGCGGAGCGGGCGCTCGATGCCCGGGGCGTACGCCGGTACAACACCGGCGTGGTGCACGAGGCGACCGGCCGCCTGGTCGGCTGGACCCAGCTCAGCCTGGACGCGGGCAGCGCCGACCACGCCTGGCAGGAGATCACCCTCGTCGACCCCGACCACCGCGGCCGCCGGCTCGGCCTGCTCTGCAAGGCCGGGAACCTGGAGTACGCGCTGACACACGAACCGGCGTTGCGGGCCGTCGACACCTGGAACGCGGTCGCGAACCGGCACATGATCGCGATCAACGAGCAACTGGGCTTCCGCCCGGCCGCCGGTTCCGTCGACTGGCAGTTGACGATCTGAGTTGTGACACGCCCCTACTGATCTGGTGCCTTTCTGTTGCATGATGGCGGGCATGACGGAGACCCCGCACCCCCTGTACGACAGGCACCGCGAGACCCTCGACCGGGCGCTGACCGCCATCGCGGAGCGCGGGTACTGGTCGGCCTACCCCGAGTCACCCAGCCCCCGGGTGTACGGCGAGACCGCCGCCGCCGACGGCAAGGCCGCCTTCGAGGCGTACCTGGGTGGCGACTTCCCGCTCGACCAGGCCGGTGACGGCAGCACGGTCGCCACCGAGGTCAGCCCGTTCGGCGTGGCGCTGGACGTGCGCTACCCGCACGCGGGCGCCGACCAGCTCGTGTCCGCCGCGAGCGCCGCGCTGCCCGCCTGGCGCGACGCCGGCCCGCAGGCCCGGGTGGGCGTCTGCCTGGAGATCCTCGCCCGGCTGCACGGGAACATCTTCGAGCTGGCCAACGCGGTGCAGTTCACCAGCGGCCAGGCGTTCGTGATGGCGTTCCAGGCCGGAGGCGCGCACGCGCTGGACCGGGCCCTGGAGGCGGTCGCCTACGCGTACGCCGAGATGACCCGCCACCCGGGGACCGCCGGCTGGGAGAAGGCCGCGGGCAAGGGCGACCCGCTCCGGATGACCAAGACGTTCCACGTGGTGCCGCGCGGGGTCGCGCTGGTCATCGGCTGCAACACGTTCCCCACCTGGAACTCGTACCCCGGTCTGTTCGCCTCGCTGGCCACCGGCAACCCGGTAGTGGTGAAGCCGCACCCGCGCGCGGTGCTGCCGCTGGCGATCACCGTGAAGTACGCCCGCGAGGTGCTCGCCGAGGCCGGGTTCGACCCGAACCTGGTGCAGCTCGCGCCCGAGGCGCCCGGCGAGAAGCTCGCCACGACGCTGGCCCTGGACCCGGCCGTGAAGATCGTCGACTTCACCGGCTCCACCGAGTACGGCGACTGGCTGGAGGCGAACGCCCGGCAGGCGGCCGTCTACACCGAGAAGGCCGGCCTGAACACGGTGGTGATCGACTCCACCGACGACTTCGCCGGGCTCTGCCGCAACCTCGGCTTCACGCTGACGCTGTACAGCGGCCAGATGTGCACCACCTCGCAGAACCTGCTGATCCCGCGCGACGGAATCGAGACCGACCAGGGGCACAAGAGCTTCGACGAGGTGGCCGCCGGGATCGCCGGCGCGGTCGCCAAGCTGACCGCCGACCCGGCCCGCGGCGTCGAGCTGACCGGCGCGATCGTCAACGACGGCGTGCTGGAGCGGCTGGACGAGGTCACCAAGGTCGGCGAGCCGGTGCTGGAGTCGCGCGTAGTCGAGCACCCGTCCTTCCCCGGCGCGGTGGTGCGTACGCCGACTGTGGTGAAGCTGGACGCCTCCGACACCGCCACCTACTCGCGGGAGTGGTTCGGGCCGATCTCGTTCGCCATCGCGACCGACTCGACCGAGCACAGCCTGCGCATCCTGCGCGAGACGGTGGGCGAGAAGGGCGCGCTGACCGCGGGCGTCTACTCCACCGACGAGGCCGTGCTGGACGAGGCCGAGAAGGCGGCCATCGACGCCGGGGTGCACCTGTCCTGCAACCTCACCGGCGGGGTGTTCGTCAACCAGTCGGCGGCGTTCTCCGACTTCCACGGCTCCGGCGCGAACGCGGCGGCCAACTCGGCGCTGACCGACGGCGCGTACGTGGCGAACCGGTTCCGCATCGTCCAGAGCCGCCGCCACGCCTGAAAGGAGGGGCCCCTTCTTAACGCCTCCGGTATAGGAGGGGCCCCCTCTTAACAACTGCGCCCGGTCGGCCTCACGCCGGGCGGCGCATCTGGAGTTCGTGCAGGCGGGGGATTCTGGGGTGCGGCACGCGTACGCCGGTGTCCACGAAGCCCAGCTTCTGGTAGGCCCGGTAGGCCCGGTCGTTGCCGACCACCACCTCCATCATCAGCTCGGGCCGTCCGCAGGCGCGCGACCAGGCGGCCACCTCGTCGACGAGCGCGGCGAGCAGACCGCTGCCCCGTCGGGCCGGCGTCACGTAGACCGCGTAGACGAGCGTCAGGCCCGGCTCGTCCGGCGCGGCGGTGCCACCGGCGTGGCCGACCAGCCGGCCGCCCGGGTCGGCCACGAACTGGGCGGTGTGGTCGCCCCGGGAGACGGCCGCGATCCGGGCCGCGAACTCCGCGTGCGGCCGGGCGGCGGCCTCGGCCACCGTCTCCAGGAAGGCCAGTGGGGAGTCGGCCAGCATCTCCAGCCGCAGCGCCCGCATCCGGGCGGCGTCGGTCGGCCGGACCCGGCGAACGGTGGTCGTGGTGGGCGCGCTGGTCATGCCGCATGCATACCGGACGGGCCGGCGCAGGCGCGTGACCGGGGCCGGGTACCGCCCGGAATATGCCCGATTTGTGGTCGTGCGCCGTCGTCACGCCTCGTGTAGCGTGCGATTTCGGTCACCGAATTCAGTGGTCGTCGCCGATCGCTGAACCGGTGTGCTACCGGTGCCGGTCCGCCGGTTTCCGGGTGTTGGAACGCCGCGCAGAGTGAGGAAGTGCACCGTGGCACAGGGCACCGTGAAGTGGTTCAACGCCGAAAAGGGCTACGGCTTCATCGCCGTCGACGGCGGGCAGGACGTCTTCGTCCACTTCTCCGCGATCGAGATGGACGGTTACAAGGCGCTGGATGACGGCCAGCGGGTCGAGTTCGAGATCGCCCAGGGGCAGAAGGGTCCGCAGGCCGAGCGGGTCCGCGTCATCGCCTGACCTCCGCCTGCCGGGCGGTTCCGCAGCCGGGTCCGCCGACCGGGGGGCTGCGCTGTGAGCGTGCACCATGGAAGATCATGAGCCGTTCCAGCCGTAGCCGCTGAGGAGGGCCCATGTCCGATCTGCCTCCGCCGGGTTCCACCGAACCGGTGTCGCCGACGCCGTCCGGCTCTCCGGCCGACCCGACCGCGCCTCCGCCTCCGGCCACCGATCCGGCGTCGTCGGGGAGCGCCGGCCCGTCCGTGCCCGCTCCCGGCCCGGCGCCCGCCGATCCCTGGGCGGACCAGACCGGCTACGGCCCGAGCATTCCGCAACAACCCGGGTACGACGCGCAGCCCGCCCACCCGAACCCGTCCGGCCCGGCCACTCCCGCCGACCCGGCCACCCCGCCCGGTGGGGGCGACCCGGCCGGCTGGACCGCGCCGGGTGCCGCCCCGCCCCCCAGCTACCCCACGCCCCCCAGCTACCCCACGCCGCCGGGCTACCCGGCTGGTCCTCCCCAGGCGGGCTGGCCCGGGTACCCGGCTCATCCGATGCCGGGCGCCGCCTACCCGGTGGCCGCCGGCCCCGGGGCGTACGCCGGCTGGTTTCCCGGCATCGACCCGCAGGACCCGCTCGTCAACCCGCCGCACGCGGGCATCGGCCCATGGTTCGCCCGTTGCTGGGGGGCGCTGCGGCGCGGTTGGCGGCAGCTCCTGCCGATCGTGCTGCTCACCCAGGTCCCCCCGGCGATGGTGATCGGCGTCCTCACGCTCGTCCTCAGCCCCGACGGGCAGATGGCGACCGCGCCGGACGGTTCGCCGGTGCTGCCGGAGGACTTCTGGGCGCAGACGCTCGGCTTCTACGGCGCGATCCTGTTCGCCGGGCTGATCTTCGGCGCGCTCCAGGCGATGGGCTGGGCGGCGGGCACCTGGGTGATCGCCCGGCAGGCGGCCGGTCAGCCGGCCGGGCTCGGCGCCGCCTTCCGGTACGGGCTGAGCCGTGCCCTCGGCCTCTGGGGCTGGACCATCGTGGTGTCGCTGCTGGTCACGCTCGGCGCCTGCTTCTGCCTGCTGCCCGGCCTCTACGCCGCGCTCGCGCTCGCCCTGTTCGGTCCGGTCTACCTGTTCGAGCGGCGGGATCCGGTCGGGCGGTCGTGGCGGATGTTCCACAGCCGGTTCGGCATGGTGCTGGGCCGGGTCGCGCTGGTGGTGGCGGCGTTGGTCGTGTCGACGCTGCTGGACGTCGTGCTGAGCGGGATCAGCGGGGCGCTCTTCGGGCTCGAGCCGATGGGCGCCGTGGGCACTGCGATCGGCGCGGTGACGCTCACCGTTCTCAGCGCCGTGGTGGCGGCTCCGACCTACCTGGCGCAGCAGGTGGGGCTGGTGGTCACGTACGCCGAGCAGCGGGCCCAGGAGGGCCCGGTGACCGCGGCCGGGCTGGCGGCGGAACTCGGCTGAGCGGGGTGGTCGTGCTTGCACTCGGCTAGGGAGAGTGCTAAACAAGTCATTGGCACTCGCATACGGTGAGTGCCAGAAGGTCGGGGCGGTAGGGCCACGGCCGCACCGGTGTCCCAGTGGCGCCGGAGCGGTACGGGCCGGTCGTCGCGGGCTGTCCGGCCCGACCGAGGAGACGTCGTCGTCGCCAGGTGGCGACGTCCCCAAGGTGCGTACACCAGACGGCCCATCCGGGCATCCCGGGTGGCCCGTGAGTGTCCAGGAGGACAACGCCGTATGGCCAAGATGATCGCGTTCGACGAAGAGGCGCGCCGCGGCCTCGAGCGGGGCATGAACCAGCTCGCCGACGCCGTGAAGGTGACGCTCGGCCCCAAGGGCCGCAACGTCGTGCTCGAGAAGAAGTGGGGTGCCCCCACCATCACCAACGATGGTGTGAGCATCGCCAAGGAGATCGAGCTCGAGGACCCGTACGAGAAGATCGGCGCCGAGCTGGTCAAGGAGGTCGCGAAGAAGACCGACGACGTCGCCGGTGACGGCACGACGACGGCGACCGTCCTGGCCCAGGCCCTGGTTCGTGAGGGTCTGCGCAACGTGGCCGCCGGCGCCAACCCGATGGCCCTGAAGCGGGGCATCGAGGCCGCCGTGGCCAACGTCTCGGAGGAGCTGCTCAAGCTCGCCAAGGACGTGGAGACCAAGGAGCAGATCGCCTCCACCGCCTCCATCTCCGCCGCCGACCCCAGCGTCGGCGAGATCATCGCCGAGGCGATGGACAAGGTGGGCAAGGAAGGTGTCATCACCGTCGAGGAGAGCAACACCTTCGGCCTGGAGCTTGAGCTCACCGAGGGCATGCGCTTCGACAAGGGCTACATCTCCGCCTACTTCATGACCGACCCGGAGCGTATGGAGGCCGTCTTCGACGACCCGTACATCCTGATCGTCAACAGCAAGATCTCGTCGGTGAAGGACCTGCTCCCGATCCTGGAGAAGGTCATGCAGTCGGGCAAGCCGCTGCTGATCATCGCCGAGGACCTGGAGGGCGAGGCCCTGGCCACCCTGGTGGTCAACAAGGTCCGTGGCACCTTCAAGTCGGTCGCCGTCAAGGCGCCGGGCTTCGGTGACCGCCGCAAGGCCATGCTGACCGACATCGCCATCCTCACCGGTGGCCAGGTCATCAGCGAGGAGGTCGGCCTCAAGCTGGACGCGACCGGCCTCGAGATGCTGGGCCGCGCCCGCAAGGTCGTGGTGACCAAGGACGAGACCACCATCGTCGACGGCGCCGGCGACGCCGAGCAGATCCAGGGCCGGGTGAACCAGATCCGGGCCGAGATCGACAAGAGCGACTCCGACTACGACCGGGAGAAGCTGCAGGAGCGTCTGGCCAAGCTGGCCGGCGGTGTTGCGGTGATCAAGGTCGGCGCGGCCACCGAGGTCGAGCTGAAGGAGCGCAAGCACCGCATCGAGGACGCCGTCCGCAACGCGAAGGCCGCCGTCGAGGAGGGCATCGTCCCGGGTGGTGGCGTCGCGCTGGTGCAGGCCGGCAAGACCGCCTTCGACAAGCTGGACCTGGCCGGCGACGAGGCGACCGGCGCGCAGATCGTCAAGATCGCGCTGGACGCCCCGCTGCGGCAGATCGCCGTCAACGCCGGCATGGAGGGTGGCGTCGTCGTCGAGCGGGTTCGCAACCTCGACCCGGGTCACGGCCTCAACGCCGCGACCGGCGAGTACGTGGACCTGCTGGCCGCGGGCATCATCGACCCGGCCAAGGTGACCCGTTCCGCGCTGCAGAACGCCGCGTCGATCGCCGCGCTGTTCCTCACCACCGAGGCCGTCGTGGCGGACAAGCCGGAGAAGACCCCGGCCGCTCCGGCGGGCCCGGGTGGCGGGGAGATGGACTTCTGAGTCCAGCTCCACCCAGTACGCCGAAAGGGGCGGGCCGCGTCAGCGGTCCGCCCCTTTCCGTGTGCGTGTCAGGTGGGCAGCGGGCGCTGGTTGCGTCGCTTGTGCGTCCGGTCGTACGGCGGCAGCCGCCGCGGCTCGTCCACCGGCTGCCGTTGCTCCTCCACCGGTGGCCGGTCCGCGCCGGTCAGCTCGGCGAGCTGCTCGGCGTCGCCGATGTCGAGCCGGTCGAACGGGAGCTGGCCGGGAAGCTCGTCGGACGGTTCCTCGGCCCGTTCGTCATTCGTGGTCATGCACCGCCTCCTCTGCCCCGACCGTAGAGCCCGGTCGATGACGAAGGAGGTCGAATGGCGCTATTAGCGTCTATGCCCCTTTGATGGCTTTCCGGTAGAGGAAGAACACCCGTTCGATCCGGGCCCCCGCCGCGTTCGAGTAGAACGGCACCGGCCCCACCCAGCCGATCTGCGCCGCGGTGATCCCGGCCGCCGCCTGGTCACGCAGGCAGCGGCGCAGCAGCACACCACCGATCCCGGAGCCCTCCGCCGCCGGCGCGGTGCCCATCGGCCCGAACCAGCTCGGCCGGGCCGACCCGTACGCGGCGAAACCGAGGATCTCACCGTCCCGCTCGGCCAGGTGCACGCCCGCGTCCGGCCGCCCCACCGAACCGGCCAGCTCACCGTCCCAGGTGCCGCCGAACGTGGACCTGGCGAACGCGGCGAGCGCCGGCAGGTCGTCCGGGGTGGCCCGGCGTACCGTCACGCCCCGCCCGGCCAGCCGCCGCTCGGCGGCCTCGGTGGGACGCAGCGCCACCGACCCCTCGGACAGGTCGGCGGTCATGTTCCAGGCGGTCCGGTCCTGCCGGTAGCCGAGCCGCTGCGCGGCGCAGACCGCCGGGGTGTAGCGCACGTCGATGCCGGGCCAGGCGTAGTGCGGCGGGTTGCCGGCGAGCAGCACCTCGGCCGCGCCGAGCGCGCCGAGCCGGCTCTCCGCCTCGGCCAGCAGCGCCCCGCCCACACCCTGGCGGCGCTCCGGCGGGGCGACCGCGATCAGGTCGACGTGGCCGAGCCGCGGATCGGCTGCCGACAGCGACCCGACGAGCACCCCGATCAACGCGCCGTCGCGTACCGCGCCGAGCCGTAGCACCGGGCGGTCGGCCCCGGCGCGTTCCGCCACGGTGACCACCACCGCGGACGCCTCGACCGCGTCCTCCGGCAGGTCGAGCGACACGCGGCACAACTCGACCACCTCGGGCAGCCGGTCCTGGCCCAGCTCGATGATCTCCACGTCCATGGACGCCGACAGTAGGGCATCGGCAGGCCAATGGACAGGGTTGTTAACCGGTGGCGGCCGCCCGGGCCGCGCGCACCGCCGCGTACGCGTCGACCAGCCCGGCGCCGGAGACGTCCCGCGGTCCGCCGCAGGCCTCGGCGGGCCGCGGGACCGGCTGCGCGGTGTCGCGCAGGATGGCCCGGGTCCGTTCCAGGTCCCCGACCAGCGCGGGGTTCGCCGACCACATCAGCGCCACCACGCCCGCCACCTGCGGCGTGGCCATCGAGGTGCCGTCCAGCGTCGCGTACCCGCCGCCGGGCATCGCGGAGAGCACAGCCGCGCCCGGGGCGACCAGGTCCGGCTTGGCCACGCCGTCCGGCGCGGGACCACGGCTGGAGAAGTCGGTGACGCGGCGCTGCCGGTCCACCGCCCCGACGGTCAGCACGTCCGGGTACGGCGCCGGCGGGTCCACGATCGAGCCGCAGGACGGGCCGGTGTTGCCGGCGGCGGCCACCACCAGGATGCCGGCCGCGGTCAGCGCCGCGGTCGCCGGGCGCAGCGCCCCCGGATCGCAGCCCTCCAGCGGCGGGCAGCCCCACGAGTTGGTGAGCACGTCCGGGGCGCGCGCCGGACGGCCGTCGGTCAGCGGGTTCCCACCCGGCGGGAACGGGGCCAGCATGAACTGGAGACAGTCGAGGTAGCGGGCCGGGCTGCCCAGGTTGCGGTCCAGGTTGACGCAGCCGACCCAGCTCGCGCCGGGCGCCACGCCGATGCCGTCCCGGCCCACCGCGCTGCCCAGCGTGTGGGTGCCGTGGCCACCCCGGTCGGCCGGGGCGCGGCGGTCCTCCCACGGGTCGTACCAGGAGTCGTCGCCGTCCCGGAAGCCGCCGGCGAGCGCCGGGTGCCGGCCGTCCACTCCGGAGTCGGAGCTGCCCACCACCACGCCGGAGCCGGTGACGCCCAGCTCCGACCAGACCCGGTCCGCCCCGATCAGCGAGATGTTCCAGGCCGGTCCGGTCGGCGCCGGGGCGTCGCCGCGCGCCGTCGGGGCGAGCGCGGGCAGCGGACGCAGCCGCTGGCTGACCAGCACCCGGGCCACCTCGGGCCGGCCGGACAGCCAGGCCCGCACCGCCGGGCCGCCGTCCGTCTCGATCGCGTTGACCAGGTAGTACGGCGTCGGCTTCAGCCGCATGTCGGTCAGCGTGCGGCGCAGGTCGCCCTGGGTGCGGTCGGCGGTGGCGACCAGCCGCCGGTAGACCTCGGTCGCCCGGGCGTCCCGCCCGGCCCGTCCCGGCGTCCCGGCCGGCAACCCGGTCAGGTCGGCCTGCTCGCGCAGCACCACGAGCAGCCGCTCGCCGTGCAGACCCGGCTGGCCGGGGACCACGTACACCACGGCGACGGCGACGAGCAGCGCGGCGGCGGCGAGCGCGGCCGGACCGCGCCGGGGCGCGCGGGCGCGGGACCGGGCGAGCAGCACGCCGTACCCGAGGGCGAGCAGGACCGCGACGGCGAACGCGACGCCGGTGCCCACGGCGACCCAGAACGGCGTGTCCCGGGTGGTGGCGAGCAGGAGGGTGATCTCCTCCGGGTCGGTGAACGCCAGCGGCCCCAGCAACGCCAGCCCGATCAGCCAGCGCACCGGCGCCGGTCCGGCCGGGCGGCGCGAGTGCCGGGCCGCCGCCTCCAGCGCGGCCAGCACGAAACCGAGCGGCGGCAGCAGGAACAGCGCCGGCAGTTGTACGCCGGACTGCCCGGCGGCGGCCGCGAGCGGCGTCAACGCGACGCCCGCGACCAGGCCGCCGACCAGCACCAACCGGGCCGGACCCGGCCCGAACGCGGCCCAGAACCGGGCGCCGAGCAGCGCCCCGGCGAGCGTGCCGAGCGCGGCGGCGGCCAACCCGGCGAGCACCGTCTCCAGCGCCCCGCCCAGCGCGCCCACCCACGCCCAGGGCAGCAGCGACGCCAGCCCGGCCGCGACCGCCAGCAGCGGCACCGTCCCGAAACGGCCCTCCGGGACCGCGTCCACGGCGACGGGCGGACGCACGCGGGCCAGCCGGGCGGCGACGAACGCGAGCACCGCGGCGGTCACCGCCAGCGCGGCCAGGTACGCCTCGTGGTGCACCGGCGGCACCGTCCGCAGCAGCGTCGTCGCGCCCAGCGCGACCACGGCGGCGGTCCAGGCGCGGCCGGTCGCCCGCAGCGCGGGGGAGCGGGGCGCCAGCGCCAGCGCCAGCGAGGGCGCCCCGGCCAGCAGCACGGTGACCACCGCCACCACCGGCCAGACCGCCACCGCCCGGTCCAGGCCCATGACCAGCATGACCTGCTCGACGAGCCAGCCGCCGACCTGACCCGGAACGGTCACCAGCACGACCCAGAACCCGGTGAGCACGGCCGCGACGACCGGCCACGGCCCGGTCTCACGCGGTGGCGGCGGCGGTACGGGCGCGAACGGCGGGCCGGTCAGCATGGTCATCACGGTACGGCCGGGCCGTGTCGCCGCGCGCCCCGGACGGTTACCGTGGACGGGTGCGCGACCCCAACGTGTCCCGATCCGTGGCCGGCCAGCTCTCCGCCGAGCGCCGCGCCGACGACCTGCGCCGCCTTCGGGCCGAGCGGTTCGACGTCCTGGTCATCGGCGGCGGGGTGACCGGAGCGGGCGCCGCGCTCGACGCCGCGTCCCGCGGGCTGAAGGTCGCCCTGGTGGAGGCGCGCGACTACGCCGCCGGCACCTCCAGCCGGTCCAGCAAGCTGATCCACGGCGGCCTGCGCTACCTGGAGCAGCTGGAGTTCCACCTGGTCCACGAGGCGCTGACCGAACGCGGACTGCTCGCCACCCGGCTCGCCCCGCACCTGGTCCGTCCGGTGCCGATCCTGGTTCCGCTGCCCGCCGAGGGCGGCGCGCGGGACCTGCCCCGGCGGTTCTTCCGCCGCTCCTACTACGGGCTCGGCGTGGCCGCGTACGACGCGTTCGCCGGGGTGTTCGGCGGCGGGCGGGGGATGCCGCTGCACCGGCACCTGAGCCGCGAGGGCACGCGCCGGATCTTCCCGAGCCTGCGTCCGGACAAGCTGGCCGGCGCGATCCGCTACTACGACGGTCAGGTCGACGACGCCCGTCTCGTGGTGACGCTGGCGCGTACCGCGGCGAGCCTCGGCGCGACGGTGGTGACCAGCGCCCGCGCGGTCGGCCTGACCCGCCAGGCCCGCGAGGTCACCGGCGTGCGGGTACGCGACCTGGAGGCGCCGGCCGGCTCGCCGGACGCCGAGTTCGAGGTACGCGCGCGCACCGTGATCGCCGCCACCGGCGTGTGGAGCGACGACATGTCGCGGATGCTCAACGACGTCGGTCTCCGCCCGAAGCTGCGGGTCCGGGCCTCCAAGGGAGTGCACCTGGTGGTGCCCCGCTCGGCGATCGTCGGCGAGACCGGCCTGATCCTGCGTACCGCCACGAGCGTGCTCTTCGTGATCCCCTGGGGCGGGCACTGGATCATCGGCACCACCGACACGGACTGGCAACTCGACAGGTCCCACCCGGCTGCGACCGCCAGCGACATCGAATACCTGCTCTCCCAGGTCAACACGGTGCTGGACCGGCCGCTGACCACCGCCGACATCGAGGGCGTCTACGCCGGGCTGCGCCCGCTGCTGGCCGGCGAGGCGGACTCCACCTCGAAGCTGTCCCGCGAGCACGCCGTGGTGGAGCCGATGCTCGGCCTGCTGCTGGTGGCCGGCGGCAAGTACACCACCTACCGGGTGATGGCCTCGGACGTGGTCGACCGCGCGATGCACCGGCTCGGCCGGACCCGCCCCTCGCGTACCGCAGACCTGCCGCTGCTGGGCGCCGACGGCTACGCGGCCCTGTGGCGGGACCGGGCCGACCTGGCCCGCCGGCACGGAGTCGCGGTCGGCGTGGTCGAGCACCTGCTGGAGCGATACGGCAACCTCACGCTGGACCTGCTCGCGCTGGTCGACGCCGATCCGCTGCTCGGTTCGCCGCTGGCCGGCGCGCCGGAATACCTGGCCGCCGAGGTGACGTACGCCGCCCGCGCCGAGGGCGCGCTGCACCTGGAGGACGTGCTCACCCGGCGTACCCGGATCTCGATCGAGACCAGCCACCGCGGCCTGGAGTCGGCGGAGCACGCCGCGGAGCTGATGGGCGCGGTGCTCGGCTGGGACGCGGCGACCCGGGACCGGGAGGTGGCCCACTACCGGGCGCGGGTGCTGGCCGAGCGGGAGTCGCAGCTCATGACGGACGACATCGCCGCCGACGCGGCCCGCCTCGGCGCGCCCGATGTGCGTGGTTTCGCAGCAGACCGAGGGACCGACGGCCCGGGCGTTGAACTTCCGGCCTCCCCCAGGTAGGGGATCCCCACCCCGGGCCGCTCGGCCGCTAGTGCGCGCTACCTACGGAAGTGTAGGTTTCCCCGCGTGGTCCGCCCATCATGGTCGTCGCGCGTCCCCGCCCTGTCCGCTGCCGTCCTGCTGGCGACCGCTCTGACCGGATGCGCCTTCGGCCGGGCCGAAGGCGCCACCGCGCCCGGAACAGCGGGAACAGCCAGCCCCACCCCGGCCGGCAAGCGCGTCTCCCTGGTGCAGAAGCTCGGCGACGAGGGCCCGATCCGCCACCTCGACGTGGACCCGTCCGGCCGCTGGCAGTGCCGCGACTGCGCCGGTGACGGCGTGGACGCCACCGGCACGCTGAGCCCCGAGCAGAGCCGGCGGCTCCAGCGGATGCTCGCCGACCCGGCGCTGGCGAAGGAGACCGACGAGGCCCGCGGCTACAAGCAGGGCTGCATCGGCGTGCTGACCTCGACGTTGCTCGTCCCGCCCGGCCTGACCGTCACCATCCAGGACTGCCCGGGCGAGCCGAAGCCGAAGGTGGCCTACGACGTGCTGCTGCTCGTCACCCAGGCCACGCCCGCCGAGGACAAGGGTTAGAACACCTTGCCGGGGTTGAACAACCCGGCCGGGTCCAGCGCCCCCTTGATCGCCTGGTGCACCCGTACGCCCACCGGGCCGATCTCGCGGGCCAGCCAGTCCCGCTTGAGCAGCCCCACGCCGTGCTCCCCGGTGCAGGTGCCGCCCAGCTCAAGCCCGAGCGCCATGATCTCGTCGAAGGCCCGCCGCCCCCGGGCCAGGCTGTCCGGGTCGGCCCGGTCGACCACGATGTTCGGGTGCATGTTGCCGTCGCCCGCGTGACCGACCACCCCGATCGGCACCCGGCACGCCTCGGCGATCCGGGCCACCCCGTCCAGCAGTTCCGCCAGCCGGGCGCGCGGCACCGCCACGTCGTCGATGACCAGACCCCCGTTGCCGCCGGGGTAGGTCTGCGCCGCGAACCGCTCCATCGCCGGGTGGGCCAGCCGCCGGGCCTGCAGCAGCGCCGCCGCCTCGGTCGCGTCGCCGGCCGCGTACACCTCGTCGGCGCCCGCCGCCGTGCACACCTCGGCCAGCCGGGCCAGGTCGTCGGCGGCCCGGGCGCCGGTGTCCACCGCTGCCAGCAGCAGCGCCTCGGCATCAGTGCGCAGACCCATCGGCCGGTACGCCTCGATCGCCCGCAGATGGGTCCGGTCCAGCAGTTCCAGCAGACTCGGGGTGAGCCCCCGCCCGGCGATCCCGGCGACCGCGCCACCGGCCGTAGCCACCGTGGGGAAGACCGCGACCAGTGTCAGTGACTGCTCCGGGGCCGGACGCAACGCCACTGTCACCTCGGTGATCACGCCGAGCGTGCCCTCCGAACCGACGAAGAGCCGGGTCAGGTCGTACCCGGCGACCCCCTTCGCGGTACGCCGCCCGGTGCGCAGCACCTCGCCGGAGGCGAGCACCACCTCCAGGCCCAGCACGTACTCGCCGGTCACGCCGTACTTCACGCAGCACATGCCACCGGCGTTGGTGGCCACGTTGCCGCCGACCGTGGACGACTCCCACGAGCCGGGATCCGGCGGATACCAGAGGCCGTGCTCCCGCACCGCGCGGGCGAGCGCCGCGTTGACCACGCCGGGCTGCACCACGGCGATCCGGCCGACCGGGTCGATCTCCCGGACCCGGTTCATCGCCACGGTGCTCACCACCACCGCGCCGTCCACCGCGTTCGCCGCGCCGGCCAGCCCGGTCCGCGCGCCCTGCGGCACCACCGGTACGCCGTGCCGCCCCGCCGCCCGGACCACCGCCACCACGCCCTCGGTGTCACGGGGCCGGACCACCACCAGCGGGACGCCCGAGTCGCACAGGTCTGCCTCGTCGCGGGCGTGCCCGGCCAGCAGGTCCGGGTCGGTCAGCACGGCGGCGTCGCCGAGCGCGCCCCGCAGGTCGTCGAGGAGGGGATGGGCGGCCATGCCGGGAAGGCTACCGGCGTACCGTCTGTTGCCGTGCTCTACCTGGACCCGCCCGCCGTGCCCTGGCGCGGCCGGCTCTGGTCGCACCTGATCAGCGACGTCTCGTACGCCGAGCTGCACGCGTTCGCGGAGATGCTCGGCGCGCCCCGGCGCGGCTTCGACCGGGACCACTACGACGTGCCCGCCGAACGGTTCCGGGCGGCGGTGTGGCTGGGCGCGACTGTCGTGCCCTCGCGGGAGATCGTCCGGCTGCTGCGGGACACCGGCCTGCGCCGTCCGAAGCACCGCTTCTCAGGCCAGCGCGGCCAGCTCCCGGGACAGATTGGCCCGGGCCCGGGACTCCCAGCGGGCGTGCGGCTCGGGTAGCCGGTACAGCGCCGGCAGCGCGAGCAGGTGCCGCAGCGCCGCCGACCGGCCGGCGCGGAAGTCCGGCTCGGGCACGTGCGCGTACTCGGCGCGGATCGCGGCGGCGTACCTGTCGTAGCGCTCCGCCGGGGCCGCCAGCACCGCCAGGTCCGCGTCGCAGAGCAGCGCGCCGTCCGGGTCGTCCGGCCCGACCGCGTGACCGGCGGTGAGCAGCACCAGGCGGCGTACCCCGGTCACCGTCGCGGCCGGGACCCCGGCGGCGGCCAGCAGCTCGCCGCCGAGGTCGGCGCTGGCCCGCTCGTTGGCGTCACCCGCCGCGCGCGGGTCGTAGACCGCGTCGTGGCACCACGCCGCGAGCCGGACCAGGTCGGGGTCGCGGGCCAGCCCGGCGTACGCGTCGACCACGTCGAGCACCGCCCGCAGGTGCGCCTCGTCGTGGTAGCGCCGGTGCGGCTCCCGCCAGCCCGCCAGCAGCCGGGCGCCGGCCCGCTCGACAGCCGCCGGATCGGTCGCGCCCGCCGCCCGCGCCGTCTCCCGCCACCGTGCCGTCAGGTCGTCCATCGGATGCAGTCTGCCCCCTCCGGCCCGGGTAGAGGGATTCAGCCGGGGCGGTACGGGTAGTACCGGCCATGGCCCGGGACGGACGACTGCAGTTCTTGCGTCGCGGAAAGCTGCGTGAGGGGCGGGCCGACCGCGACGGGCAGCGGATCGCCTCCGCGATGGAGGAGCTGCGGCACCGGGGCAAGGCGACCCTGCACGACCGGCTGCACCGGGTCCGGACCGCGTTCGGCCTGGCGGTGCAGGCCGGGCTCGCCGCCGGTCTGGCGTACCTGATCTCGCACCGGCTGCTGAAGAACCCCCAGCCGGTCTTCGCCCCGATCTCCGCCGTCGGCACGCTCGCCGCCTCGGTGGGGCAGCGGTTCCGGCGTACGGTCGAGCTGATCGCCGGCGTGGCCGTCGGCGTGCTGGTCGGCGACGCGCTCATCTACTTCGTCGGCACCGGCGCCTGGCAGCTCGCGCTCGTGGTGACCTCGGCGATCCTGCTGAGCATCTTCGCCGGGGCGAGCGTGGCGATCGTGATCCAGGCCGCGGCCACCGCGGTGCTGATCGTGACGCTCAGCCCGTCCACCGAGAACCTGGAATTCCCCCGCTTCATCGACGCGTTACTCGGTGGCGGCATCGCGCTGCTCGTCACCGCCATCCTGCTGCCGCTCAACCCGCTACGGGTGATCAACCGGGCCGCCCGGCCCGCGCTGGACCTCCTCGCCGACCAGCTCGACGCCTGCGCCGAGGCGCTGCGAAACCAGGACCGGGAGGCGGCCCAGCGCGCGCTGTTCCGGCTGCGGGAGAACAAGGAGGAACTGGCCGCCCTCTCCGAGGCGATCGAGGGTGCCAAGGAGACCAGCACGCTGTCCCCGGCCCGCTGGCACCGGCGCGGCGAGCTGACCCACTACGCGGAGGCGGCCGACCCGATCGACCGGGCCATGCGCAACACAGGCACGCTGATCCGCCGCGCGGTCACCATGATCGAGGACGACGAACCGGCCCCCGAGCCGATGCCGGACGCGATCGGTCATCTGGCCGAGTCGGTGCGCCTGCTCCGGCACGAGTTCGCCGCCGGGCAGGAGCCGCAGGAGGCCCGCGAACGGTCGCTGCGCGCGGTGAGCGAGGCCGGCCGGGCGTACGCCGAGGGGGTCGGCTTCTCCGGCAGCGTGGTGATCGCGCAGGTGCGTACCACGGCGAGCGACCTGATGGTGGCCTCCGGGATCGAGCAGGAGGAGGCGAACCGCCTGGTCCGGCAGGCGTTCGGCGAGAAGGAGCACCGCACCGGCCCACCCACCGACCGCAACCCCGCCGCCCACCCTCCCACGGCCCCCCCAGTCGGCTGACCCGCCCGGCCCCCGCCGCCCGTCCCGCCGCCTGCCCGCCCTGCCCCGCCTGGCCCGCCCCGCCTCCTGCCCGCCGCGTTGATCAAGGAGTTTGTGTCCCTCCCGGAGGTCAACTCGGACCCAAACTCCTTGATCACCTCCATAGGGCCGGCTGATCATGAAGTTGGCTGGCGGGAAAGCGCTTTCTGTTACCGCTAACTTCATGATCGCCCCGATGGGGGCCCCGGGGGGCGAGATCTTGGTACGGGGACGCCCCCACCGGGGCGTCCCCGTACCAAGATCTCTGGCTGTCGTGGGTGCGGACGGGCCGGTTGCTCTTGGGCGGGAGGGGGAGGGGGAGGGGGAGGGGTTGGGTTAGGGGAGGTGGGACAGGGCGGTCAGGAGGGCGTCGACCTGGGGCTCGGTGGTGCCCAGGCCCAGGCTGGCGCGCAGGGCGGTCGGGGGCAGGTCGGTGCGGCCGGTACGGGCGGCGGCCTCGGCCAGCAGGCGACGGGTCAGCGGGTGGGCGCAGAACAGGCCGTCCCGTACCCCGATCCGGTGCCGGCTCGCCAGATGCGCGGCCACGTCGGCCGAGTCCCGCCCGGCGACCACGAAGCTGACGATCCCCACCCGGGGCGCGTCCGGGCCGAACATGCGCAGCTCGACCACGTCGGGCAGCGTGGCGAGGCCGCGGCGCAGCCGGGTCAGCAGCGCCTGTTCCCGTACGTGCAGCGCCTGCCGGTCGGCCTCGCCGAGCGCGGCGCAGACCGCCGCCAGCGCCACCGCGCCGAGCAGGTTCGGGGTGCCGGCCTCGTGCCGGGCCGGGCCGGTGGTCCACCGCACCTCGTGCGTGGCCGCGCCGACGTGGCTGGTGGCGCCGCCACCGGCCAGGTACGGCGGGGCCGCGTCCAGCCAGTCCGCCCGCCCGGCGAGCACGCCCGCGCCGAACGGGGCGTACAGCTTGTGGCCGGACAGCGCCACGTAGTCCACGTCCAGCGCGGCCAGGTCGACCGGGGCGTGCGGGGCGAGCTGCGCGGCGTCGACCAGGATGCGGGCGCCGTGCCGGTGCGCGACCCGGGCCAGTTCGGCGATCGGCCACACCTCGCCGGTGACGTTGCCGGCGCCGGTGACCGCGACCAGCACCGGCAGGCCGGGCCGGGCGTCGCGGGCCAGCTCGCCGAGCGCCGCCGCGAGGGACCGGACCGCGCCGGCCGGGCTGTCCGGCACCGGCAGGCGTACCGAGCCGCGCGGCCAGGGCAGCAAGTTGGCGTGGTGCTCGCCGCCGAACGTGATCACCGTGGTGCCCGCGGGCAGCGCACGGGCCAGCAGGTTCAGTGCGTCTGTGGTGTTCCGCGTGAAGATCACGTGGTCGTCGGGGCGGGCGCCGAGGAAGTCGCCGACGGTCTGCCGGGCCTGCTCGTAGGCGAGCGTGCAGCGCCGGGACAGCGCGCCCGCGCCGCGATGCACGCTCGCGTACCAGGGAAGGAGCCCGGCCACCGCGTCGGCCGCGGCCCGCGCGCACGGCGCGCTGGCGGCGTGGTCCAGGTTGATCTCCCCCGGTACGCCGAGCACGCCGAGCGGGTCGGGCCGGACCGGCGCGGGCAGCACTGGCGACGGGGGTACGAGAGTGAGGGTCATGCCGGAGCCTCCCGGGTCACAGGTGGACCCCGGGTGGTGCCGGGACGGGGTCCGCGCTTGCCCAGCACGCGGAGCGGCGCTGGGCCCGGTCATCACCCGGGGCACCCCACCGCGAACCTCGACGAGGGTTGCCGGCCAGCAAGCCGGGGCTTGACGCTGGCGCTCGTGACCTGTTCGGGAGCATAGCCGTAGCGTTCGGCCCGGACCAGTGGGTCGCGGGTGACTACTCTGACCGCATGGCCGACACCCCGCCCGGCGGAGCCCTGCCGCCGCCACCCGCGCCCGCCGCCCCGTCGCCGGGAGGGCCGACGCCCCGGATGCCGCTGCGCCGGCTCGGCTGGCGGCGCTTCCTCGCGCTGGCCGGTGTGGTGCTGCTGATCGCGGCCGGCGCGTTGTTCATGGTCTTCACGCTGGGCGAGAGCCTCGGCGCCGAGGCGCTGCTGGTGGGCCTGGTCGCGGCGATCCTGCCGGTGCCGGTGCTGGTCTCCTGCTTCCTGTGGCTCGACCGCTACGAGCCGGAGCCGTTGAAGTATCTGATCTTCTGCTTCGCGTGGGGCGCCTTCGTCTCCACCGCGATCTCGCTGCTGGTCAACGAGACCGGCGCGCGGCTGTTCGACGACCTGGGGCTGCCCGCCGCGCTGACCGCGGTGCTCGTCGCCCCGTTCATCGAGGAGCTGACCAAGGCGGCGGGCCCGCTCCTGGTGCTGATCTTCCGGCGCCGGGAGTTCTCCGGGATCACCGACGGCCTGGTCTACTGCGGGCTCTCCGCGGTCGGCTTCGCCATGGTCGAGAACATCCTCTACCTGGGCGGGTACGGCTACCGCACCGGCGTGGAGCAGTACGGCCCGGCCACCGGCGCGCAGCAGGTGATCGCGATCTTCATCGTCCGGATCCTGCTGTTCGGCTTCGCCCACCCGCTGTTCACCTCGATGACCGGCGTCGGGCTGGGCGTCGCGGCGCGTACCGCCGACCGGCGGGTACGGGTGCTCGCCCCGCTGGCCGGCCTGCTGCTGGCGATGATCCTGCACGGCACCTGGAACCTGCTGCCCTCGCTGGCCCAGGCCACCGGGCAGACGGTGATCGTGCTCTACGGGTACATCGGCGTGATGGTGCCGATCTTCTTCGCCATGGTGGGGCTGGCGATCTGGCTGCGCGCCTGGGAGGGCCGGCTCACCGAGCGCACGCTGCCGGACTACGTGCGGGCGGGCTGGCTCACCCCGCCCGAGGTGGCCGCGCTGGGCAGCCTGGGTCGCCGGCACGCGGCGCGTACGTGGGCCCGGCGGGTCGCCGGTGACGGCGGGGTGAAGGCGATGCGCGGCTACCAGTTCGCCGCGACCCGGCTCGCGCTGCTGCGCGACGGCATGCGCCGGGGACTGGACCGCAAACCCGCCGAGCGGGAACGGACAGCGCGGGAGGAACGGGAACTGCTGGAGGCGATCTCCGCGTACCGGTCGTTCTTCGTCGGCCGGGACCCGCAGGCGCCGGTCGGGGTCTGGGACGGTCAGCGCTACCACCTGCGGTTCCCGGACGGTTCGCAGCGCCCGGTGGAGGCGCCCGACGACCCGGTGGTGCCGATCCCGGTGGTGCTCGCCGCGCCGCCCGCGTACCCGCCGCCCGGCTACGGCCCGGGCGGCTGGCACGGCCCGGGCGCGCCCTGGCATCCCGGGCGCTGACGGGTCAGCTCATCAGGCCGGTCAGAAAGTCGCCGAGCCCCTGGGCGATCGCCATGAGCGCGGCCCCGATCCCCCTGAACACCTGCGCGGCCCCGTCCGGACGGAACGCCATGAAGTAGATCAGGAACGCGAGGAATCCCCAGGCGAGGATCTTCTTGATCACTACCGGCATGGTGTCCCTCCCCAGGGCGCTCAGGTGCCTGGGCTTCCCGCCGGGAAGCGCCGCAAACGGCGCCGATGCCGGGTCAGAGGGTGGAGAGCCGGATCAGAGGTAGAGACCGGTGGAGCCGGCGGCGGTGCTCTCCACCCGCTCGGCCGCCACGGCGTGCACGTCCCGCTCGCGCAGGAGCACGTACGCCCGCCCGTGCAACTCGACCTCGGAGCGGTCGTCCGGGTCGAAGAGCACCCGGTCGCCGGCCACGATCGAGCGGACGTTCGGCCCGACGCCGACGGCTGTCGCCCAGGCCAGCCGCTTGCCCACGGCGGCGGTCGCGGGGATCACGATGCCGGCGGTGGAGCGGCGTTCGCCCTCGGCGCCCTCGGTGCGCACCAGCACGCGGTCGTGCAGCAGGCGGATCGGCAGCCCGGCGTCGAGACTCTGGTCGGCGGTCACGCGAAGACGCTACCGCGTGCCCGGCTGTCGATTCCGCCGTGGTTCGCAGGAGCGCCGGGCGGGCAATGTGTGGCCGAGCCGCCCTAGGGTGGGGCGAGCAGACGTATCCTGTGCCCCCTGCGACGTGGTGGGGCCGACTTTGCCGGAGGTGCGCTTGAGCCGCTTCGAGCGGATGCGCGGACGGCTCCGCCGCGCGTACGAGTCGGGCCGGGAGGCCGCCCGGACCCGCCGGGCCGACCCGGAAGCGGCGCCGGGGGAGGCAGGAGTGGCCTCGCCCGCGTCACCGGGACCGTCGGCGTCGCCGGAGGCGACTGTGGTGGGCGTCGAGCCGCCGGCCGCGATGCACTCGTCGACTGTGAGCCGGGACGACACCGAGGTGCCGCACGCGCTGCGGATCACCGCCGCGTGGTGCTGGCGGCTGATCGTGATCGGCATCGTGACCTGGGCGCTCATCAAGATCATCGGCACGATCAGCATCGTGATCATCCCGCTGACCGTCGCGCTGCTGCTCTCCGCGCTGCTCGCCCCGGCGGTCGGCTGGCTGCTCCGGGCCCGCCTGCCCCGCTCCCTGGCCACCGGTGTGGTGCTCGTCGGCGGCCTGGCCGCCGTGGTCGGCACGCTGACGCTGGTGGTCAACGAGTTCATCAAGGGCGTACCGGAGCTGAGCGAGAAGTCCTCGCAGGGCATCCGGCAGATCCAGGACTGGTTCAAGACCGGCCCGCTGCACCTGTCCGACAGCCAGCTCGACCGCTACATCAACGAGGCGCAGAACTGGATCAACGGCAACACCGAGCGGTTCACCAGCGGGGCGCTCAGCACCGCCGCCACGCTGGCCGAGGTGCTCACCGGCACCGTGCTCGTGCTGTTCGCCACGTTCTTCTTCCTGCGTGACGGCAACTCCATCTGGCGGTTCCTGGTCCGGCTGCTGCCGGTCGCGGCCCGCTGGAAGGTCGACGACGCCGGTCGCGCGTCCTGGGCGACGCTCGGCGCGTACGTGCGGGCCACCGTGCTGGTCGCCTTCATCGACGCCGTCGGCATCGGCATCTTCCTGGTGCTGTTCGACATCCCGTTCGCGTTCCCGCTGGCCGCGCTGGTCTTCCTGGGCGCGTTCATCCCGATCGTCGGCGCGTTCCTGTCCGGCGTGGTCGCAGTGCTGGTCGCGCTCGTCGACAGCGGCCCGGTGACCGCGCTGATCATCCTCGGCGTGGTGGTCGGGGTGCAGCAGGTCGAGGGCCACGTGCTCCAGCCGCTGATCATGGGCCGGGCGGTGGCCATCCACCCGCTCGCCGTGATCATCGGCATCGCCGCGGGCGTGGTGCTGGCCGGCATCGCCGGCGCGCTGGTCGCGGTGCCGCTGATCGCCGTGCTCAACACCGCGGTCCGGCGGCTCGCCGCGCGTACCGTGCCGGACACCCCACCGGACGCGGTGGTGGTCGCCTCCCAGGCGCCCTGACCCGCACGACCCCCTGACGCCCGTGTCGCCCCGCCCGGGGAGGCGCGGGCGTCAGCTCTTGGCGAGCCGTTCCAGCGCGCCCCGGGCCACCTCGGGCCGGGTCGTGTACCAGAACGGCGGCAGCGAACGGCGCAGGAACGGGCCGTACCCGCGCGCCGTCTCCAGCCGCGAGTCGAGCACCGCCACCACGCCCCGGTCGCCGGTGGCCCGGATCAGCCGGCCGACGCCCTGGGCCAGCCGGACCGCCGCGATCGGCACGCTCACCGCCGCGAAACCCGAGCCGCCACCGGCGTCCACCGCCGCCGCGCGCGCCGCGGCGAGCGGCTCGTCCGGCCGGGGGAACGGCAACCTGTCGATCACCACGAGCTGGCAGGCGTCGCCCGGCACGTCCACCCCCTGCCAGAGCGACATCACCCCGAACAGGCAGCTCTCCCGCACCTCGCGGAACCGGCGCACCAGCAGCGGCAGCGCCTCCTCGCCCTGCAGCAGCACCGGCAGGTCGGTCCGCGCGCGGACCAGCTCCGCCGCCTGCTGCGCGGCCCGTCGCGACGAGAAGAGCCCGAGGGTACGACCACCGAGCGCCTCGACCAGCGCCAGCAGCTCCTCACCGGCCGGCCCGGGCAGCCCGGAGACGCTGGGGCGGGGCAGATGCGCGGCCACGTACAGGATGCCCTGCCGGGCGTAGTCGAACGGTGAGCCGACGTCCAGCGAACTCCAGCCCGGCCCCTCGGTGGCCGGTACGGTGCCGATCGACGCCCGGCTGCCCTCGGCGGCGGCCACCGGCGGCGTGACCGGGGTGCGGCCCGCGGCGGCAGCGGTGGCGATCGCGGCGGCGGCCGGGGACGGCGGGGCGGGCGGCGGCGCGTCCAGCCCCAGCGCCCGGGCCACCGTGTCGAAGCGGCCGCCCAGCGCCAGCGTCGCCGAGGTGGCGACGACCGTGCGCTCGTCGTACAGGTGGGTGGCGAGCGTGCCCGCGACCGACAGCGGCGCGACCACCAGCGCCCGGCGGCTGCCGTTGTCCGGCTTCTCGACCCAGGCGACGTCGTGGTCGGCCTCCTCCAGCAGCCGCTGGGCGGTGGTGGACAGCTCGTCCAGCACCGCCTTGGCCTGCTGCTTGCGTACCGGGTCGGGGTCGTCGGACTTCACGTCGCCGATCGCCTCCAGCGCGGCCCGGGTCGCCGAGTCCAGCAGCGTGCACGCCTCGCGCAGCGCGGACGGCAGACCGGCGGTGAGCCGCCCGGCCGGCGCCTCGGCCAGCCCCACGGCGAGCGCGTCACCGGCCTCGGTGAGCCGCTCGGCCAGGTCCGGGCGCAGCAGCGGCCGGGCCCGGCGGGTGGACCTGTCGATCAGCTCCGGCACCAGCTCGGCCTGGGCCGCCGAGGAGACCCGGTCGGCCAGCTCGTGCGCCTCGTCCACCACCAGCAGCTTGTGCGGCGGCACGATGTGCCGACCGGCGAGCATGTCGACGGCGAGCAGGCTGTGGTTCGTCACCACGATGTCCGCCTCGCGGGCGCGCGCCCGGGACGCCTCGGCGAAGCACTCCTGGCCGAACGGGCAGCGGCTCGCGCCCACGCACTCGCGCGCCGGCATGGAGACGGTGCGCCACACCTGGTCGTCCACGCCCGGATCTAGCTCGTCCCGGTCGCCGGTGGCGGTCTCCTCGGCCCAGTCACGCAGCCGCTGCACCTGCTTGCCCAGGCGGCCCGCCTCGCCGAGCCACTTGGTGCCGCCGTTGCCGGGGCGCGGCGCGTCGAAGAGCGCGTCGTCCGGCTCGTCCTCGACCGAGCTGTCCAACCTCGCCAGGCACAGATAGTGGTGGCGACCCTTCAGCACGGCGAACGTGGGGCGCCGGCCCAGCACCGGCTCGACCGCGTCGGCCAGCCGGGGCAGGTCGTGCTCGACCAGCTGGGACTGCAACGCCAGCGTGGCGGTGGAGACCACCACCGGCCCGTCCACCGTCAGCGCCGGCGCGAGGTAGGCCAGGGACTTGCCGGTGCCGGTGCCGGCCTGCACCAACAGGTGCTCGCCGGAGGCGATGCTGCGCTCGATCGCCTCGGCCATCTGCTGTTGACCGGGCCGGGCCGCGCCGCCGGGAACCGCGCCCACCGCGGCGGTCAGCAGCTCCCCGGCGCCGGCGCGACCACTGCGGCGCTTCTTCGGGACGGCCGGGCCGGTGGCGGTGCGGGACGGGGTCACCGTGCGACCGTACCCGCCGGCACCGACGGGGGTCCGGTCGCTCCGGCGGCGTGGCGGGACGGCGGGTCGCGTCCGGTTACCTCCCGATCGCGTGGCGTGGCCGGAATCGGTTAGGGTGCCAGGCATGCCGAGCGACGTGGTCCGCGTGATCTACCGCAAGTACGACGGCAGCGCCCACCGCGACTACCCGGCCCGCCGCCTCGCCGAGGACGATCTCGGCGTCTGGCTCGGCGTGCCCGCCGGCACCGAATCCGTCTACCACGGCCGCCCGTCCGTCGAGCAGATCCCGTTCGTCCTGCTGGTGCCCCACCACGGCTGGTGGACCGGCATGTTCAACCCGCCGCCGCGCACCAGCGAGGTCTACTGCGACATCGCCACCCCGGCCAGCTGGGAGGGCGCGGAGACGGTCCACCTGATCGACCTCGACCTGGACGTGGTGCGCCGCCGCGAGACCGCAGTGGTCGAGCTGCGCGACGAGGACGAGTTCGCCGAGCACCGGGCCCGCTGGGGCTACCCGGACGACGTGGTCACCGAGGCCGAGGCGGCCGCCCGCTGGCTGCTCGGCGCGCTCGGCGACGGCACCGAGCCGTTCGCCACGTCGTACCGGAAGTGGCTGGCGCTGGTGGTCTGAGCCGGCTCACCAGCGCGGCGGCCAGGCGGCGTCCGGCCCCAGCGGCGGCAGCTCGCCGACCTTGTCCGGGTTGAGCTGGTTGAACACCCCGGTGACCCGCCCCTCGTGGACGGCGAACGAGGTGACGATCCGCATGGTCCGCCCGTCCCGGTAGGGGACCTCCGACTGCCAGCCCAGCGTGCCGTCCACCACCACCGGCCGGACCCGCATCGCGCCCCACTTGCGGGCCTGGTTGAACAGGCCGAGGAGCAGGCGACCGGCCGCCTCCGCGCCGACCACCGGCTGGCGGGCCGCCGGGAAGTGGCCGCCGGAGTCGCCGATCGCCACCACGCCGGGTGCGAGCACCCGGACCAACTGCTCCAGCTCGCCGGACTCCACGGCGGCGACGAACGCGGTGAGTACCCGTCGCTGCTCGGCGAGGTCGGCGCTGTGCTGCGGCGCGTCCGGCCGGTGCACCGCCCGCCGGGCCCGCGACGCGAGTTGACGCGCCGCCTCCGGCGTGACCGCCAGTACGTCCGCCACGTCGGAGAACGGCACCGCGAACACGTCGTGCAGCACGAACGCCACCCGCTGCTCCGGCGTCAGCCGTTCCAGCACCACCAGCAGCGCGGTGCCGATCTGGTCGGCGCGTACCGCCCGCTCGGCCGGGTCGGGCGCGAACCCGTCCGCCGCCGGCACGGTGGTCACCACCGGCTCGGGGAGCCACTGACCCGGGTACGCCTCCCGGCGCACCCGGGCGGAGCGGAGCACGTCCAGGCAGATCCGCGAGCAGGTGGTGATGAGCCAACCGCGCAGATCGCGTACGCGGGCGCGCTGCTCGGGGTCGCTCAACGCGCCGGAGAAGCGCAGCCAGGTCTCCTGGACGGCGTCCTCGGCCTCGCTGCGGCTGCCGAGCATCCGCCGCGCGACCGCCAGCAGATGCCCCCGCTCCGCTTCGAACTCCCCCGTAAGTTCATCCACCCACCCATTCTCCCGCCCCACCACCCGCCCCGGCACCCCGCCGCCCACCCTCGCCGATCTTGCGCTTGCCGCCCCGGCAAAAGCCGCTTTCCGGATGCACCAGGGGCCGCAACTGCAAGATCAGCGGGGTGGGGCGGGCGGGAAAGGGCTTCGGGGGTGAGGATCGGGGGATGAGTGAGGTGGTGGGGCCCGAGGGCGGGCCGATGCGGGAACTGCTGCGGGTGGGGCCGGGGGCGGTGGACCTGGCGGCGATCGACCCCCGGTCGACGCCCGGGCTGCCGGCGGTGGCCGGGCGCGGGCCCGCGCGCAAGGAGTGGGCACGGGCCCAGGTCGAGCTGGTCGGCGCGGAACTGGGGCGGCAGCAGGAGATGCTGTACGCCTCGGCGCAGGGCGCCTCCGGACCGGGCAGCGCCACGAGCGCGCCGGTCCAGGCGGGCGCGGGGCTCGGTGAGGGCCGGCCGCGCCGGCTGCTGCTGGTGCTCCAGGCGATGGACTGCGGCGGCAAGGACGGCACGGTGAAGCGGGTGGCGGGCGCGATGAACCCGCTCGGGCTGCACATCCGCTCGTTCGGGCCGCCCACCGAGGAGGAGCTGCGGCACGACTTCCTGTGGCGGGTACGCCGGGCGCTGCCGCCACCCGGGTACGTGGGCGTGTTCAATCGCTCGCACTACGAGGACGTGCTGATCGCCCGGGTCGAAGGGCTTGTCGACGAGGCGACCTGGCAATCCCGGTACGCGATCATCAACGACTTCGAGCGGGAACTGGCCGAGCAGGCGGTGACCGTGATCAAAGTCATGCTGCACATCTCGTACGCGGAGCAGGGCGAGCGGCTGATGCAGCGGCTGACCGACCCGACGAAGTTCTGGAAGTACAACCCCAGTGACCTGGACACCCGGGCACGATGGGACGACTACCAGGCGGCGTACGCCGAGGCGATCGAGCGGTGCGGCGCCGACGACGCGCCCTGGTTCGTGGTCCCGGCGGACCGCAAGTGGTACCGGGACTGGGCGGTAGCCCACCTGCTGCGCGAGACGTTCGACGAGTTGCATCTGGGGTATCCGCCTGCCGATTTCGACGTTGAACGGGAGCGTGACCGGTTACGGAGCCAACTCGGCGGGTGATCAGGTGAACGGAAGGTGAACGAGCGGTGAATCGGGCTTGACCAGGGGTGGGCCGATCGAAAGCCGCCTGGACGCGATCCCTAGCATGCGCAATGCAGACGCCCGGGCGGCGACGGCCACCCTTCCACCGACACGACGAGGTCCGTGCTGTGAAGTTTTCCTTCCGTCCCACCGAGGGCGCCTTCTACGAGCTCTTCACCAGGGCCGCGCAGAACCTGGTCAAGGGGACCGACCTGCTCAACGAGCTGGGTCTGCCCGGCGCCGACGTGCAGTCGATCAGCGAGCGGCTGACCGACATCGAGCACGACAGCGACCAGATCACGCACGAGCTCTACAAGAAGATCAACTCCACGTTCATCACGCCGTTCGACCGGGAAGACATCTACCGGCTGGGCTCGCTGCTCGACGACGTGATGGACCACCTGGAGGCGGTCGGCAACCTGCTCTACCTGTACGGCCTGACCAAGCTCCCGTCCCTTCCGCGTGAGCTGCACGAGCTGGTCAACGTGCTCGACCTGCAGGCCAAGCTCACCGCCGAGGCGATGCCCCGGCTGAAGTCGATGAAGGATCTTGAGGACTACTGGATCGAGTGCAACCGGCTCGAGAACGACGGCGACCAGGCGTACCGGATGCTGCTGGTACGCCTCTTCTCCGGTGAGTACGACGCGCTCACGGTGCTGAAGATGAAGGAGGTGGCCGACGAGCTGGAGGCCGCCTGCGACGCCTTCGAGCACGTCGCCAACACCGTCGAGACCATCGCGGTCAAGGAGTCCTGATCCAGTGAGTCCCGAACTCATCGCCGTGCTGGCGGTGATCGCGGTCGCCATGGCGTTCGACTACACGAACGGCTTCCACGACGCGGCGAACGCGATCGCCACCAGCATCTCGACCCGGGCGCTGACCCCCCGGATCGCCCTGGCGCTGGCCGCCGTCGGCAACTTCGTCGGCGCGCATTTCGGCGCCGGCGTCGCCAAGACGGTCGGCGACGGCCTGGTCACGTTGCCGACCGGGGTGGAGAGCCTCGGCGTGGTCTTCGCCGGCGTGCTGGGCGCGATCATCTGGAACCTGATCACCTGGTACTTCGGCCTGCCGTCCTCTTCCTCGCACGCCCTCTTCGGCGGCCTGGTCGGCGCGACCCTGTTCGCCGCCGACGGCATCGTCCAGTGGGGCACCATCATCGAGAAGGTCCTCATCCCGATGGTGCTCTCGCCGGTGGTCGGCCTGGTGCTCGGCTTCCTGGTGATGCTGGCGATCATGTGGCTGTTCCGGAAGGGGCAGCCGGGCAAGCTCAGCCGCGGCTTCCGCTGGGCGCAGACCGCGTCCGCCGCCGCCATGTCGGTCGGCCACGGCATGCAGGACGCCGCCAAGACCATGGGCATCATCGTGCTGGCGCTCTACACCGGTGGCTTCCAGGAGAGCAAGACCCACATCCCGGGCTGGGTCTTCTGGACCTCCGCGGCGATGCTGGCCGCCGGCACGTACGCGGGTGGTTGGCGGATTATCCGGACGCTCGGCCGGAAGATCATCGACCTCGGCCCGGCGGAGGGCTTCGCGGCCGAGACCGTGGCCAGCGCGGTGCTCTACTTCAACGCGCTGGTGCTCAAGGCGCCGATCTCCACCACGCACACGATCACCTCGGCGATCATGGGTGTGGGCGCGACGAAACGGCTCTCCGCGGTGCGCTGGAACGTGGCCGGCAACATCGTGATCGCCTGGATCATCACGTTCCCGGCCGCCGCCGCGATCGCCTGCCTCGCGTACCTGCTGGTCCGCCCCCTGTTCTGAGCTCCCGCGCAACGACGTCGAGGGGTTCCCCGCCGTGGCGGGGAACCCCTCACGCGTAGGAGACGCCGATCCGGGCCTTGATGTCGTCGATCAGGCCCATCACCTCGAGCGTGGCGGCGTGCGGCACCAGCGGGCTCTCGGTCAGCCCGGCCGCCAGGCAGCGCTGCACCTCGATCGCCTCGTACTGGTAGCCGCCGCCGGTCAGGTCCGCCGGGATCGTCTCCGGCTCGGCGCCGGCCCGGTGCAGCACGGCGTGCGCGGGCCGGAAGAACAGCTCGGGCAGGTCGATCCGGCCGGTCGTGCCGGTGATCGACGCGGTGATCGCTGTCGCGCCGACCATGCCGCAGCTGAGCGTCGCCACCGCGCCGGAGTCCCAGCCGAGCACCATGCCGGTGTTCTCGTCCACCGCCTCCGGGGTCAGCTTCGCCCACGCCTGCACGTGCTGCGGCACGCCGAGCACCAGGTGGGCCAGGCTCAGCGGATAGACGCCGAGGTCGAGCAGCGCGCCGCCGCCGAGTGTGCGGGCCCGCATCCGGTGCTCCGGCGGGAACGGGCCGGCCACGCCGAAGTCCGCCCGTACGTGCGTCACCTCGCCGATCGCGCCGTCCCGGATCAGCTCCAGCACGCGCAGGATCAGCGGGTTGGTCCGCATCCACATGGCCTCCATGAGGAACAGGCCCCGGGCACGGGCCGTCTCCACCAGCTCGGTGGTGGTCGGCAGGTCCAGCGTGCACGGCTTCTCCACCAGCACGGCCTTGCCGCCGGCCAGGCACGCCAGCGCCGCCTCGTGGTGCGCCGCGTGCGGGGTGGCCACATAGATCGCGTCCACGTCCGGGTCCGCGGCCAGTTCCGCCCACGAGGCGTACGCCCGCGGCACGTCGTGCCGGCGCGCGAACAGTTCGGCGCTCTCCCGGGTACGCGAACCGACCGCGACCAGTTCGGCGTCCGGCACCAGCCGCAGGTCCTCGGCGAAGCGGGCGGCGATGTTTCCGGTGGCCAGGATTCCCCAACGCGTCATGCCCGGCACGCTATCCCTTCCCGCTGCGGGACCGGCAGGGTGATCCACCGGTCGGGACGGCTCAGCGGGAGGTGTCGGCGACGGCCAGGGCGGCCAGTTCGATCGTCGCCCGCCGCGTCGCCAGCGTCGGCCGGTCGGGTTCCAGGTGCGCGTACGCGGCCCATGCCCCGGTCGAGCCGTCGAGCTGTTCCCGCAGGATGTCGGCGTGCCCGGCGTGCCGGTTGGTCTCGGCCAGCACGTGGACCACGACGTTGAACAGCTTGACGTGGGGGCGGGGCCACCACGGCACGTGGCCGGGCGCGTCGATGGGGAGGGCCTCGATGGTCGCGTCCGCGTGCTCCCACGCCCGTCGGTAGCGGCCGATCACCTCCTCGCGGGTCTCGTGCTCGGTCGCCCACATGTCGGCGCCGTCCGGGTCCGGATCGTCCCACCGGGGCAGCGGTTCCGGGAACGGCCTGCCGAACACCTCGCCGAAGTACCGGGCCTCTGTGAACGCCAGGTGCTTGACCAGGCCGAGCAGGTTGGTGCCGGACGCGGTCAGGGGGCGGCGCACGTCGTACTCGGACAGCCCGTCGAGCTTCCACAACAGCACCTCGCGGATCTGACGCAGGTCGTTGTGCAGGTAGTCCTTGGCGAAATCGTCGATCACGGGTCACGACCCTGCCAGGCGCGGCCGGCGCACGCTGCCCCGTGCCTGCCGGTGGCTGCGCCGCGGTCCAGCGGCGCACGGCTGAGCGCACGTGCCGATGCTCCGGCTGCGCCCGCTTCCGGGCGGCTGAAGTCGCTCCATGGTGACCACGTAGCGTAAAGATTGCTGAGAGTGATGGCTTTCGTTCGCCTGATCACCGAGTCGGGCACCCAAAAGCGACCAGGCGGACATAAGACAGCTCTCTTTCGGGCTGACCCAGTCGCCTCTCGCCGACTTTGCTCTGCAGCCGCATGCACACTGCTCACGGAAGGTCGCCGATGCGGATCTGGCTGCAGAGCAAAGTCGGCGGAGGAGTGACCCCTGGTCGGGCGAAAATACTACCCAGTGTGATCGGGTCGCCCGCTGGGGAGCGCGGGTCCCGCGTGCCCCGGCGAGCGCGACCGGACTGCCCACCGTGTCATGCCCGGCACGCCGCCCGTAGGAACGTCAGGCGTCTCCCGTGCCATCGCGCCCGGCCCTGGATGCCCCGGGCTGCGGCGTGGCCACCAACCGCTGGCTCGCCCGGGCCGGACGGCCGTTCATCGTCTCCACTGCGACTTCGCGGCTGGCGACGAGGTGGAAATCGCCAAAGAGATGGTCCAGCCAGTCGGTGGTGTGGTGTCGGCACACCGCCCCGTCGTCGGTCTCGAATATCCCGTAGGTGCCGTACTTGGCTGCGAACCGTTCGTACCGGGAACGGTTACGGTGATCCTCCTGCAGGCACAGGTCACTGACATAGATGAGCCCGCCAGGCCGTAGCACCCGACGCAACTCCGTCACCAGTTCCCGCTGTCCGGCGTCGTCGGGTATGCACGTCAACACCGCGAACAGCAGCACCAGGTCGACGCTGTCCGCCTGGTGGTCGAGCTGCGGAGGATTGGTGAGAACCGTGAATTGCGCGGCGGCCTGCTCGTTCTTCGCGCGGGTGACGAGACGGGGCGCGACATCCACCCCCTCGACATTCTCGAAGCCCTGCTGCACGAGCAGCCCCGCCAGCCGACCGTAACCGCACCCGTAGTCGAGAACGCGTGCCCGCCGATCGATGCCGTTCAGCCACGGAAGTGCGACCGGGTGGCCGAAAGTCTTCGCGGCACCCTTGGAGTTCCAATACCCCACCTGATTGTTGAGATCCGTCATCCGAGGAGTATCGGCGCAATCGGCGCAATCGGCGGAGGGCGGCGGCATCGGGCGGCGGGGCGGCGTCGCCCGTTACGGCACTAGGCTCGGCCGCATGACGATCGACGGCTTCGCCGCACCCCCCGCCCTGGTGGAGCACGCCCGCCGGTTCCGGGCCGAGGGCGCCGTACCGGCCGTGCCCCGGGTCGCCGCCACAGTGCTGCTTCTCCGCCCGGTCGGCGACGGGTTCGAGGTCTACATGATCCGCCGGGTGGCGGCGATGACCTTCGGCGGCATGTACGCCTTCCCCGGCGGCGGCGTGGACCGCTCCGACTCGGAGGCGCACCTCGGCTGGGCCGGCCCGGACCCGGCGGCGTGGGGTGTGCGGCTCGGACTCGACCCGGCGGCCGCGCAGGCGGTGGTGTGCGCCGCCGCCCGCGAGGTCTTCGAGGAGGCGGGCGTGCTGCTCGCCGGGCCGGACCCCGACACGGTGGTCGGCGACGTGAGCGGCGACGACTGGGAGGCGGCCCGGCAGGACCTGGAGGGACGGCGGGTCGGCTTCGCGGACCTGCTGGCCGGGCGCGGCCTCACGCTCCGGTCCGACCTGCTGCTGCCGTGGAGCCGGTGGATCACCCCGGAGTTCGAGCCGCGCCGCTTCGACACGTACTTCTTCGTCGCCCTGCTGCCCGAGGGGCAGCGGACCCGGGACGTGTCCGGCGAGGCCGACCACACGCTGTGGCTGCGTCCGGCGGACGCGCTGGCCCGCGCGGAGGCCGGCGAGCTGACCATGCTGCCGCCGACCATGGTGACGCTCGCCGAGGTCGCCGCCGCGGGCGACCTCGGCGGCGTGGCGCGGGATGCGGCGGAGCGCGACCCGGGTACGCCGATCCTGCCGTACATCGAGGGGCTGGACGGCGCCGAGCCCAGCTTCCGCCTCAGCCGAAGCGGCCGGTGATGTAGTCCTCGGTCTTCTTCTGGCTCGGGTTGCTGAAGATCTTCTGCGTGTTGTCGTACTCGATCAGGCGGCCCGGGTCGCCGGTCTTCTCGATCGAGAAGAATGCGGTCCGGTCCGACACCCGCGCGGCCTGCTGCATGTTGTGCGTGACGATGATGATGGTGAACTTGTCCTTGAGCTGGAACATCAGGTCCTCGATGGCCAGCGTGGAGATCGGGTCCAGCGCCGAGCAGGGCTCGTCCATCAGCACCACCTGCGGCTCGACCGCGATGGTGCGGGCGATGCAGAGCCGCTGCTGCTGACCGCCGGACAGGCCCGCGCCGGGCTTGGCGAGGCGGTCCTTCACCTCGTCCCACAGGTTCGCCGAGCGGAGCGCCCGCTCGGCGGCCTCCTCCAGGATCGACTTGCGCCGTACGCCGTTGAGCCGCAGGCCCGCCACCACGTTCTCGAAGATGCTCATGGTGGGGAACGGGTTCGGCCGTTGGAAGACCATCCCGATCATCCGGCGGACCGCCGTGACGTCCACGTCGCGGTCGTAGATGTCCTGGTCGTCGATGGTGAGGCTGCCCTCGACCCGGGCGCCGGGCAGCACCTCGTGCATCCGGTTGATCGACCGCAGGAAGGTGGACTTGCCGCAGCCGGACGGGCCGATTAGGGCGGTCACCGTCTTCGGCTCGACGGTCAGGTTGATGTTCTCGATCGCCTTGAACCCGCCGTAGTAGGCGGTCACGTTCGTGGCTTCGATGCGCTTGGCCATGGTGGCGGTACCTCCGGGGTTCATCGGCCGAGCCGGTTGCGGCGGGACAGCAGCTTCGCCGCCACGGTGAGGACGAGGACGAGGGCGACCAGGGTCAGCGCGGCGGTCCACGCCCGTGCCGGCGAGTACCTCGACGCCTCACCGGCCTGCTGGTAGACGAAGAGGGCCAGCGACGACTGGTTGTTCTCGAACGGGTTGAAGTTGATCGCCGCGCCGCCGCCGGCGACGAGCAGCACCGGCGCGGTCTCACCGGCGGCCCGCGCGATGGCGAGCATGACGCCGGTGACGATGCCGGGCAGCGCGGTCGGCAGCACGACCCGCAGGATGGTCTTCCACTTCGGTACGCCCAGGGCGTACGCGCCCTCGCGCAGCGGCGCCGGCACCAGGCGGAGCATCTCCTCGGTGGAGCGGACCACTGTGGGCAGCATCAGCACGCTCAGCGCCAGCGCGGCGGCGAAGCCGGAGAAACCGGGCCGCCCGTCGTTGAACCACGGCGAGACGATCAGCACCCAGAAGGCCAGCACGAACAGGCCGGTGACGATCGACGGGATGCCGGTCATCACGTCCACGAAGAAGCGGATGGTGAACGCGAACCGGCCCCGGCCGTACTCGACGATGTAGATCGCGCAGAGCACGCCCAGCGGCACCGTGATCAGCGTGGCGATGCCCACCTGCTGCAGCGTGCCGACGATCGCGTGGTACGCGCCGCCGTTGGCGTCCCGCGACCCGATGTTGTTCATCGAGGTGCCGAAGAAGTTCGCGTCCAGCCGCTCGGAGCCCTTGCTGACCAGCGTCCAGACCACCGAGGCCAGCGGCAGCACGGCCAGCACGAAGGCGGAGTGGATCAGCGCGTTCCAGGTCCGGTTGCGGGCCGACCGGCGGCCCTCCACCGCGTTCGCCGCGACGAACAGACCGGCCAGGTAGAGCAGCGCGCCGACCACCACGACCAGGACCGGGCCGCCGATGCCGGCGCCGTACACGATGCCCGCCGCGAGCAGCAGCGCCGCGACGGCGATGGCCGGAGCGGCGTACGCGGGAAGTCGCCTCGCCCGCAGCGTGGCCGGCTGGGCCGGCGGGCGCGGGCGGCGGGAGGTGAGGGTGGTGGTCATGCGGCCGACTCCGTGAACTCGCGCCGCCGGTAGATGATCGCCCGGGCGGTGATGTTGACGATCAACGTGATCGCGAACAGCACCAGGCCGGAGGCGATGAGCGCGCCCCGGCCGGTGTCGTTCGCCTCGGCGAACCGGTTGGCGATGTTCGCGGCGATCGAGTTGCCGCCGCTGGCCAGGATGTTGAACGAGATGGCGTACGTGGAGCCGAGCGTGAGCGCCAGCGCGATGGTCTCGCCGAGCGCCCGGCCCAGGCCGAGCATCACCGCGGCGATGACGCCCGGGCGCCCGTACGGCAGGACGGCGGTGCGGATCATCTCCCAGCGGGTGGCGCCGAGCGCGAGCGCGGCTTCCTCGTTCGCGGTCGGGGTCTGCCGGAACACCTCGCGGGACAGCGAGGTGATGATCGGCAGCACCATGATCGCCAGCACCACGGAGCCGAGCAGGATCGAGTTCCCGTACGGGCCGTCGCCGAAGATGGGGATCCAGCCGAAGTACCTGTTCAGCCAGGCGGACAGGTCGGCGACCGGCTGGGCGAAGTAGTCCCGGCCCCAGAGGCCGAAGACGACGCTCGGCACGGCGGCCAGCAGGTCGATCAGGAAGCCCAGGGCGTTGCCGAGCCGCCGGGGCGCGTAGTGCGACAGGTACAGGGCGATGCCCAGCGCGACCGGCACCGCCATGAGCAGCGCCAGCAGCGAGCTCAGGACGGTGCCGAAGGCGAGCGCGCCGATGCCGAACTGCGGCGGGTTGTCGTTCGGGAACCAGCCCTCGAACGTCCAGAACGACTCGGTGTTCGCCCGCAACGCCGGGACGGCCTTGGCGACCAGGAAGATCGCGATGGCCGCGATGACCACCAGGACCGTGGTGCCGGCGGCCAGGGTCAGGCCGCGGAACGCCCGTTCCGCGCCGAAGGCGCGGGCCCGGGGGAGGGCGCCGCCGCCGAGGCCACCGTCGGGGCGGCCCGGGTTACCGGGGCGCTCGGCCACACGCGCCGAGGCACCGGCGGGTCCCTCGTGGCTCGTGGCCACGGGAGTCCCGCCGGTGCCGGCGTGGGCCGAGCGCTGAGGGGTGTCACCCATCTGCTCGCTCGCTTCGCGTTGAGGAGGTGTCGGTCGGGAGCGTCAGGAGAGGCTCTTGACCGCGGCCTCGACCTTGGTGCGGACGGTCTCGGGCAGCGGGGCGTAGCCGAGCTCGACCAGCTCCTTCTGCCCCTCGGCGCTGGCGGCGTGGCCGAGCAGGCCCTTGACCAGCGGCAGCTTGTCGGCGGCGAGGCCCTTGCTGCAGACGATCTCGTAGGTCGCCAGGACGATCGGGTACGCCCCGGCCTCCTTGGTGTTGTAGTCGATCGACATCTTCAGGTCGTTGCCCTGACCCTCGAACTTGGCGCCGGCGATGGTCTTGCCGGCCGAGTCACCGGTCAGCTCGACGAACTCGCCGTTACCGTTCTTGACCTTCGCCATCTTCAGGTCGGAGTTCTCGGCGTACGACCACTCGACGTAGCTGATGGTGCCGTCGGTGCTCTTGACCTTGCTGGCCACGCCGTCGGACTTGGCCGCGCCGACGCCGCCCGGGGCCTTCCACGCCTTGGAGTTGCCGAGCGTCCAGTCCGCCTCGGCGGTCTTGGAGAGGTACTTGGTGAAGTTGTCGGTGGTGCCCGACTCGTCGGAGCGGTGCACCGCCTGGATCGCGGTCGACGGGAGCTTGGCGTCCGGGTTGTCGGCCTTGATCGCCGGGTCGTCCCACTTGGTCACCTTGCCGGCGAAGATCTTCGCCAGGGTGGCCGGGCTGAACTGGAGGTTGTCCGCGCCGCTGACGTTGTAGACCACGGCGACCGGGCCGATCACCATCGGCAGGTTGAGCGCCTGGCCGCCGACGCACTTGGCGTCGGCCTGCGGCTGCTCCTCCGGCTTGAGGGGGGAGTCCGAACCGGCGAAGTCTGCGGTACCGGCGATGAAGGCCTGGATGCCGGCGCCCGAGCCGCTCGGCTCGTAGTTGATCGTGGTGCCGGCGCACTTCTGCTGGTACGCCTTGATCCACTCGGCCATGGCGTTCTTCTGGGCCGAGGAGCCCTGCGCGTTCAGCGTGCCCGTCGCGCAGTCCACCGCGGCGGTGGAGCCGGAGGCGCCGGCGGGCTCGTTGTTGTCCGAGCCGCAGGCGCTGAGACCGAGAACCGCGGTAAGAGCGAGACAGGCGATGGCGCCGTGCCGCTGGAGCTTCACTTCAGGGGTTTCCCTTCACGTCTTTGGTCAGGTCGCCCGGAGTGCCGGGGGCCGGCGCTGACCGGCTGACACGAAAGGTAGGAGGGCCAGGTGGACGGTTCGCCGGACGCAAGTGAACGCGCGGTGAACACGTTCAGCCGACGAGATGGCCGTACGCTGAGGAAGGGTTGTCCATTTCGTGAACTAGCAGCCTGGTATCGCCTTTATGGCGATTTTCCGGGGCCGCGGAACGCTCAGCCGCGCTGGTAGTTGACGTGCGCGGACCACATGGCGAAGCCCAGCCGCTCGTAGAGCGCGACGGCGGCGGTGTTGCTCTCGTCCACGTAGAGCATCACCCGGTCCAGCCCGCGCTCGTCGCTCAGGTGGGTCAGGCCGGCGGCGGTGAGCACCCGGCCCAGGCCGCCCCGGTGCGCGGACGGGTCGACGCCGAGCACGTAGACCTCGCCGATACGGGCCGAGCCCGGCCGCTCGTGCACCTTGGTCCAGTGGAAGCCGAGCAGCCGCCCGGTCGTGGAGTCGACGGCGAGCAGGAAGCCGGCCGGATCGAACCACGGCTCGGCGATGCGTACGCGCAGGTCGTCGAGTGTCCACTTGCCCTGCTCGGGGTGCTGGGCGAAGGCCGCGTTGTTCACCGCCAGCCACGCCTCGTCGTCCTCGCCGGGGCGGAACGCGCGCAGCGTCACGCCGTCCGGCACCACCGGCTCGGGCAGTTCGGGGGTCAGCGGACGGCGCATCTGCCAGAGCACCCGCGCCCGGGCGAAGCCCAGGTCGACAGCGAGCGCGGCGGCCGACGGGTGGTCGCCGTGGGCCCAGGCGCGCAGCGGACCGGGCGCGGCGTCCACCACGCCCCGGGCCAGCGCCCGGCCGACGCCGCGCCGCCGGTACGCGGGATGCACGACCAGTTCGGCGCCGACGCCCTCGGCCGGGGCGGTGACGTCGAGATGCGCGTACCCGGTGAGTGTGCCGTCGGCGGTGCGGGCGGTGAGGTGCACGGCGGGCGCCCCGGGGTCGCGCAGCCGCAGCAGCACGTGCTCGTCGAGCGGGTCGGCGCCGTCGGTGTCCCCGGCGGCGCGGGCCAGCGCCAGCACCTCCGCGACCTCGGCCGGCGTCAGCCGGTCCGTCCGGTCGGTTGCGGGGCCACTGGTCGGCTCGGGGCTCATCTGAGTCACGGTAGCCGCCGTCCGGCGGCGGTTCGCGCCGGACGAGTGCGGCGGTCGGTGGCGCTCGTCACTGCGGGCCGACGGGCAACGACTCCAGCTCGAACCGCGCCAGTATCTCGGGCAGGAGTTGCTGCAACGCCGCGACCGTGCCGGAACGGTCCCCGCCCGCGTCGTGCATGAGCACGATCGCCCCCGGTCCCATCTGTGTGCGGATCCTCGACTCGATGGTGAGCGCGCCCGGCGCCCTCCAGTCCGACGGGTCCACGCTCCAGTGCAGCGGGGTGAGGCCCAGGTCGGCGCAGGCCGAGATCACCGGGCGCGTCCAGGCCCCGCCCGGCTGCCGGTAGTACGCGATCCGCGCCCCCGGCGCGGCGGCCAGGATCGCGTCGTTCGTGCGCAGGATGTCGGCCCGGATCGTCGCCGGGGACCGCTTGCCCAGGTCGACGTCGTGCTCCCAGGAGTGGTTGCACAGGGTGTGCCCCTCGGCGACTATCGACCGGATCAGATCCGGATGGGCCTCGGCGTTCTCGCCGACGACGCAGAACGTCGCCTTCACGCCGTACTGGGCCAGCAGCGCGAGCACCTGCGGGGTCCAGCGCGGATCGGGGCCGTCGTCGAAGGTCAGCGCGACCCGGGACGAGCCGGTGACGACCAGGCTGCCGTACGGGCCGTCGCCGCCCGGTTCGACCGGGGCGGCGTCCGGCGCGGCGTCGGGGCTCGGCCCGGCGGTGGCCCGGCCGCCGGGGAAGTCCGTGCTGGGCGGCTGGTCGGCGTAGCGCGGTCCGTTGAGCGCCGTGGTGGCGCCGGCGTTCGACGGCGGGTGTTCCGGGACCAGGCTGCGGCCCAGCGCGAACGCCGAGCCGAGCAGGCCCGCGAGCACCACGGTCACGAGCCCGGTGGCGCGCAGCGTCGGGCCCCGCATCAGCGGCACCGGCCGTTCGTCGCCCCCGTGTTCACCGCACGCACCGCCGCCCCCTTTGCCCGGTAAATCCGGCAGTCAGGATATGTCTGACTGATCGGGCAAAAAGGGCGTTCTGCGGAAATGCCCCCTACCGGAGTGGGGCGTGGGCGGTCAGACCGGCAGCGGCGCGGGCTCCGACTCCGGCAGCGAACGCGACGGCGGGACGACGAACTTGTAGCCGACCTGGCGGACCGTGCCGATCATCGACTCGTACTCCGAGCCGAGCTTGGCGCGCAGGCGCCGCACGTGCACGTCGACAGTGCGGGTGCCGCCGAAGTAGTCGTAACCCCAGACCTCCCGCAGCAGCTGGTCCCGGGTGAACACCCGCCCCGGGTGCTGGGCCAGGAACTTCAACAGCTCGAACTCCTTGTACGTGAGGTCGAGCGGGCGGCCCTTCAGCTTGGCGGCGTAGGTGTCCGGGTCGATGTTCAGCTCACCGGCCCGGATCGAGCCGCCGGCGCCGGCGGTCGCGTTGCTCAGCCGGCCGACGGCGAGCCGCAGCCGGGCCTCCACCTCGGCCGGCCCGGCGCCGGCCAGGATCACGTCGTCGACACCCCAGTCCGCGTTGAGCGCGATCAGGCCCGCTTCGGTGACCACCGCGACGAGCGGTACGCCGAGCCCGGTGGCGTGCAGCATCCGGCACGTGGCGCGCGCCTCGCTCAGTTCGGAGCGGGCGTCCACCAGGACGGCGTCCGGCGTGGGGCCGGAGACCAGCGTGCGGACGTCGCGGGGTGCGGTGCGGACCGAGTGCGGCAGCAGGTCGAGTGCCGGCAACACCGCCGACGGCTCACCGGCCCGTGCGGTCACGAGCAGCAGGAGCTCCACGATCACCTCCGTCCCGGCGGCCCTTCGGCCGCGCGCGACCAGCGACACGCCCGGGTGAGGGCGGCGCTGTGAACTTGCGTGGGTCCCGGCGTCGCTGACGGGCGGGTAACGGCCTGAGCGTAACCGATGGACCCGCCGTCACCTCCGGGGTGCTTTCCCGTTTGCCCCTTCTGCCCTTGATCGCGGTGCAGGTTTTAACGTCACCGAAACCGGGACCTCCGCCGAGCCGCCCGGGTCTGGCACGATCGGGGCGTGTTTCCCTCCACCTCGCGCGACACCGGTCGTGAACCGTGGGCCGACGACCCGTCCGCCGGGCCCTCCGGCCCCGCCCGTGGCTACCCGCCCGCCCCGCGTACCGGCCCCGCCGACGAGGAGGGCGACCGGCCGGAGCGGAAGGGACCGCGTCGGCTACGGAAGGGCGGACCCGGCCGGCGCGCCGACGACGAGTCCGACGAGGCGCCCGAGGAGGAGATGCCACCGGTCCCGGTCCGCCGGCCGCTGGCGCTCACCGTCGCCGGCTTCGCCGCGCTGCTCGGCGTCGGCCTGGTGCTCGGCGCGCAGACCTCCGGCCCCGGGCACCGGCTGCCGTTCGCGGCCATCATCTTCGGCGTCCAGATGCTCTTCGTGCTCGCCTGGACGATGGCCATGCGACCGCCCGCCCTGCTGGTCGTCGCCCTGGTCAGCGCCGGCACGGCCGTGATCGCCGACGTCGCGGCGGTCCAGTCGGACATCGCCGGCCTGGCCCCGCTCGGCTACGCCGCGGCCGCCGGGCTGCTGCTCGCCGTGCTGGGGCAGCTCGTCCGGCGGGTGGACCGGGTCCGGGTGACCGACTCGCTCGGCGGCACCCTGCTCATCGTGGTGGGCGTGGTCGCCTTCGGCACGCTCGTCGTGCTCAGCCGGATTCCCAAGGGCACCCAGGCGATCACGGTCTGCCTCACCGCCGCGGGGGTGGCGTTGCTGGTGGCGCGGCTCACCGACGCGGTGGCGCCGTGGCCGCGGCTCGCCCCGCAGGTGCCGCGCGGCGCGGCCGGCGTGGTCGCGGGCGCGATGCTCGGCACCCTCACCAGCGCCCTGCTCGGCAGCTACCTGGTCGGTTTCACCCCGACCAGCGCCGCCCTGGTCGGCGTGGTCAGCGCCGCCACCGCCGTCCTGGCCGACCTCGCCGTGGGGTACGCCGAGGCGGGCCGCCTGATGGCCGGTGAACCGCCGACGATGTGGGTGGCCCGGCACATGCAGGGGCCGCTGGGCGGATTCGCGCTGGCCGCGCCGGCCGCGTACGCGATGTGCGTGCTGTTCCTCTGACGCGGTTGGGGAAGATTCGCCTCGGGTAAGTACGGTTGCGCCGCGAGACGCGGTGACGGCGGCGAGGACGGGAGGCGGCGTGGCAGAGGCGTATCCGGCGGAGGGCCGACCGCGGCGACGCGGCCGGAAGGTGCTGATCGGCTTCGTCGTCCTGCTGCTGGTGCTGGTCGGGCTGCTCGTCGTCGCCGACCGGGTCGCCGCCGGGGTCGCCGAGCGGGCGATCGCCGACCAGGTGCGGCAGGAGATCGCCAAGCAGGACGCGCAGTCCGCCGCGCCGCAGGTCGAGGTGGGTGGCTTCCCGTTCCTCACTCAGGTGCTCGACGGCCGGTACGAGCGCATCTCGATCCAGCTCACCGACGTGCGGGGCGCCGTCCAGGGTGACGCCGTGGAGGTGCCGAAGCTGGACGTGGACGCGCGCAACGTGACCGCGTCGCTGGACACGCTGCGCTCCGGCCGGGGCGACGTGGTGGCCGAGAGCGTGGACGGGCGGGGCACCGTCACCTACGAGAGCCTGGCCAAGCTGCTGGACCGTCCCGGGCTGACGCTCGGCGAGCGGAACGGCAAGCTCGCCGTCACCGCCCCGGTGGACATCCTCGGCGTCAAGCTCACCGTCAACGGCACCGCCGACGTCACGGTGGCCGGCGGCAAGGTGGCGCTGCGCTTCAACGACCTCACCGCCGACGGCCTGCCGAACGTGCCGCTGGCCCGGGCCGCGCTCACCCGGTACGCGCAGGGCATCTCGATCGACGTGCCGCTGCCGGAGCTGCCGTTCCAGCTCAACCTGCGCAAGGTGGAGCCGAAGCCGGAGGGCCTGGTGGTCACGGCGGACGCGGCGAACGTGCCCATCAACTCCGCCGGCTGAAAGCCGTACACGGCCGGTCCGGGGAGCGGGCCGGCCGTCCCGGATGCTGGTCGGCCTGGTGGCAGCTGTGGCGTGGGCTGGTAATCTCCCTGCCCATGGGGACCCACCTCACCAAACGGCGCGCGGTCGACCTGTGCCGCGTGGCCACCTGCCTGTGTCGCCCCGTCATCTGACGGCGGGGCTGTCTCCGGCCGCCTGAACGGCGGCCACCCAGGGTCCACGAACCTCTCCCGGTTCCCCTCAACGCCCGGCAGCGGCGCCGTCGCACGTACCCGTGATCCGTTCCTAGCTCTGGGTCCCGCGCGTGGTGCGACAACAATCGACATCGATCTCCGCGCGCAGGCTCACCAACCATCCTCACCAGGGAGTGATCTGATGAGTCGCGACACCGCACTCGTTTCGGCCGAGTGGGCCGAGAAGAACCTCGGCGCCCCGGGCGTCGTCTTCGTCGAGGTCGACGAGGACACCTCGGCCTACGACACCGGGCACATCGCCGGCGCCGTCAAGCTCGACTGGCGTACCGACCTGCAGGACCAGGTCCGCCGGGACTTCGTCAACAAGAGCCAGTTCGAGGCGCTGCTGTCCGACCGGGGCATCGCCAACGACGACACCGTGATCCTGTACGGCGGCAACAACAACTGGTTCGCCGCGTACGCGTACTGGTACTTCAAGCTCTACGGCCACGGCGACGTCAAGCTGCTCGACGGCGGCCGCAAGAAGTGGGAGCTGGACGCCCGTCCGCTCGTCACCGACGTGGTGGAGCGGCCGAAGACGCAGTACGTCGCGCAGGAGCCGGACACCTCGATCCGCGCGTTCCGCGACGAGGTGGTAGCCGCGATCGGCACCAAGAACCTGGTCGACGTGCGCAGCCCCGACGAGTTCGCCGGCCGCCTGCTCGCCCCCGCCCACCTGCCGCAGGAGCAGGCGCAGCGGGCCGGCCACATCCCGACCGCGATCAGCGTGCCGTGGTCCAAGGCGGCGAACGAGGACGGCACGTTCAAGTCCGACGACGAGCTGCGCAAGATCTACGCCGACGCCGGGCTGGACGACAGCAAGGAGACGATCGCGTACTGCCGGATCGGCGAGCGCTCCTCGCACAGCTGGTTCGTGCTCCAGGAGCTGCTCGGGCACCGCAACGTGAAGAACTACGACGGTTCCTGGACCGAGTACGGCTCGCTCGTCGGCGTGCCGGTGGCGCTCGGTGACGAGCCGGGGGAGGCCTGATGACCGCCACCTCCGCCACCTCCGCCGCCTCGACGGCTGCCGCCGGCTGCGCCGCGCCGGACCAGGCCGCCCCCCTCCCGGCCAGCCTGGACCTGGAGAAGGAAACCGTCATCACCGGCCGTGTGCTGTCCGAGTCCGGCGAGGTCGTGCCGGGCGCGTACGTGCGGCTGCTCGACTCCACCGGTGAGTTCACCGCCGAGGTGGTGACGTCGCCGGCCGGGCAGTTCCGGTTCTTCGCCGCGCCGGGCTCGTGGACGCTGCGGGCGCTGTCCCGCCAGGGCAACGGCGACACCGCCGTCGCCGCGGCTCGCGGGATCAACGAGGTGACCGTCTCGGTCGCCGCCTGACCCACGCTCTGATCGTGGCCCGCCACCCCAGCCGGGTGGCGGGCCACGAGCCGTTCCGGTGACTGTGCGGCTTGCCCGTGGCTGGCAGGCTGGACGGCGGCGCGCCCCGGACGCGCCGGAGGGGGATCAGGTGCCCGACGACGCCGCCGCCCACGCAGTTCGCTATCTGATCGACTTCATCGACGGCAACCGGGGTGAGGAGATCGCCCGCGAACTCCAGCGCACCGCCGGGTCCGGCCGCGCGCGCCCGTTCGACGTCTCGGTCGCCAGCCTCGACACGGACCTGTCGTTCCTCACGAAGCGGGCCACGCTCGTCACCGGCAAGCTGGTCCTCTCCCAGCCGGGCGGCAAGCACTGCTACCTGGCCAACCGGGAGACCTGCAAGAGGTGCGGCAAGGACCCGGAGCACTGCGACCCGCGCTGCCGGTACGAGGACATCCGAATCGACCAGCTCTACGCCGAATGCGACGACCTGGACCGCCTCGGCGCGTACCTGCGGGACTGCGCGCCGCTGCTGGAGCTGGGGCAGCTCGTCTACTTCCCGCAGACCTTCCGCCGCACCCACCTGGAGTCGCGCGCGCCGGACTCCCAGTCGACCTCCTCGCCGTTCGACACGATGGGCCGGATCGAGCTGGGCGACAACCCGGACCGCACACTCGACCTGATCGTCAAGGGGCACCGGGTCGTCGACGTGCCGAGCGGGGATCCGGTGAAGGCGCGGCTGGTGACCCCACTGCTCCAGCTCGACCTGCCGATGCTGGAGGGCACCTCGCTGCGGGACTACTGCGCCATCCTGACCCAGGAGAGCGACGCGCTCGCCGCGACCCAGGCGTACCTGCGCGGTCGGATGCTGGACGTCGACACGGATCCGGACAAGGCGCTGGTGCAGCTCGCGAAGCTCGACGCGGAGATCCAGGAGGGGGTGCGGGCGGCTCGCTCCGAGGTCGCCCGGGTGGCCCGGCGCTCGGCGGTGCAGGCCGCGGGCGCCGCGGTGGCGACCGTCGCCGCGACGCTGGTGGCGGTCGAGGGCACCCACCTGGCGCCGGTGCTCGGCATGCTGGGCGCGGGCGGGTTCTTCTCCGCGGTGCTCGCCGCCGACCAGTACGCCGACCGTCGTGGCGAGCTGCGGCAGCGCCCCTTCTACCTGCTGTGGCTGCTGTCCCGCCGGTCCGTCCCGGCCTGACCGGGCGTGCCGAGGCGCGGCCGGGCGCCTCGCCGGCACGTGACACCATTGCCGGGTGACTGCCGTCGAGACGGGCTACGCCCCGCCCAACCCTGGAGATCAGCCGGGCGCCGGCCGGCGTCGGCTGCGCTGGCTGACGGCCGCCACCATGGCGTGGGCCGTGCTGCTGGCCGGGCTGACCTGGTGGTCGGTGCGGACCGACCCGCCGACGGTCAAGGAGCAGCGCTCACTGGACCAGGCCGGTCCGGTGGTGGACCGGGCGATCGGCGAGCTGACCGGCGCGATCGGCGCCGACGGCGTACCCGCGCTCGTACCGGACCGCCTGGAACGCGGCTGCCGGATCACGCCGATGGACTCCGGCGCGACGCTCGAGCGCGGCGTCGAGGTGGCGATCGGCGGCGACGACGTACGCGAAGTGCTGCGACGCGTCGCCGACCGGCTGCCGCAGGCGTGGCGGGCGGGCGTGTCGACGTTCGACGGCGAGCCGCTGCTGCGCGCCGACGCGGGCGACTTCGTCGCGGTCGAGGGCCGGGCCGACGGCCCGGGCCGAATCCTTCTGACCGCCGCGACCGGCTGCCGGCCGCTGGGTTCCGGCTACCGCGCGCCGACCGCCGACGCCGCTGCCGAAGCCGCCGCGCTGGCGTCGGCGCTGGGCCGGTGGGGCGGCGCGACCGGCGCGGTCCAGGTCCTGACCGCGCCCTGCCCCGGTGGGGGCGCGGCCCGCACCGCCCGGGGTGAGGCCGCCGCGCCGGCGGATCAGCCGCTCGCCGCCGCGTTCGGCGGTGGCGTCGCGCCGGTGGTGGACTCCGCCGACCGGTACGCGCGCCCCGGCGAGCCGGCCGTGCTGGCCGAGCGGGCCGACGAGCGGGTGCGCGTGGCGGTGACCACGCCCTGCCCGGCCTGACTCACCGGCCGGGCAGCCCGAGCGGCGGCGGTGCCGGTTCCTCGTGCGGTTCCCGGCTGCGGCCCAGCGCGTCCACCCGGCCCCAGCGGCCCGGGATGTCGAGCAGTTCCACCCGGCCCATCCCCGGCGGTACGGCCGGGTCGATGATCAGGTGCTCGCCCTGCGGCTCCAGTCCCAGGATCACCCGTAGCAGCAGCAGAGGCGTACCGGCGGACCACGCCTGTGGGCTGCACGCGGTGGGGTACTCCACCGGGTAGTCGGTGAGGCCACGCTCGTAGCCGGCGAACACCTCGGGCAGCCGCCCGTCGAAGAAGTGCGACGCGCTGAGCAGCGCGTCGCAGATCCGGCCGGCCTCCTGCCGGAAGCCGTACCGCCACAGACCCCAGGCGATGATCGAGTTGTCGAACGGCCACACCGTGCCGACGTGGTATCCGACCGGGTTGTACCGGCCCTGGTCGTCGGCGAGCGTGCGTACCCCCCAGCCGGAGAACAGGCGCGGGCCGAGCAGATGGGCGGCGACCGCGGGGGCCCGGGACTCGTCCACGATGCCGCTCCACAGCAGGTGGCCGATGTTCGAGGAGAGCGCGTCCACCTGCCGCCCGCGCGGATCGAGCGCCAGCGCGTAGTACTCCCGGTCGGCGATCCAGAAGTCGCGGTTGAACCGTTCCTTCAGCGCCGCCGCCTCCTGCTCCAGCCGGTCCGCGTACGCCGGGTCCTGCCAGTAGGTGCGGGCCAGGCGGGCGCCGCGCATCTTGGCGTCGTACGCGTACCCCTGCAGCTCGCAGGTGGCCCGGGGGAACTCCGGCATCCGGCCGTCGGCGTAGGAGATGGCTTCCGGTGAGTCCTTCCAGCACTGGTTCGGCAGCCCCGTCTCCGGGTTGCGGGACATGTACCAGACGTAGCCGGTGCCGAGCAGGTCCCCGTACGTGTCGAGCCAGGTCAGCGCCGCCCGGGTCTCGTACTCCAGCTTGCGTACCAGATCGGCGTCCCCGGTCCACCGCTCGTACTCGTCGAGCAGGATCACGAACAGCGCCGTCGTGTCGGCCGCGCCGTAGTACGGCGAGTGCGGCTGTTCCTCGAATCCGGCGCTCTCGCCGTAGCGCAGCTCGTGCAGGATCTTGCCCGGCTCCTCGTCGCGGAAGTCGTCGACCCGGCTGCCCTGGAGACCGGCCAGCATGATGATCGTCGGTTTGACCAGGTCGGGGAGGAACGGCAGCACCTGGAGCGAGGTGAAGATGCTGTCGCGGCCGAACAGCGTCATGAACCAGGGCAGGCCGGCCGCGAGCAGCCGGACGCCGAGCGTGATCGACTCGTACCGGAGCGCGGCCAGGTCGTTGAGGCTGCGCCGGTACGCGCTGGCCAGCGGCTCGCAGTCGCAGCCCAGCTTCGGCGCACGGCTGATCAGGGCGCTCTGCTCGGCCTCGATCTCGGCTGCCGTGCGCTGGCCGCCCAGCGGCAGGATGGCCCGGATGTCCTCACCACGCGCGCCGTAGATGATGGTGCTGACGTGCAGCCGGGTGGTCCACTCGCCGTGCGGGCTGATCCGGACCCGGAAGGTCATCCCGTCCGCGTCGACCTCGACCGGCGCGCTGCTGGTCACCAGCGTCTCGCGGCGGAACGCCTCCCGGCGGTAGGTGAGCCGCAGGCCGTTCGGTTCCACCGTCGGCGTGGTGAGTCCCTTCTTGTCGCGCCGGTTCTTGATCTCCAGGAGGTCGGCGAAGTCGGAGCCGATGTCCAGCCGGAGGTGGAACTCCTGTTCCTGTTCGGAGTGGTTGAGCACGGTCAGTTCCTCGTCGAGGCTGCCGCCGATGGCGCGGCTGCGGATCACCGAGACGTTGGCGTCCAGGTAGTGCGTCGGCTCGCCGGGGACCAGGAAGAACCGCGTCTTGTACGACAGCGAGTCGTCGATCGAGAGCGCGTGCAGACGTTGCCCGTCGATGGTGAGGAACCAGGTGGAGAGGAACCGGGTGTCGAAGGAGAACAGCCCGGTGGGGAAGTCGTACGACGGTTCGATGTTGCCGCGATCGTCGCTGACCAGGAACGTGTTGCCGTCGAGGATGCTGACCCGGTCCTTCACACCAGCCGCCGGGCGTGCTCGCGGGCGGCGTCCCGGGGGTCCCGCACGTCGGGCCGTTGCGGCAGGAATCGGCGGAACGCCAGGAACAGCACGACGTGGCCGCTGAACGTGGCCTCGTTGCGCAGCACCGCCGCCATGCCGGCCGCCCGCCCGGTGACGAGCTTCTCGAACAGCTCGGTGGACAGCGTCAGCACGCCGTCCGCCGGCCGTAGCTCCTCCCGGCTCACCTGTGCCGTGCCGGGGGCCAGCGTCACGTACCAGTGCTCGGTGCGGTTGCCGTCGGCCAGGTCGATCTGGAGTGTCCCGCCGATCGGGCTGTTCAGAACGGCTGCGGCACGCGCCGGCAGCGACGCGAAGAACTCCTGGATGGCCTGACTCACATTCGCATGGTAGGCAGCATCCGGACATGCCGGGTCAGGATCGGCGCACTGGGCAGAATGGACAACCCGGGCCGGTTGTCAGTAGACCAGCGCCTGTGCGCCCTCGGTCATCGCTTCCTCGACGAACACGGCGGCGCCCGCGATGCGCACGCCGGGGATGACGTCGCCGGTGCCGATGTCCCGCCGGGCCGCGCACTGGGTGCAGGCGGTCACCCGGCCGGTGGCCAGGACGACGTGCAGCAGCTCGCCCAGTGGCGCGGAATGCGGCAGCTCGAACGACTCGGCCCGGCCGGGGAGCGCGAACCAGGTCGATTCGCCGGTGAGCCAGAGCGACACGTCCACCCCGGCCGCGGCGGCGGTGGCGGCGACTGTGAACGCCTGGGCGCAGCGTTCCGGGGAGTCCGCGCCGGCGGTGGCCTTGACGACGAGAGAGCGCGCCATGCCACCCAGCATAGGATGGTCCGGATGGTTACCGAGATCGGGTTCGTCAGCCTGCTGGTCGCCGGCCTGGGCGCGCTCGCCGGTGGCCTGGCCTATCTCGCGGTCCGCATAGCTAGAGGTAAGTGGTGAATCTGTGAGTGAGAATCCGCTTCAGCCGCCGTGGTTGAACGCGCCGCCGGTCGAGGAGTACCCGTACGAGGAGAGCCACGACCTGCGCGTCGGCCCGAAGCTGCACCCGAGCCTGGACGGCCTGCTGCCGTACATCGGGGTGTGGCGCGGCCGGGGCCGGGGTGGGTTCCCGACGATCGAGGACTTCGACTACGCGCAGGAGATCCGGATCAGCCACGACGGCCGGCCGTTCCTGTTCTACGAGTCGCGGGCCTGGATCCTGGACGAGCAGAGCCGCCCGGTCCGGCCGGCCGGCCGCGAGGTGGGCTGGTGGCGTCCGGTGCTCGACGGTGAGCGGGTCACCGACGAGCTGGAGGCGTTGATGACCACGCCGACCGGCGTGATGGAGCTGCACATCGGCAAGCGCAAGGGCACCCAGATCGAGTTCGCCACCGACGCGGTCGTGCGTACCGCGACGGCGAAGGAGGTCACCGCCGGCGCCCGGCTGTTCGGCATCGTCGAGGGCGCTCTGCTGTACGCGCAGGAGATGGCCGCCGTGGGTCAGCCCTTGAGCCCGCACCTCTCCGCCCGCCTCACCCGGGTGGCCGGCTGACCCGTCCCGCTTCCCCGGTCGATCATGAAGTTGACGGCGTCGGCTGCCCGATTTGTCACCGCCAACTTCATGATCAACGGGGGGAGGGCCGGGGGAAGTTCAGGAGGGCCTGGATGCGGGGTGTCAGGGGGGAACTCGGGCGGGGGGTTCCGTTCAGGGTTGTGACCTCCGTGGGGCCGCGTAGGGAGCTGGTCAGCCAGATCGCCTCGGCGGCGTGCAGGTCGGGCACTGTGGGCAGGTGCTCGGCCGGGGTCAGGCCCAGCTCTCCGGCACGGCTCACCAGGTGGTGGGCGGTCACGCCGGGCAGGATGCCGGTCTGCGCCGCCGGCACCGTGCAGAGCGTCCCGCCACGCAGCCACACCACGTTCGCGGTGGGTCCCTCCAGCACGTAGCCGTCGGTCGAGACCCAGAGCACGTCGTCCACGCCCGTCCGCTGCGCCCAGCGCCGGGCGGCGGTGCTGAGCGCGTACGAGGTGGACTTCACGCCGTTCGGCAGCCACCCCAGCTCGGGGCGGGACCGGGCGGCCACCCCGAGCGGCAGCGTGGCCACCGTCACCCCGGTACGCCGAGCCAGCCGGGCGGCGGCGGGCACCTCGCCCAGCGTGGCGTACACCGTGGCCCGCCCGCCGCCCTCCGGCCCCCGGGTGCAGACCAGCCGCAACGCGCCCTCGGTCTCCGGCGGCCAGCCGGCGCGGACCGCGTCCAGCAGCTCGACGAGCGCGTCGTCCGGGGGCAGCGGCAGGTCGATCGCCGCCGCGCCCGCCCGCAGCCGGGCCAGGTGCGGCTCCAGCAGCCAGGGGACCCCGTCGCGCAGGTGCAGCGTCTCGAACAGGCCGTCGCCGTGCAGCACACCCCGGTCGTCGCCGCGCACCACCGGCTCACCGGCCGGTACGAGCCCCCGGCCGAGCACCGCCACCCGCGTCGCCTCCACGGGCGCAGCGTAGTGGCGTACCCCGGCGGCGGACGGACCGGCGCGGCGGCCGAACTATGATCGAAGGGTGTCCGAATCCTCCCTCGCGGAAATGCTCCGCGCGCGCGGGCTGCGGCTGACGGCGCAGCGGCAGCTGGTGCTCCAGGCCGTCCTCGACCTCGGGCACGCCACCCCGGAGCAGGTACACACGGCGGTCCGCGAGGTGGCGGCCGGCGTCAACATCACCACCATCTACCGCACCCTGGAGCTGCTGGAGCGGCTCGGCCTGGTCACGCACACGCACCTCTCGCACGGCGCGCCCACCTACCACGCGGCCGGCGAGCACCAGCACGTGCACCTGGTGTGCCGGGAGTGCGGGGCGATCGACGAGATCTCACCCGAGATGCTCCGCCCGCTCGCCGACCAGCTGGCCGACCAGCGCGGATTCCAGGTCGACATCGGGCACGTCGCGCTCTTCGGAGTCTGCGGCCGCTGCACACTGAACGGGGAACACGCATGATCGACATCGCCGGAGCGGTGACCACCGAGAGCATCGACGACCAGACCCGGGACCAGCCCGAGCCGGCCCACCGGGCGGCCGGTGTCGCGCCGGTGGCGGCGCACTACGGCGACCCGATGCGTGAGCAGCGGCTCCTGGCCACCGGCGTGGGTCTGGTCGACCGCTCGCACCGGGGCGTGGTCGCGGTGCCCGGCGAGGAACGGATCAGCTGGCTGCACACGCTCACCAGCCAGCACCTGGCCGCGCTGGCCCCCTGGCAGGGCACCGAACTGCTGGTGCTCTCCCCGCACGGGCACGTCGAGCAGCACGCGATGGTCGCCGACGACGGCGAGACCACCTGGCTGGACACCGAGCCGGGAATGACCGGCGGCCTGCTGTCGTACCTGGAGAAGATGCGGTTCTTCAGCAAGGTCGACCCGCGCGACGCCACCGCCGAGTTCGCGCTGCTGTCGCTGGTCGGGCCGGAGGCGCCCGGCGCGCTCGACACGCTCGGCGTGACCGGGCTGGCGGCTCCCGACGTAGCGGCGGTGCCGGGTCCGAAGTTCCGTTCCGGCGAGCTGCCCGCGCGGCCCTCCGTGGTGTACGACGTCAAGCCGCTGCCGGTCGGCGGCTGGGCCCGCCGGGTGGCGCTCGGCGTCGACCTGCTGGTGCCCCGCGCCGCCATGGACGGGGTGGTCGCCGAACTGCGCGGCGCCGGGGTGCCGGTCGCCGGGCTGTGGGCGTACGAGGCGGTCCGGGTCGCCGCCAAGCAGGTACGGGCCGGGGTGGACACCGACCACCGGACGATCCCGGCCGAGGTGGACCTGATCGCCCCGGCCGTGCACCTGGACAAGGGTTGCTACCGGGGCCAGGAGACGGTGGCCCGGGTGCACAACCTGGGCAAGCCGCCCCGCCGCTTGGTCCTGCTGCATCTGGACGGCGTGGCGAGCGACCAGCCGCCGGTGGCCGGTACGCCGGTGACGCTCGACGGCCGGACGGTCGGCTTCGTGGGCACCGCCGTGCAGCACTTCGAGCTGGGTCAGGTGGCGCTCGCGGTGCTGAAGCGCAACACGCCCGACGACGCCCGCCTGCTCGTGGGCGAGAGCGCCGCCGCCATCGACGTGTAAGGAAGGGCCCCCTATTAACGCCTCCGGTAGAGGAAGGGTCCCTTCTTAACGCCGCCCGCACCGGAAATCCTCCGGTCGACCCGGCGTCGGGCACCGGTCTAGGATCCGGGGCATGACGACAGGGACGTTGATCACGGTTGCCCCCACCGGCGCGGAGTCGGCGAAGGCTGAGGTGCCGGCGCTGCCGGTGACGCTCGACGAGCTGCTGCTGACCGCCAAGGAGTGCGAGGCGCTCGGCGCCGCCGTGATCCACGTCCACATCCGCGACGACGACGCGCGGCCCACGCTCGACCAGGGGCGGCTGCGCGACACCGTGGCGGCGCTGCGGGAGAGCACCGACCTGATCGTGCAGCTCTCCTCCGGGGGTGCGGTGACCGACCCGGAGTCCGCCCGGCTGGCGGTGCTCGACGCCGCGCCGGACATGGCCTCCTGCACCATGGGCACCGTCAACTTCGGCGACGACGTGTTCCTCAACCGGTGGGAGTTCATCGTCGACCTGCACACCCGGATGCAGGAACGCGGCGTCGTCCCCGAGTACGAGATCTTCGACCTGGGCCACCTCACCGCCCTGCAGCGGCTGCTCGGCAAGTACGGCCTGCCGCACGGCGGGCACGTGCACGTCGACTTCGTGATGGGGGTGCCGGGTGGCATGCCGGGCACCACGGCGACCCTGGTGGCGGCCCAGCAGATGCTGCGTGACCTGCCCGAGGGCACCACATTCGCGGCCACCGGCATCGGGCGCAGCACCATCCCGGTGATGCTGGCCTCGCTGTCGGCCGGCGGTCACCTGCGGGTCGGCATGGAGGACACGGTCACGTACGCCAAGGGGCGCCCGGTGGAGTCCAACATGCAGCTCGTCGCGCGGGCGGTCGGCTTCGCCCAGCTCGCCCAGCGGCCTCCGCTGACCACCGCCGAGGCCCGTACGCTGCTCGGTCTTCCGGCCACCGGCCGGTAAGCGGCGTACCGGCCGGCGGCCCTGTACGGCCCCGGGCGACGCCGCAGGTCACCCCGCCGTCGGCCGGGCCCGCCCCATCGGTACGGTCCATTACGTGGGAAAGACGTACGAGGGCGGCGCGCCGCTCGCCGAGGTGGTCCGGTCCGGTTTCGTGGAGGGCTTCCACCGGGGTTCCGTGGTGGTGCTCGACGCCGCCGGAGCGCCTGTCGCCGGGGCCGGAGACGTGACCTCGCCGATCTTCCCCCGCTCGTCCAACAAGCCGATGCAGGCGATCGGGATGCTGCGGGCCGGGCTGCCGCTCACCGACCCGGCCGACCTGGCGCTCGTCTCGGCCAGCCACGCCGGTGAGGAGTTCCACATCGAGCGGGTCACCGCGTTGCTGCGCGGCGGCGGCCTCACCGGGGACGCGCTGCACTGCCCGCCGGACCTGCCGGTCGGCGAAGCCGCCCGGGAGGCGGTGCTGCGGGCCGGCGGCGGTCCCGCCCGGGTGCTGATGAACTGCTCCGGCAAGCACGCCGGCATGCTGCGCACCTGCCTGGCCGCCGGCTGGCCGCTGGACGGCTACTGGCGGCCCGAGCACCCGCTCCAGCAGCGCCTGACCGCCACGATCGAGGAGTTCACCGGGGAGCGGGCGGCGGCGGTCGGGGTGGACGGCTGCGGCGCGCCGGTGCTCGCCGTCTCGCTCACCGGGCTGGCGCGGGCGTTCCTGCGGCTGGTCGACGCCGAGCCGGGCGCCGTCGAGCGGACTGTGGCGGACGCGATGCGCACGTACCCGGAACTGGTCGGCGGTACCCAGGCCGAGGACACGCGGCTGATGCGCGGCGTACCCGGTCTGCTCGCCAAGATCGGCGCGGAGGGTGTGATCGCGGCGGCGGTCCCGGGGGTCGGCGCGGTCGCGCTGAAGATCGACGACGGCGCCGCGAGGGCCCGCACACCCGTCCTGGTGTCGGCCCTGGCGCGCCTGGACGTGCGCGCCCCCATCCTCACCGAGTACGCCGAACCGCCCCTGCTCGGCGGTGGCCTCCCGGTAGGAGCCATCCGCCCCACCTGGTAACCCTTCCCCGCCCTCTACCCCCGGCGATCTTGCACTTACTGCCCCGGCGAAATGCGCATTCCAGGCGTGCCGAGGGCTGCAAGTGCAAGATCAACGCGGCGAGGGGAGAGGAGCGGGGCGGTCAGGAGGGGAGGAACGGCAGGAGGGCGGTGTTGGTCTCGGTGGGGCGCTCCAGGGGGAGCAGGTGGGCCGCGTCGGGGACGTCCGGCATGCGTATGCCCCGGGGGGCCTCGTCGGCGATGCGGTCGGCCAGGCGGCGGATGTCGGCCAGGTCGTCGGCGCCCGTGCCGACCAGCACCGGTACGCGCAGCTCGCCCAGCCGGTCGATCGCCGGCGGGTCCAGCTCGTCGACGTCGACCGCGCTCAGCGCCTGCTCGGCGGCGAGCGCCCGGCGGTCCATCTCCTCGGCGAACCGGATCAGCTCCGGGTCGACGTCCTTTGGGCGGCGGGTCGGGCCGACCACCCAGAACCGCACCTCCCCGGCGGCGGTGGCGGCGAAGTCCTCCGGGTCCACGTCGCCGACCAGGTCCTCCCAGAGCTGCTCGGTCTCCTCGGACCACTCGTTGCCGGAGACGGGCGCGCCGAAGAGCGCCAGCGCCGAGACCCGCTGCGGGTGGGCGAGCGCGGTGTCCACCGCGACCCGGCCGCCGAACGAGCAGCCGACGAGCGCGGCCTGCTCGATGCCCAGCGCGTCGAGCAGCCCGATCACGTCGTCGTGGTGGGCGAACGGCGCGGGCGGCAATTCCGACTCTCCGTAGCCGCGCAGGTCCAGCGCGATCACCCGATGCCGCTGGGCGAGTGCCGGGATCTGCCCGCGCCACATCCGCCGGTCGGCGATGCCGGCGTGCAGCAGCACCACGGCGGTGCCGGTGCCGCTCTCGTCGTACGCGAGCTGGGCACCGTTGATATCGATCTTGGTCACGGGGGAGAACCGTACGGAACGGACATGGGCTCCGCAACCCGCCATCGGTGACCCTGCTAACTCTGGCTAGCGTTTTGCTTGCAGCAGTTAGCGGACCGAGCTAGCGTTGAGTCATGGCCACCAGCAAGGACCTTCCCGATGTCGGCGGGTTCATTCGCGACCTGCGGCGCAACGCGAAGATCTCACTGCGCCAGCTCGCCGAGCAGGCGGGTGTCAGCAATCCCTACCTGAGCCAGATCGAGCGAGGGCTGCGCAAGCCGAGCGCCGAGGTGCTCCAGCAGCTCGCGAGCGCGCTGCGCGTCTCCACCCCGGCGATGTACCTGCGGGCCGGGCTGCTGGACGACAAGGAGGGGCAGGGCGTGCTCGCGGCGATCGCCGTCGACCCCGAGCTGACCATGGCCCAGAAGCAGTCGCTCACCCAGATCTACGAGACGTTCCGGCGCGAGAACGCCCGCCTGGCCGAGGCGACCGAGGCCGCCGGGGCGGCGGAGACGGCCGAGAAGGCCGCCGCGACCGAGCCGGCCACCGCGCCGGAGGCCCCGGCGACAGTGGCGGCGGCCGCTACCGGTCCGGTCACGCCGGAGGGCACGCCGACCGAGGCGGTCCTCGAATCGGTAGCCGTCACCGAAGCGGGTGCCGCGCCCGCCCCCACCACCGCCCCCCCCCCGACCACCGCGCCCGCCCCGACCACCGCGCCCGCCCCGACCACCGCCGCCCAGCAGGACACGGCCGCCCGCCGGGCGGCCCGGAAGGCCGCCGGTGCGGCCGAAGAGGAGCAGTCATGACCACCCAGCCGAAGACCAACCGCATCCCCGCACCCCTCTACGCCGCCGCCGGCGCCGGTGAGCTGGCCCTGGAGCAGCTGCGCAAGCTGCCCACCGTGGTCAGCGGCCTCGGCACCCGGGTCGTGACCGACCTCGGCGGCAAGGCCGTCGTCACCGGTTTCGAGCTGCGCCAGAAGGCCACCGAGACGTTGAAGACCGCCAACCAGACCGCGACCGGGCTGCGCGAGCGCGCCGTCGCCACCGACCTCGACCAGCTCCGCGAGGCCGCCAACCTGGAGAAGCTGCGCGAGGCGGCGAACCTGGAGAAGCTGCGCGAGGCCGCCAACCTGGACAAGCTGCGCGAGGCCGCCACCCGTAACGCCGCCGTCGTGGTGGCCGGCGCGCACGCCGCGCAGGAGCGCGCGCTGGCCGCGTACGCCGAACTGGTCGCCCGTGGTGAGCGTGTCGTCGGCGCCGGCGTGCTGGAGGCCGCCGACACGGTGAACGCCGACATCCAGGCCACCGAGGCCACCGGCACCGACGTGGCCCCGAAGGCCGAGGTCACCCCGAAGGTCGCGGTCGCGACGAAGACCGAGGTGGCCGCGAAGCCGGACACCGCGGCCGCGACGACCGATGTGCCCAGCCCGGCCGAGGTGGCCGAGGCGGTGGCCGCCAAGCCGGCCGCGGTGAAGCGCACCCGCGCCACCAAGGCGACCGCCACCAAGGCCGTCGCCAAGACGACCGCCACCAAGGCCACCAAGCCGGCCACCCCGTCGGCGAAGCTGCCGAAGGCCACGAAGCGGACCCGCCCGGCCGCCGAGTGACCTGATGCTCCACCGGACCCCGGACAACGTCTTGTCGGACGTTTCCGGGGTCTCGGCATAAGCTTGCCCCCATGGCCATCGCCGCGCCGATCTTCGCGTTCGCAGTCCAAGACGTGATCCAGCTGATCCTGCTCGTCTTCGCCCTGGTCGTACAGGGAGTGGCGCTGGTGCACGCGGTCACCCAGCGCGGCGACGGTTTCGCCGCGCTCGGCACGCTGCCCAAGGGCGGCTGGGTCGCCATCCTGGCGGTCTGCCTGCTGCTGACCCTGCTCGGCTTCGGCCCGATCAGCCTGTTCGGACTGATCGGCATCGCCGCCGGTCTGATCTACCTGCTCGACGTGCGGCCCGGCCTGCGGGACCTGCACGACGGCCGAGGGTCCTGGTGAGAGGTTTCCGCTGGCCTCCGCCGCCGGACGGCGGTCCCCGCACCTGGGGGCCCGGCCCCGGCGCGCCCCGAACCGGGCGTCCCGCGCTGCCCGAGCCGGAGACGGAGCTGGTCGCCACCCCGCACGGGGTGAGCCTGGAACGGCTGGTCACCGGCACGGGTGACCCCGTCACCGTGTTCGCGCACGGGCTGGGCAGTGGCATCGCCACCACCCGCCCGTTCGGCAGCGGCGTCGCCGGGCGGCGCGTCTTCTTCCAGTTCCGCGGGCACGGCCGCTCCGACTCCCCGCCCGGCCCGTGGACCTACCTGGACCTCGCCCGTGACCTGCGCGCGATGGCGGACCTGAGCGGCGCGACCCGGGCGTTCGGCGCGAGCCTCGGCGCGGGCGCGCTCTGCCGGCTGCTCGCGGAGAGCCCGGAACGCTTCGAGAGACTCGTCTTCTTCCTGCCCGCCGTGCTGGACACACCGCGCGGCGAGGTGGCCCGCGCCCGGCTCACCGGCCTGCTCGACGCGGTGGCCGAGGGCGACGCCTCGGCGCTGGCCGACGTGGTGTCGCTGGAGTTGCCGCCGTCGGTGCGCAACACCCCGGCCGGCTGGGCCTACCTGCGGCAGCGGCTCGACCAGTTGTTGCGCGACGGGCTTGCGCCGGGGCTGGCCGACCTGCCAGCCCAGGCCCCGCTCGACGACGCCGGGTCGCTCGCCGCGGTCACCGCGCCGGCGCTGGTCATCGCCGCCGCCGACGACGACCTGCACCCGGTCGCCGTCGCCGAACGGCTCGCCGCCGCGCTCCCGAACGCCACACTGCACGTGTACGACAGGCCCGGCGTGCTCTGGACCGAACGCGCCGACCTGCGGGGGCGCGTCTCGGAGTTCCTGAACGGGTAACGTCGCCGTCCATGGGCGTCACACACCACGGCCGTACGCACCGGCTCGACCTCGCCGACCCGACCCTGCGCGAGTGGACCTGCCGGGTGCTGGCGGCCGATCCCGAGCAGGGCATCGTGCTGGACCGGTCCGCGTTCTACCCGGGCGGGGGCGGGCAGCCGCCGGATCACGGGGTGCTGCTCTGGCAGGGCGTACAGACCCGGATCGTCGGCACCCGCAAGGGCGACGACCTGTGGCTGATCCCGGCCGAGGGCGACCCGGTGCCGCCGGTCGGCACCGAGGTGGTCGGCGCGGTGGAGGACGCCCGCCGGACCATGCTGATGCGTACCCACTCCGGGCTGCACGTGCTCTGTGGCGTGGTGTTCCGTGACTTCGGCGCGCTCGTCACCGGCGGCAACATGGAGCCGGGCGAGGCGAGGATGGACTTCAACCTGCCCGAGGTGCCGCCGGACTTCAAGGCCCGCATCGAGGAACTGGTGAACGCCGAGGTGGCCGCCGACCGGTCGGTGGCGGTGCGGGTGCTGCCACGCGCCGAGGCGCTCGCGCTGCCGGACATCATCCGTACCCAGTCGAACCTGATCCCGCCGGAGGAGCAGGAGGTGCGGATCGTCGACATCGTCGGGCTGGACGTGCAGGCCGACGGCGGCACGCACGTCGCCTCCACCGCCCAGATCGGCAAGGTCCAAGTGGTCAAGGTGGAGAGCAAGGGGCGGGCCAACCGCCGGGTACGCGTACGCCTGGCGGACTGACCCGCTCAGCGCGGCAGGTACGCCGCCCGGACGGCGAGCAGCCAGCGTTCCACCGTCTCCTCGTCCGGGCGCTCCGGCAGCGGTGAGCGGATCCGGTCGAACTCCGCCTCGGCGTCCGCCACCAGCGCCTGCGCCTCCTCCAGCGCGCCGCCGGAAACCCGTTCGCCGAACGCGCGGAACCACTCCGGGTCGGCGAGGCGGATCTCCAGTACGCCTGTCGCGTACAGCACCCGGCCCTGGTGCAGCAGCCGGGCCAGGTGCCGGGCGTGCTTCGCCGAGCGCAGCCGCCCACCGGCGTCGGCGGGCCGGCCGGCGAGTTTGCGGAACTGCTGCGCGGCGTACCCGAGGTAGGCGTCACGGACGCGCGGCGCGCTGAGGAACGCCGACCGGATCGCGATCAGCTCCTCACCGAACCCGGTACGGGTCTCGTAGCAGTCGTCGGGCAGCCACATCAGCTCGGTGGCGGTGGGGTTGCCGCTCAGCGCCAGCAGCGCGTACTTGCGGGCCTCGTGCAGCGTGACGTCCGGGTCGGTGGTGACCACCGACTCGCGGGGCGGGCGCAGGCCGTGGAACGCGACTGTGGGCGCGGCGAACACGCCGAGCCGGTCGGTGTCCGAGCCGGGTCCGGCCAGCCCGTACGCGACCGAGCCGACGATCCCGGACAGCAGCAGGTGCATACCGGTGATGATCGCCCATCCGGTTCGTTCGGGAAACCGGACTTCCGTTGTCAGGTATCGCTGACACGGTGATCCCATGAACTCACCACTGACCGGAACTGTCGCGCTCGTCGCGGGCGCTACCCGGGGCGCCGGCCGGCAGATCGCCGTGCAGCTCGGCGCCGCCGGGGCCACCGTCTACGCCACCGGCCGCACCACCCGCGAGCGCCGCTCCGAGATGGACCGGCCGGAGACCATCGAGGAGACCGCCGAGCTGGTCACGGCCGCCGGGGGCACCGGAATCGCCGTCGCTGTCGACCACCTCGACCCCGAGCAGGTACGCGCCCTGGTCGAGCGGATCGACGCCGAGCAGGGCCGCCTCGACGTGCTGGTGAACGACGTCTGGGGCGCCGACCCGCTGATCACCTGGGAGAAGCCGGTCTGGGAGCAGCCGCTCGACGCCGGTTTCCGTACGCTGCGGCTGGCTGTCGACACGCACATCATCACCAGCCACTTCGCGCTGCCGCTGCTGATCCGCAATCCGGGCGGCCTGGTCGTCGAGGTCGGCGACGGCACCAAGGAGCACAACGACAGCGAGTACCGCCTGTCGGTCTTCTACGACCTGGCGAAGGTGTCGGTGAACCGGCTCGGCTTCAGCCAGGCGCACGAGCTGGCCCCGCACGGCTGCACCGCCGTCGCGCTCACGCCGGGCTGGCTGCGCTCGGAGGCGATGCTCGAACACTACGGCGTCACCGAGGCGAACTGGCGTGACGGCGCGAAGACCGAGCCCCACTTCGTCATGTCGGAGACGCCGGCGTTCGTCGGGCGCGCGGTGGCGGCCCTGGCCGCCGACCCGGACCGGGCCCGCTGGAACGGCAAGTCGCTGGACAGCGGCGGTCTGGCCCAGGTGTACGGCTTCACCGACGTCGACGGCAGCCGCCCGCACTGGGCCCGCTACTACGAGGAGGTGGTCAAGCCTGGTAAGCCGGCCGACCCGGACGGCTACCGCTGACCGTCTGACGGCGGATCGGTGTAGAGCGCCGCCGCGCGGCGGGCCGCCTCGGCGAAGCGCGCCCGCAGTTGCGGCGGCGCCAGCACCTCCACCTCCGGGCCCAGCGCCAGCAACTGGGTGTACGCGACGTCGACCGACTCGACCGGCAGCCGCAGCACCAGCCGGCCCTGCTCGTCCGGCGGACCGGCCGCGTCGACCGCCTCGGTGTAGACGAACGGCGCGTCCACCAGGTGCCGAAGCGCCCGCAGCCCGGCCGGGCCGAGCCGCACGGTGACCCGCTCCCGCAGCAGCTCGCGCAGGAACGCGCCGGCCTGTTCCCGCCAGTACGCCCCGAGGTCGAAGTCCTCGTCCCGGTCGAAGCCGTCGGCGCTCACCTCGGCCGAGACAACCCGGTCCACCCGGTACGTCCGCCAGCCGTCACCGACCCGGCCGACCAGGTACCAGACCCCGTTCTTCAGCACCAGCCCGTACGGCGCCAGCGTGCGGGTCACCTCCCGGTCCCCGCGCCGGTAGCGCAGCTCCACCATCAGGTCCCGCCAGACGGCCCGGGCCAGCTCGGCGAGGGCGGGCGGCGGCGCGGTCTCCCGGAACCAGCCGGGGACGTCCAGGTGGAACCGCTGCCCGGTACGGGCGGGCGCGTCCCGCAGGCTCGGCGGCAGCGCGGCGAGCACCTTCAGCTCGGCGGCGGCCACCGAGTCGGCCAGTCCCATGTCCCCTGCCGGTCCGGGCAGCCCGGCCAGGAACAGCGCCTCGGCCTCGTCCCGGCTCAACCCGGTCAGCCGGGTCCGGTAGCCGCCCAGCAGCCGGTAGCCGCCGGCCCGGCCCCGGTCCGCGTACACCGGGACACCGGCGGCGGAGAGCGCCAGCACGTCCCGGTAGACGGTCCGCTCGGACACCTCCAGCTCGCGGGCCAGCTCGGCAGCGGTCATCGTCTCCCGCGACTGGAGCAGCAGCACAAGCGAGATCAGCCGGGACGCACGCACCGGCCCATTGTGGTGCACCGGCAGATTAGGCTGTGCCGTCGTGAACGCCTCCCGTACGATCGCGCCGGTCACCGGCGCGGCCACCCGCTTCCTCGGCGGCGCCGGGCTGCTGCTGCGCGGCTTCGGCATGTACGTCCGCAGCCCGAAGCTGATGCTGCTCGGCGTGATCCCGGCGCTGATCACCGGCGCGCTCTACGTGGCGTTGTTCGCCACGCTGCTCTACTTCGTCGGCGACCTGGCGGGCTGGCTCACCCCGTTCGCCGACGACTGGTCGTCGCCCTGGCGCAATCTGCTGCGGGTCGCCGCCGGGCTGGCGGTGGTCGGGGTCGCCGGGCTGGTCGGGGTGCTCACGTTCACCGCCGTCACGCTCGTCGTCGGCGACCCGTTCTACGAGGCGATCTCGGAGCGGGTCGAGGACCGGCTCGGCGGCACCCCCGGCGCGGTGGACGTGCCGTTCTGGTCCTCGCTGCGGCGCAGCCTCGCCGACTCGTTGCGCCTGGTGGCGCTGTCCGCGCTGATCGGCGTACCCCTGTTCGCCGCCGGTTTCATCCCGGTGGTGGGACAGACGGTGGTCCCGGTGGTCGGTGCCCTGGTGGGTGGCTGGTTCCTGGCGCTGGAGCTGGTCGGCGCGCCGTTCTACCGGCGGGGGATGCGGCTGCCGGACCGGCGGTCGCGGCTGCGGGCCGACCGGCCGACGGTGCTCGGCTTCGGGGTGGCGGTCTTCCTGTGTTTCCTGATCCCGCTCGGCGCGGTGCTGGTGATGCCGGCCGCCGTCGCCGGCGCCGCGCTGCTGGCCCGCCGCTCGCTGGGCCAGCCGATCGAGGAGAGCTGAGATGGACACGGTCCTGATCGAGGGGGACATCACCGCGCAGCAGGTCGACGCGATAGTCAACGCCGCCAACTCGTCGCTGCTCGGCGGCGGGGGAGTGGACGGCGCGATCCACCGGCGCGGCGGACCGGCGATCCTGGAGGAGTGCCGGGCGCTGCGCGCCTCCCGGTACGGGCGCGGGCTGCCCACCGGCCAGGCCGTAGCCACCACCGCCGGCAACCTGCCCGCGCGTTGGGTGGTGCACACGGTCGGCCCGGTCTTCTCGCCGGGCGAGGACCGCTCGGCGCTGCTGCGCGACTGCTACGCCAACAGCCTGCGCATCGCCGACGGGCTCGGCGCGACGAGTGTCGCGTTCCCGCTGATCTCCGCCGGGATCTACGGCTGGCCGGTCGACGACGCGGTGGCGCAGGCGCTCACCGTGCTGCACGCGGCCACCCCGGCGCACGTCACCGAGGCGCGGCTGGTGCTGTTCGGCGCGGACACGTACGCCACAGCGGTGCGGGTCGCCGCCGGGCTCAGCTGAGCGCGCGCCGGCACGACCACTGGCTGTCCACCGGCCGGTAGCCGAGCCGTTCGTTCACCGCCAGCATCGGCGCGTTCGCCTCGTCGTTTGAGGTGTACGCGGTCCGTACCCCGCGAGCGGCGGCGGCGTGCAGCGCGGCCTGCTTGGTCAGCCGGGCCAAGCCCTGGCCCCGGTAGGCGGGCAGCGTGCCGGTGAAGTCCGACCACATCCGGTCGCCGTCCCGCTTGACCAGGCTCAGCGCGACCAGTTCCCCGTTCACCTCGGCGAGCGTGCTGGCCGCCCGGTCCAGCCCGGGGTTGTCCCAGCACTCGTGGCGCCACAGGTCGAAGCCGAGCGAGTCCGTCGGCACGTCCCCCGGCTCGTCCCGGGACGCCTCGGCGTCGACCCGGTGCACCAGTCGCGGGTCGAGCCCGGCGGCGGACACCAGCCGTACGCCCGGCGGCGCCTGCGGCATCGGCGGGGGCGTGCTCAGGTCCAGTGCCGAGTAGCGCACCTCCCGGCTGGGCGTGAAGCCGTGCCGCTGCGCGAACGGCAGCGACTCGGTATGCGCGTAGGTGAGCACCTCGGTGGACCCGAGCGTCAGCAGGTGCCCGAGCGCGGTGTCGAACAGCGCCGCGCCGGTGCCGTGGCGGCGATGCGCCGGGTGTACGTGCAGCAGGGAGATCATCCCCACGCCGGGCGTCGAGGTCTGCGTGTTGCGGTACGCCGACGCCCAGCCGACGACCTCGCCGTCCGCCTCGGCGACCCAGGCCGCCCAGTCCTCGCCGGGCGGTGGTTCGGCGATCATGCGGCGGGTCGACTCGACGCCGCGCACCAGATAGGGGAAGACGAGCGCGCGCAACGCCACCACGGCGGGCGCGTCGTCGGGACGGGCGGGACGGATCTCGGCTGCACTCATCCGGCGGACCCTAGACCCGCCGCCACCCGCCCCGCGACCGGTTAACGCGGAGCGGGCTGTTAACAAGGGCCCCCTCCTCTACCTGAGGCGTTAAGAGGGGGCCCTTCCTTACGCGGACTCGCGCAGCACCAGCTCGGTGGGCAGCACCAGTGCCTGCTCGACCTCCTCGCCCGCGGCGATACGCAGCAACTGCCGGGTCATCGACCGGCCCAGCTCCACTATCGGCTGCCGCACGGTGGTCAGCGGCGGCTCGGTGTACGCGGCCGTCTCGATGTCGTCGAACCCGATCACCGCCACGTCCTCGGGCACCCGCCGCCCGGCCTCCCGCAGCGTGCGCAGGGCGGCGTGCGCCATCAGGTCGGAGGCGGCGAACACGGCGTCCAGTTCCGGGTCGGCGGCGAGCAGCTCGCGCATCGCGGCGGTGCCCGACTCCCGGGTGAAGTCGCCGTACGCGACCAGCTCCGGCAGCCCGGCCTCGGTGATCGCGCTGCGGTAGCCGATCAGCCGCTCGATTCCGGCGACCATGTCCTGCGGCCCGGCGATGGTGGCGATCCGACGGCGTCCGCTCGCGATCAGGTGCTGGACCGCCGTGCTCACGCCGCCTTCGTGGTCGACGTCCACGTACGGCACGTCGGCGCCGTCCAGCGGCCGTCCGCTGCACACCACCGGGATGCCGAGGCGGGCCAGCCGGCCGGGCAGCGGGTCCTCGCCGTGCAGCGAGGCGAACAGCACCCCGTCGACGTGCCGGCCGGTGGTGTACCGCTCGACCCGTTCGTGTCCGGCCGGTGAGCCGGCGAGCATCAGTACGAGCTGCTTGTCCGCCGCCTCCAGCTCCTGCGCCGCGCCCCTGATGATGCCCGGGAACACCTGGTCGTCGGAGAAGACCCGGGTGGCCGCCTCGGGCAGCACCAGCGCCACCGAGTCGGTCCGCTGGGTGACCAGGCTGCGGGCGGCGAGGTTCGGGACGTACCCGAGTTCCTCGACCGCCCGGCGTACCGCCTGCCGGATCGGCTCGGCCACAGTGGTCGAGCCGTTCACCACCCGGGAGACGGTGGCCCGGGACACGCCGGCCAGCCGGGCCACCGCCTCCAGGGTCGGTCGCTGTGCCGTCGTCATCCCCGTAACCACCACCTCGTCACAGCCCGTTCCGGGCGATCACCTCCTGGTACCAGCGGGCGCTGTGCTTTGGTGTGCGCCGCTGGGTCAGGTAGTCGACGTGGACGATCCCGAATCGCTTCCGGTAACCCTCGGCCCATTCGAAGTTGTCCAGCACCGACCATACGAGATAACCGCGCAGGTCCACGCCGCGGGCGATGGCTTCGTGCGCGGCGCGCAGGTGCCCGTCGAGGTAGGCGACCCGGTCGGTGTCCGCCACCCCGCCCTGCTCGTCGAGGTCGGTGTCCGGAAACGCCCCGCCGTTCTCGGTGATCATCAGGGGCAGCCCGGGGTGGTCGGCGGCCACCCGTTCCAGCAGCCGGGTCAGCCCGGCCGGCTCGATCGACCAGCCCATGTCGGTGAGCGGCCCGGCCGGCGGCAGGAACTCGACGGTCCCGGCGGTGCCCGGGTACGCGTCCCCGCCCGCGCCGCCCGCCCGCCCGGCCACGTAGGTGGGCGCGTAGTAGTTCAGGCCGAGCAGGTCCAGCGGCGCGGCGATCAGCTTCTCGTCCCCGTCCCTGATGAAGTCCGGCGCGACGATCCGGTTGACGTGGGCCAGCACGTCCGCCGGGTAGCCGCCGCCGGTGAGCGGGTCCAGGAAGATCCGGTTGTGCAGGCCGTCGACCAGCCGTACCGCCTCGGCGTCAGCGGCGCTCGCGGCGTCCGCCGGCTGCACGTCGGCCAGGTTGAGCGTGATCCCCAGCGTCTCCACGCCGGCCGCGCGCAGCGCCCGCGCCGCCAGGCCGTGGCCGAGCAGCAGATGGTGTACGGCCCGGAACGCGTCACCGGCGTTCCGCCGCCCCGGCGCGTGCACCCCGGAGCCGTACCCGAGGTAGGCCGAGCACCACGGCTCGTTGAGCGTGGTCCAGGTGCGGACCCGGTCGCCGAGGCGGCCGTGCACGGCGAGCGCGTACTCGGCGAAGTGCTCGGCGGTCTCCCGGACGGTCCAGCCGCCCCGGTCCTCCAGCGCCTGCGGCAGGTCCCAGTGGTAGAGCGTGACGATCGGGTCGAGGCCGGCGTCGAGCAGCGCGTCGGTCAGCCGGTCGTAGAAGTCGAGCCCGCGCGGCTCGACCGGGCCGGTGCCGTCCGGCCGCACCCGGGGCCAGGACACCGAGAACCGGTACGCCCGCAGCCCCAGCTCGGCCATCAGCGCGACGTCCTCGGCGTACCGGTGGTAGTGGTCGCAGGCCACGTCGCCGGTGTGGCCGGCGAACACCGCTCCCGGCGTACGGCTGAAGGTGTCCCAGATCGACGGACCGCGACCGTCCTCGCGGGCGGCGCCCTCGATCTGGTACGCGGCGGTGGCTCCGCCCCAGACGAAGCCCTCCGGGAATCGGACGTTGCTCATGCCTTGACCGCACCTTCCATGATGCCGCCGATGATCTGGCGGCCGAAGACGATGAACACCAGCAGCAGCGGCAGCGTGGCGATGGCCGTGCCGGTGAACACCTGCGACATGTCCTGGTAGTACCCGTCGGAGAGGGCCCGCAGCGACAGCTGCACCGTCGGGTTCTCCGGGTCGTTCAGCACCGCGTACGGCCACAGGAAGTCGTTCCAGGTGGTCATGAACGTGAGCAGGCCGAGCACGGCGGCGGCCGGGCGCAGCGCGGGCAGCACCACGTTCCAGTAGATCCGGGCGGTGTTGCAGCCGTCCATCCGGGCCGCCTCGATCAGTTCGGTGCTGACCGCCTGGCCCGCGTACTGGCGCATCATGAACACGCCGAAGCCGGTGACCAGCGCCGGCACGATCACGGCGGGCAGCCGGTCGTTCCAGTTCAGCTTCGTCATGAGCAGGTAGAGCGGGATCACGCCGAGCTGCGTCGGGACCATCATGGTGGCGACGATGACCAGCAGCAGCGCGTTGCGCCCCCGGAAGCGCAGCTTGGCGAACGCGAACCCGGCCAGCGTGGAGAAGAACACCACCGAGATCGTGACTGTGGTGGCCACGATCGCCGAGTTGATCAGGCCGGTCAGGAAGTACGCGTCGGTGTTGTCGAACAGCCGGGCGATGTTGGCGCCGAGGTTGCCGCCGGGGGTGAGCGGCGGCGGCACCTGGCCCATCGTGTCGCTGGTGCGGCTGGCCACCACGAACATCCAGTAGATCGGGAAGATCGACAGGACGGCCGAGAGCGTCAGCGCCAGGTAGGTGAGCCGGCTTGCCGACCAGAGGCGGGTCATCGGGAGACCTCCTTGCGGGAGCCGCCGCCGAGCCGGCGCAGGAGCAGGACGTTTATCGCCGCGACCACGGCGATGAGCGCGAACAGCAGCCAGGCGACCGCCGAGCCGTAGCCGAAGTTGTAGTGCGGCGCGAAGGCGTTCTCGAACATGTACATGGTCACCGTCTGCGACTCCCGCAGCGGTCCGCCGCGGATCGCGTTGGTGCCGGAGTTGAACATCCGCGGCTCGGTGAAGAGCTGGAGGCCGCCGATGGTGGAGATGATGACCGCGAAGATGATCGTGGGCTTGAGCAGCGGCACCGTGATGGACCAGAACTGGCGGGCCCGGCCGGCCCCGTCGATCGCGGCCGACTCGTACAGGTCGCGCGGGATGGCCTGCATGGCGGCCAGGAAGATCAGCGCGTTGTAGCCGGTCCAGCGCCAGTCGACCATCGTGGAGATGGCGACCCAGGCGGCGAACCGGTTCGCCTTCCAGTCGATCGCGCTGATCCCGACGTGGTCGAGCACCCAGTTGATCATGCCGAACTCGCGGCCGAACAGGACTGCGAACACGATCGCCACGGCGGCGGTCGAGGTGACGTTCGGGATCAGCACCGCCATCCGCCAGGTGGTACGGGCGCGCAACTGCCGGTTGAGCAGGTTGGCCAGCCAGAGCGCGGCGAGCAGCTGCGGGACCGTGGAGATCACGAAGATGCCCAGCGTGTTGACCACCGAGTGCCAGAAGTCCGAGTCGGCGAGCAGCTGGGTGTAGTTGTCGAAGCCGATGTACGGGTGTTCGGCGCCGAGCAGGTCCCAGTCGTGCAGCGAGACCCAGAACGTGTACGCCAGCGGGTACGCCCCGAAGACGCCGAACAGCAGGAAGAACGGGGCGATGAACAGGTACGGCGAGTACTTCGTGTCGAGTCGGCTGAGCCGGTTGCCCAGGCCGGGACGGGTGGGGCGGGGTGCCGGTGCGACCGGCGGGCGGGCGTCGAGCTGGACGGCCATGACCCGGGACTCCTTTCCGCCGTGCGGGCGGCCCCCGTGGCCGGGTGGCCGCCCGCACGCGCTGCTCGGGTTACTTGGCGGCGGCCTTCTCGGCGTTGGCGACCGCGTCGGTCCAGCCCTGTTCCGGGGAGCGCTTGCCCAGCTCGACGCTGCGGACGGCGTTCTCGACCTCGGTGCGTACGGCCTGGTTCTTCGGTCCCATGTAGACCGGCTTCAGGCTCTTGGCGCCCTCGGCGAAGATCTTCCCGACCGGCGCCTCGGAGAAGTAGGCGTTCTTCGAGTCGATGATCGCCGGGTCCTCCAGCGCCTGCGGCGAAGAGGGCAGGGGACCCTTCGCCTTGAACGCGCCGATCTGACCCTTGGCGCTGGTCAGGAACTTGGCCAGCTCGATCGCCTCGGCCTGGTGCTTGCTCTGCTTCGGCACCGCGAGGAACGAGCCGCCCCAGTTGCCGCCGTTGCCGGGGATCTGGGCGATGTCCCACTTGCCCTTGGCGGCCGCGCCCGCGTTGCCCTCGATCACGCCGGTCATCCAGGCCGGGCAGGCGATGGTGGCGAACTTCGACTGCTTGAACGCCGACACCCACTCCTCGGACCACGAGCCGTACTTGCCGGACAGCCCCGAGTCGATGATGTCCATCGTGGTGTCGTACGCCTGCTTCACCGCCGGGTTGCTGCCGACGACCAGGTTGTTGCTGGTGTCGTAGTAGCTGTAGCCGCTGCTGTTGCCGGCGGTCTGGAGCAGGATCGTGTTGAAGGTGTTGGTCGCGGCGTCCAGGAACGACGCGCCCGTCTTCTTCGCGGTGAACTGCTCGCCGACCTTGATGTAGTCCTGCCAGGTGGGCCAGAGCTTGGACACGGCCTCCCGGTCGGTGGGCAGGCCGGCCTTGGCGAACAGGTCGGTGCGGTAGCACATCGCCATGCCGCCTACGTCAGTGCCGAGGCCGATGAGCTGCTTGCCGTCGGCGGTGAGCCCCTGGTTCCACTTCCAGTCGAGGAAGTTGCCCTTCAGGTCGGCCGCGCCGTGGTCGAGCAGGTTGACGAAGTTCTGCGGGTTGGCCTTGTACTCGACGAGCAGGCCCTCCTCGATGGCGACCACGTCGCCGGCGCCCTTGCCCGCGGCGAGCCACTGGGTGAGCTTCGGGGAGTACTCGTCGAGGTTGCCGCCGGTGCCGCGCTCGACGATCTTCACGCCGGGGTGGCTGGCCATGTACTCCTGGTAGAGATCGGCGTAACCGAACTGGCCGAAGACGTCGACGGTGAGCGTTATCGGCCCGTCGGCGGCGGCATCGTCGCCGCCGCCGCAGGCGGTGGTGCCGAGCAGCGCGGTGGCGGCGACCACTGCAACCGCCGCCAGGCGGCGGCGCGTGAAGGTGAGCATGCTGTCCTGACCTCTCGGGTCGTCGAAACGGGTGGTGGAAGGCGGTTCCGGAACTTAGAGAGCGCTCTCACGACAGCGTGGTGGAGGGTCCCGGACCTTGTCAAGAGAGCGCTCTCAGAGCTGTCCGAAAAGAAACGGAGAGGGGCGCCCGCCGCCCCTCTCCGTCCGGTGCCCGTCGTCAGCCGACCCGCAGGCCTCCCAGCAGGGCCGGGTCGCCCGCCACGTCCAGCGCGTCGAAGCTGATCCGGCCCATCAGCGCCAGCAGCAGATCGCTCGCCGTGCCGGCCACCTGTGCCCGGGCCCGGTGGTCGTCGTGGTCCAGGATCGTCGCGGTGTCCAGCAGCGCGACCCCCTCACCCCGCAACCGCAGGTACCACTCCTGGGCCGCGTCGGTCGCGGTCAGCTGCACCACGCCGCGCCACTGCCCGGGCTGCACCCGCCGGCCCGCCGGCAGCCAGGTGTCCAGCACCTCACTCACCCCGTCGGCCGCGAGCTTCGCCTCGATCGGATCACCCGCACCGATCGCGAGTTGGGCGTCCCAGCGGTGCACGGCCGTCTCGTGCGCCATCCGACGCGGCCAGAAGGCCGCCTTCTTCGGCTGCGGCGCGAAGTTCCAGGCCGGCGCCTCCGGATCCGCCGCCTCCAGCAGCGCGGTGATCCGCTCGTACTCCCGCACGTACCACTGGGCCGGCGTCAGGTCCGCCGGCGGCTCCGGGTCGTGCCGCTCCGGGCGGGTGGTGCCACCGGCGGTCAGCACGGTGCCCGCCCAGACGTACACGCGGGTCAGGTGATGGGCGAGATCGGTGACCGTCCAGCCGGGACAGGACAGCACGGGTGTCTCGGGCGGCGCCTCCGAAACCGCCGCGGCGAAGGCGGGACCCTCCGTGCGCAGCGCGCCGATCCAGAAGTCCTTCGTGTGGTGCAGTCTGCTCATCGCCATCCTCCCGGGGGTGACCGGGCCACCAGTGGGTGCGCCGGCTACCCCTCAGCCTAGGGTGAAAGGCGTGTCAGACGTCTACGCCGAACCGGCTACTGCCGGTGAACCGACCGATCCGGCCACCCTGGCGCGCTACACCACGCTCCGGCTCGGCGGACCCGCCGGGCGGCTGGAGATCGCCGAGGACGCCGCCCAGATCGTGCGAAAAGTGCAGGAAGCGGAGGCCCGCGAGCAGGCCGTGCTGGTGCTGGCGGGCGGCAGCAACGTCGTGATCGGCGATCAGGGCTTCCCCGGCACCGTCGTGCTCGTCCGCTCGCGCGGGTTCCAGGCCGTGGCCGAGGAGGGCGACACCGTCACGGTACGTGTCGAAGCCGGCGAGCCGTGGGACGACTTCGTCGCCGCCACCGTCGAGCGCGGCTGGTCCGGGCTGGAGTGCCTCTCCGGCATCCCCGGCTCGGCCGGCGCGACACCGATCCAGAACGTCGGCGCGTACGGCCAGGAGGTCGCCGAGACCATCGTCGCCGTCGAGGCGTACGACCGGACCGAACGCCGGGTGGCGCGGATCGCGGCTGCCGACTGCGGGTTCGTCTACCGGGGGAGCATCTTCAAGTACAGCGACCGCTGGGTGGTGCTCTCGGTCGACTTCCGGCTCACCCGGTCCCCGCGCTCCGGCCCGGTTCGCTACGCCGAACTGGCCCGGGCGCTCGGTGTCGAGGTCGGCGACCGGGTGCCGCTGGCCGAAGCCCGGGCCACCGTGCGGAAGCTGCGCGCCGGCAAGGGCATGGTGCTGGACGCGGCCGACCCGGACACCTGGTCGGTCGGCTCGTTCTTCACCAACCCGGTGCTGCCGGGCGAGGTGTTCGAGCAGGTACGGGAACGCGCCGCCGAGGTGGGTGAGCCGCCGCACTGGCCGGGCGCCGACGGCACGGTGAAGGTCAGCGCCGCCTGGCTGATCGACAAGGCGGGCTTCGGCAAGGGGTACGCGGGCCCGGAGGGCGTCGCCATCTCCAGCAAGCACACGCTCGCGCTCACCAACCACTCCGGCAGCGCCAGCACGGCCGCGCTGGTGGCGCTGGCCCGCGAGATCCGAGACGGCGTCCAGTCCCGCTTCGGCGTAACCCTCCACCCCGAGCCGGTCCTGATCAACTGCACCATCTGACCCGCGCCCCCGCCCCTCCCACTCCCCCTCCCACCCCCGCGATCTTGCACTTCCGGCCCTCGGTCCGAGCGGTTTGACCCGTATTGCCGGGGCAGCAAGTGCAAGATCAACACTTGCCTCGAAGGGTTCCGCCGAGGGTTCCAGGGGAGGGGTGACGCCTCCCTTGATCTTGGAGTTGTGGTGCCTCGTGAACTGGGCCAAACGGGGCAAGGTGGGCGCCACAAGTCCAAGATCGGCGGGGCGGCGGGCGGGGGCGGGGGCGGGCGGGTCAGCGGGGGGAGATGGCGGGCCAGGGGAGCGTGAGGTTGCCGTGGCGCCACGTACGAGGGCTGTCCTGGACGGGCCAGCCTGACTCCTTCACCGCCTCTACCGTCCGCAGCCAGCGCTGCCGGGGGCCGAACGGGGCGTAGCCGGCGGCCGCGCGCCACGCCTGCTCCAGCGCCTCGATCAGGTCGTGGATGCGTTCGCCCGGCACGTTGCGGTGGATCAGCGCCTTCGGCAGCCGCTCGGCGAGCGTGGCCGGGCTCTCCAGCGTGGTCAGCTTCGCCGACAACGTGAGCGTGAGAGGGCCGGTGGCGTCCAGCAGCACCCAGGAGCCGAGCCGCCCCAGCTCGTCGCAGGTGCCCTCGACCAGCAGCCCGCCCGGCGCGAGCCGCCCGACGACTGTGTGCCAGGCGTCGGCCACCTCGCTCTCGTCGTACTGGCGGAGCACGTTGAACGCCCGCACCAGCGCGGGACGCAGTCCGGCCAGTTCGAAGCCGCCCCTGGCGAACGTCAGCCCGGGCGGGTCGGCAGCGGGCAGGGCGGCGGCGACGCGTACCGGATCGATCTCCAGGCCGACCACCCGCACGTCGGCGCGGACCCCGGCCGCGAGACGGGCCCGCAGCTCGACCGGGGTGACCGGGGTGGCGCCGTAGCCGAGGTCGACCACGAGCGGGTCGGCGGCGGCACGCAGCGCGTCGCCGCAGGTCTCGACGATCCAGTTGTCCACCCGCCGGAGCCGGTTGGGGTTGGTGGTGCCCCGGGTGGCCACGCCGAGCGGACGCTCCATCAGGACTCCCGGTGCACCTTGTGCTGCGCGGCCTGGGCCAGCGGGCGGACCACGAGCCGGTCGATGTTGACGTGGTGCGGGCGGGTCGCGCACCAGGCCACGCAGTCGGCCACGTCGTCGGCCACCAGCGGTTCGGCGACACCGGCGTAGACCGCCTCGGCCCGGTCGGCGTCACCGCCGAAACGGACCAGGCCGAACTCCTCGGTCTTCACCATGCCGGGGTCGATCTCGATCACCCGGACCGGTCGGCCACACAGTTCGAGCCGCAGCGTGCCGGCGACCGCGGTCTGCGCGTGCTTCGCGGCCGTGTAGCCGCCGCCGCCCTCATAGACGACGTGCCCGGCGGTGGAGCTGACGATCACGACGGTGCCGGCCCCGGAGCGCTCCAGCGCCGGGAGCAGCGCCTTGGTGACGCGCAGCGTGCCGAGCACGTTGACGTCGTACATCCATTGCCAGTCGCCCACGTCGGCCGTCTCGACCGGGTCCAGGCCGCGCGCGCCGCCGGCGTTGTTCACCAGCAGCGTGACCGGCCCGGGGGCGGCCTCGGCCGCGGCGGCCAGCCCGGCGACCGACTCGTCCGAGGTCACGTCGCAGGCCACCGCGCTCGCCGCGCCGCCGGCCGCCTCGATCTCGGCGACCAGCGCGGCGAGCCGGTCGGTACGCCGGGCGGCGGCGAGCACGTGGAATCCCTCGGTGGCGAGCCGGCGGGCGGTGGCCGCGCCGATCCCGCTGGACGCCCCGGTGACGATGGCGACTGAAGTCATCCGGACATTGTCCACCGCCGCCCGGCTGCGCGCGGTGATGAGGTCCGTCACGCCGGGGACCCGGCGAAGGGCATTTCCGAACCCCGATGGGGAAGATGAGATCCGGCACACGGGTTGACCGAGAAGCGCCGGTCGTGCGGGACGGCATCAACCGTGACAGAGGGAGCGGACGTGGCGGATTTGCACACCGGTGTCGGTCGTCAGCGAGGTGCCCTGCCGTGGCCGCGGCCGCGCCGTATCGCCACGCTCTCGGTGCACACGTCGCCGCTGCACCAGCCCGGCACCGGTGACGCGGGGGGCATGAACGTCTACATCCTGGAGGTGGCCCGGCGGCTGGCCGAGGCCGACGTCGAGGTGGAGATCTTCACCCGGGCCACCGCCGGTGACCTGCCCCCGGTGGTCGAGGTGGCGCCCGGCGTGTCCGTCCGGCACGTCACCGCCGGGCCGCTGGAGGGGCTGACCAAGGAAGAGCTGCCGGGCCAGCTCTGCGCCTTCACGGCCGGGGTGCTGCGCGCCGAGGCGGCCCGCCCGCCGGGCCACTACGACCTGATCCACTCGCACTACTGGCTCTCCGGTCAGGTCGGCTGGCTGGCCAAGGAGCGCTGGGGCGTACCGCTGGTGCACACCGCGCACACGCTGGCGAAGGTCAAGAACGCCCGCCTCGCCGCCGGGGACCGCCCCGAGCCGAAGGCCCGCGTGATCGGCGAGGAGCAGGTGGTCACCGAGGCGGACCGGCTGGTCGCCAACACCCGGGTCGAGGCCCGTGACCTGCTCGACCGGTACGCGGCCGACCCGGACCGGGTGGCGATCGTGGAACCCGGCGTCGACCTGGAGCGGTTCCGTCCCGCCGTCGGTGACCGGGACGCCGCGATCCGCGCCGCACGCCGCCGGCTCGGCCTGCCGGCCGACGGGTACGTGGTCGCGTTCGTCGGCCGCATCCAGCCGCTCAAGGCGCCGGACGTGCTGGTCCGTGCCGCCGCCGCGCTGCGTGAACGGGATCCGGCGCTGGCCGACGAGCTGACCGTGGTGATCTGCGGCGGGCCCAGCGGCAGTGGCCTGGACCGGCCCACCGCCCTGATCGAGCTGGCGCACGCGCTCGGCATCGCCGACCGGGTGCGTTTCCTGCCGCCGCAGACCGGCGCGGACCTGCCCGCCCTCTACCGCGCCGCCGACCTGGTCGCGGTGCCGTCGCACAACGAGTCGTTCGGCCTCGTGGCGCTGGAGGCCCAGGCGTGCGGCACGCCGGTGCTGGCCGCCGCCGTGGGCGGCCTGGTCACCGCGGTACGCGACGGCGTCAGCGGCATGCTCATCGACGGCCACGACCCGGTCGACTGGGCCCGGGCGCTGGCGCGCCTGCTGCCCGATCCGGTACGCCGTGCCGCGCTGGGCCGGGGCGCCGAGCGGCACGCCCGGGACTTCTCCTGGCACCGCACCGCCTCCGGCCTGCTCGCCGTCTACGGGGAGGCGATCACCGAGCACCGGGCCCGGCTGGCGCGGCGGCTCGGCGACCCGGCGATGCTGTGCTCCTGGTGATCACCCGTCCGGCGGCCCCGGTCGACCGGTCGTAGAGTGGGTGCGATGAGCCGCAGGAGTGAGGTCGCCGCGCTGATCGAGTCCGTCTGCGCCGAGCGCGAGCTGGAGTGGGAGTCGACCGGCGAGGCGTCGTACGCGGTGACCCTGCCGGGCACGCACAAGCTCAAGACGATCTGCAACCTGATCGTGGGCGAGCACGCGCTGCGGGTCGAGGCGTTCGTGATGCGCCAGCCCGACGAGCGCCGCGAGGAGCTGTGGGCCTGGCTGCTGCAGCGCAACGCCCGCATGTACGGCGTCTCGTTCTCCATCGACGCGGTCGGCGACGTCTACCTGACCGGTCGGGTCAACCTGGCCGGGGTCGACGCCGACGAGCTGGACCGGCTGCTGGGCTCCGTGCTGACGTACGCCGACGAGTCGTTCGACAGCATGCTGGAGATCGGCTTCGGCACGGCCATCCGCCGGGAGTGGGAGTGGCGGGTCAAGCGCGGCGAGTCGACTGCCAACCTGGCCGCGTTCGCGCACCTCTTCGAGCCGTCCGCCACTGCCGGATCGCCCGCCGGAGGTTCGGAGCCCTCCTGACGGGTATGCCGCCCCGCGCGGTGCGGAGCATTGGGACCCACCGCGGGCCGAGGACGGACTGTCGAGGAGCGTGTCCCATGGCTCAGCGCAACAGCTCAGGTCGCGGCACGACTGCGACTCGGACCAAGCGGCAACCCGGCAACCAGACGCCGAACACCCCGAGGGTGTCGGAGTCGGCGATCTCCCGGATGAAGGTGGACGACATCCGCAGCCAGCTCAAGCGGCGCGGGGTCTCCGGGATCTCCGCGCTGCGGAAGCCGGAACTCGTGAAGACCCTGGCGCGGACGATGCGCGGGGAGGGCGGCGCCGCGCGGCGCAGCTCCGGACCGGCCGGGCGGCCGGCCGCGACCCGCAAGAGCACCGCCGCGAAGAAGACCACTGCCCGCCGGGCCACGTCGCCGGCCAAGTCCGCGCCGGCCGCGCGGGCCACCGGTGCCAGGGCCAAGGCGACGGGTACGCGCAAGGTGGCCCCGCCCCGCGCCAAGGCCACCTCGTCGCGGGCGACCGCGACGCGCGCGAAGGCGGCTCCGTCCCGCGCGAAGGCCACGCCCGCCCGGGCGAAGAAGGCGGCTCCGTCGAGGGCGAAGACCGCTCCTTCGCGCGCCAAGGCGGCACCGGCCCGGAAGGCGACGTCGGCTCGGGCGCAGAGCGCGCCGACCCGTGGGCCGGCGTCCAGCCGGTCGATCGGATCGTCGCAGCTCATCACGTCGCTCGCGGACCGGCCGGAGCGTCCGGGCCGCAGCCTGGTCACCCGTAACCACGAGGTGATCCAGCGCTGGGCGCGGGCGCGGGGCGCGAAGCCGGCCACCATCGCCGGCACCGAGCGTGCGGGCCGGCCCGGGGTGCTGACGTTCAACATCCCCGGCTACCGGGAGAGCAGCCGGATCCGGGAGATCACCTGGGACGACTGGTTCCGGACGTTCGACCTGCGGCGGCTGAACCTGATCTACCAGGAGCAGATGCGGGACGGGCGGCAGAGCAACTTCTTCCGGACCGAGAACCCGAATCGCGAGGACGGCTGAGGTTTACGGGAATGGACCCCGGGAACCCGGTGTTTGCCATCCCAGGGACCGCAGCACGGACAGCCGGATTCCCGACACGGACGCTGTGACGGGCAAGACAGCGATCTGGGTTGAATCCGGAATCTGGGCGAACTAACTTTATTGCACCGCGTCACGCTTGTTTCCGTTCGGGGGAGCGGTGGATCGATCAGATCCGCGCAGGCGAGATGCGAAGATCGGGTGGAGCACGCCGTTGGGGGACGGTGCCACCCGTGGAACCGGCGGCGCGAGCGGGCGACGCTTACGGGGGTGAGTGTCGCCCGCCGCCGCCGGGCGTACGGTCAGAGCGCCCATCTCGACGGGGGTCGGGATGGGCGCTCTGCCGTTGTCGGCGCTCAGCGGGCAGACGAGACCGGTTCCACGGCTGCCGCCCGCAGCGCGGCGACCCGGCGCTCCCGGGGCGGCCCGGCGAGCAGGTGCCCGGCGGCGGCCAGCAGCCCGAGCGCGCCGACCACCAGCCAGTGCCGCTCGCCCAGATGTTCCAGGCTGAGCCCGCCCAGCGCCGGCGCGACGAACGACGCGGCCGGGAACGTCAGGTAGAACACCGACTGGTAGCGGGCCCGCAGTTCGGGTGGGGCGAGGTCGGCGTTGATCTGCGCGTTCGGCGGTGCGGCGAGCATCTGCCCGGCCGTCCAGACCACCGCCGCGCCGAGGTAGAGCGGCAGCCCGTCGGCGACTGTCAGCGTGCCGAACCCGAGCGCCATCAGAGCGGTGGAGGCGGCCAGCACCGTCGACTTGCGGTACGGCTCGATGAGCCGGGGCACGAACAGCTGCCCGACCACGATGAGCGCCCCGCCGAGCGCCACCACCAGCCCGTACGCCGACGGGCGCAGGCCGTCCGCGCGCATCGCCAGCGGCATGATCGTGGAGGTCTGCATGGTCAGCACGGCCAGCAGGAATGTCAGCCCGACGAACACCAGGAACGTGCGGTCGGTGAGCGCGGTGTGCAGCCCGGGACGGCGTCCCATCACCGCCCGTGGCGTGAGCGCCGGCCGCCGGGTGAGCGTCTCCGGCACCTTCAGCGCGATCACCACCGCCGCCGCCAGCGTGGCTGCGGCGTCGACCAGGAACAGCGCGGTGAAGCTGGCCTCGGCGAGGATTCCGGCCAGCAGCGAGGCCACCGCCATGCCCAGGTTGAACGCCCAGAACTGCAGGTTGAACGCGCGGGAGCGGCGCGCCTCGGGTACCACGTCCACGATGGCCGCCACGAACGCCGGGCTGGGCATCGAGTGCGCCACCCCGACCAGCGTGGCGAGTACGGCGATCACCGCCAGGTGCGTGGTGAACGCCAGCGCCGCCATCAGCCCGGCGGCGACCAGGTGGGCGGCGAGCAGCGTGGCCCGCCGTCCCCAGCGGTCGGCCAGCACACCGCCCAGCAGCGTGCCGGCCGCGCCGCCGATCCCGTACGCGCCGACCACCAGTCCGGCCAGCGACGGCGGGGCGCCCCGCGCGACGGTCAGGTACAGCGACAGGAACAGCAGCGCGAACGCGCCGGCCCGGTTGATCAGCAGGCCGGACCAGAGGTACCAGAACGTGGCGGGGAGCCCGCCGGCCGTGTCGTCCCACCAGCGCCGCAGGCCGTGCACCAGTCCTCCAGGAAGGTTTCCTTACCGATTCCGTCCCGTACGGTATCCACCCGCCTCGGGGCGGTCGCGTCGGGGCGTACTCAGGAACCGGCCCGGACCGGCGCGGCGGGTGCGGTGGCCGCGGCCTCGGCCGCCTCGGGCGCCGGGGATGCGGTGGCGGTGACCGGCGCGACCGGCGTGCCCACTGCGCGCAGCGCGAGCGCGCGGCGCTCCCGGGCCGGGCCGGAGATCAGGTGGGCGACGGCCGCCACGACGCCGATGCCCGCGCAGCCGAGCCAGAGCGTGCTGTTGCCGGCTTGCTCGCGGACCAGGCCGCCGAGGATCGGCGCGGCGGCGCCGGCGAGCTGCCAGGACAGCGAGAAGACGCCCTGGTAGCGGCCGCGCAGCGCGGTCGGCGACAGCTCCGCGATCAGGGTGGCGTTGGACGGCGAGTTGAGCATCTCGCCGACGGTCCAGATCAGCACGGTCAGGCCGTAGAGCCAGACCGTGTCGGCGAACGCGGTGAGCCCGAAACCGGCGCCCATCACCAGCGACGCGAGCGCCAGCACGTGCGAGCGGCTGCGGCCCTTGATGAGCCGGGGTACGAAGAGCTGGCCGACCACGATGAGCACGCCGTTGAGCGCGATCACCGAGCCGTACGTGGCGGGGCTGAGCCCGGAGTCGCCCATGGCGATCGGCAGCATCGAGATGTGCTGGAGGAACACCAGCGCGGCGAGCAGGTTGAGCGCGACGAAGCCGAGGAACACCCGGTCGGCGAGGATGGTGCGCAGCGCGCCGGCCGGCGCCGGCATCCCCTTGGCCGGCAGTACGGTGACCGGGCCGCGGGTCTCGCCGACCTTGGCGAAGATGATCAGCGCGGTCACGAGTGTGGTGGTCGCGTTCACCAGGAACAGCAGCAGGTAGCTGCCCTGGGCGGCGAAGCCGGCGAGCACGGCGGCGCAGGCGAAACCGAGGTTGATGGCCCAGTAGTTCAGCGAGAAGGCGCGCAGCCGGTCCTTGTCCGGCACCACGTCGACCATCATCGCGCCGAAGGCCGGGCGGGCCGCCTCGGCGAACGCGCCGAGCAGCAGCGCGCCCACGGCGACCGCCCAGAGCGGCCGGGCGAGGCCCAGCGCGATCATCATGCCCGCCGCGCCGACGTGCGCGACGAGCAGCGTGGGCCGCCGTCCCCAGCGGTCGGTCAGGGTGCCGCCGATGGTGGTGCCGACCGCGCCGCCGGCGCCCCAGAGACCGATCACCAGACCGGCCTGGGCGGCGGAGAAGCCGCGTTCCTGGGTCAGGTAGATGGCCAGGAAGATCAGGACGAACGAGCCGAGCCGGTTGATCAGCGTGCCGGCCCAGAGGTACCAGAACGTCCGTGGCAGGCCACCCGCCGTGTCCTGGAACCAGCCTCGTACCGTCCGCATCCCGACGCCCCCGTGTGGTAATGACCGATCTGTTTAAAGCGCCTTACAACCTAGTGCCGGGCCGGAGGCGTGGTCATCAGGTTTTCCACGTGGTGGTCGTCACGACCGGTCGGCGCGTGTCCGTCGCGCCGGTACGGCAGGATGATCGGCATGACTGCGAGCGAGGGGCCCACCGTCGGGACGCTGGTCCTGCTGCGGCACGGCGAGAGCGACTGGAACGCCAAGAACCTCTTCACCGGCTGGGTCGACGTCGACCTGACCGCCAAGGGAGAGACCGAGGCGCGGCGCGGCGGCGAGCTGCTCCGCGAGCACGACCTGCTGCCGGACGTGGTGCACACGAGCCTGCTGCGCCGGGCCATCCGCACCGCCGAGCTGGCGCTGAACGCCGCCGACCGGCACTGGATCGCGGTGCGCCGGTCGTGGCGGCTCAACGAGCGCCACTACGGCGCCCTGCAGGGCAAGAACAAGAAGCAGACCCTCGACGAGTACGGCGAGGAGCAGTTCATGCTCTGGCGCCGGTCGTACGACACGCCGCCGCCGCCGATCGACGACGCGGACGAGTGGTCGCAGGTCGGCGACCCCCGGTACGCGCTGCTGCCGACCGAGCTGATGCCGCGCACCGAGTGCCTGAAGGACGTCGTCGACCGGATGCTGCCCTACTGGTACGACTCGATCGTGCCGGACATCCTGGCCGGCCGGACGGTGCTGGTGGCCGCGCACGGCAACTCGCTGCGCGCCCTGGTCAAGCACCTCGACCAGATCTCCGACGAGGCGATCGCCAAGCTGAACATCCCCACCGGCATCCCGCTGCGCTACGACCTGGACGCCGACCTGCGTCCCCAGGTGCTCGGCGGCACGTACCTGGACCCGGACGCGGCGAAGGACGCCGCCGCCGCGGTAGCCAACCAGGGCCGCTGAGCTTGGTGTAAGGAAGGGCCCCTTTTTAACGTCTGCGGTAGAGGAAGGGCCCCTTATTAACGCACAGCTGTTAATAAGGGGCCCTTCCTTGCGCGCGGGCCGGGGTCAGGCGGACGTCGAACCGGTGATCAGGTAGACCACGTGCTCGCCCGCGTTCACCGCGTGGTCGGCGAAACGCTCGTAGAAGCGGCCCAGCAGCGTCGCGTCGATCGCCGTCTCCACCCCGTACGGCCAGTCGTCGCCGAGCAGCACCCCGAACAGGCTCCTGTGCAGGTCGTCCATCGCGTCGTCGTCGCCGTCCAGCTCGGCGGCCACGTCGGCGTCCGGCTTGGCCAGCACCGCGCCGATCTTCTCGGCCATCCGGTCGGCGATCCCGGCCATGTCGGTGAAGACCGGCCGCAGCTCCGCCGGGACGGCCGGGGACGGGTGCCGGCGCAGCGCCGTCTTGGCCACGTGGTCGGCCAGGTCGCCCATCCGTTCCAGATCGGCTGCCACGTGCAGCGCGGTGATCATGGCACGCAGGTCGGAGGCGACCGGCGCCTGCCGGGCCAGCAGGTCGCAGACCCGCTCCTCCACGTGCCGGTACAGCTCGTCGATCTCGGCGTCCCGCGCGATCACCGTCTCGGCGGCCGTCCGGTCGGCGGTCAGCAGACCCTTCGTGGCCTGCCGCATGGCCGCGCGTACCGCCTCGGCCATGTCCACCAGCAACTGGCTGACAATCTGCAGGTCGGCCCGGAACTCGTCGCGCATCGTCACTTCCTGGGGTCGGTGCCGCGACCCCGAGGGGTACGGCGGGAGCAGGTGCGCGCCCCACGCTAGGCCGAACGGTCGGCACCAGGATGAACGTGGGTGAACGACGCGGGGCCCGCAGGTGAACTTTGCCGGAAGCGAGAGTGGTTCGTCCCTTTGTGCCCGATCCCTGGGTTAACAATGACCCTACGATCGCCGGGTGGAATGGGCGGTGGCGGTCGCGGTGGCCGTGGCGCTGGTGACCGGGCTGGTCGCCGGGGCGACGCTGTCCGGACCGGTTGAGCAGTGGCGGCGCCGGCGGGCGTCGCGGGGCGGCGGGACCACCCGTCGTGACGCAGGGAGGCCGACGATTCCGGACGACCAGCAGGGGGGCCTATCCGGGCTCGGACGCAAGACGATCGACTCGCTGCGTGCCGGCGTGGTGGTGCTCGGCCCGGACGACGTGCCCGTCCTCGTCAACCCGGCCGCCCGGGCGATGGGTCTGCTGCGTACCGGGGCGACACCCGGCTCGATCGCGGCGCACCCGTTGATCCGTACCCTCGCCGGGCAGGTCCGCCGCACGGGCGTGCGGCGCGAGATCGAGCTGGACCTGCCCCGGGGCCGCGACGGCGGTGGCGACAACCCGCTCGGCGTGCACCTGCGGGCGATGGGACTGGGCTCCGGCTACGTCTCGATCGAGGCCGTCGACGTCACCGAGTCGCACCGTCTCGCCCGGGTACGCCGGGACTTCGTGGCTAACGTCAGCCACGAGCTGAAGACACCCATCGGCGCGCTGCAACTGCTCGCCGAGGCGCTCGTCGACGCCACCGAACCGGCCTCCGACGGCGCGCCCGACCTGTCCGAGGACCTGGTCGCCGCGCGGCGGTTCGCCGAGCGGATCCAGCACGAGTCGACCCGGCTCGGCCGCCTCGTGCAGGAGCTGCTGGAACTGACCCGCCTCCAGGGCGCCGAGCCGCAACCCGCGCCCGAGCCGGTCTCGGTGGACTGGGTGCTCGCCGAGGTCGTCGACCGCACCCGCACCGCGGCCGCCGCCCGCCGGGTGGAGATCGCCGTCGGCGGGCAGCGGGGCCTGACCGTGTACGGCAGCGACAGCCAACTCGCCACCGCGGTGGCGAACCTGGTGGAGAACGCGATCACCTACTCCGGCGAGGACACCACGGTCCGGGTGACGGTCACCGGAACCGACGAACACGTCGAGATCGCCGTGGCCGACCAGGGCATCGGCATCGCCCCGAACGACGTGGACCGGATCTTCGAGCGGTTCTACCGCGCCGACCAGGCCCGCTCCCGCGCGACCGGCGGCACCGGCCTGGGACTGGCCATCGTCAAGCACATCGCCAGCAACCATGGCGGCCGGGTGGACGTGTCGAGCACTCTTGGTGGGGGGTCGACGTTCACCCTCCGGTTGCCCGCCCGCCCCCCGGACGACCTGGAGACGACACTCGCCTCCGCTGGGATCGAGGCCGGCCCGGCCGAGCTCCGGCAGGTCTGACCACAGGAAAGGAAACACCCGTTGAGCCGCGTACTGGTGGTCGAGGACGAGGAGTCGTTTTCCGACGCCCTGTCCTACATGCTCCGCAAGGAGGGTTTCGAGGTCTCCGTCGCCGCGACGGGCACCGACGCCCTCACCGAGTTCGACCGGACCGGCGCCGACATCGTGCTGCTCGACCTGATGCTGCCGGAGATGTCGGGCACCGAGGTGTGCCGGCAGCTCCGCCAGCGCTCGCACGTGCCGATCATCATGGTCACCGCGCGGGACAGCGAGATCGACAAGGTGGTCGGCCTGGAGATCGGCGCCGACGACTACGTGACGAAGCCGTACTCGCCGCGTGAACTGGTCGCCCGCATCCGGGCGGTGCTGCGCCGGCAGAGCGCCGAGTCGAACGAGACGGGCGCGCCGACGCTCGCCGCCGGCCCGGTCCGGATGGACATCGAACGGCACGTGGTGACGGTCGGCGGCGCCGGGGTGCAGCTTCCGCTCAAGGAGTTCGAGCTGCTGGAGCTGCTGCTGCGCAACGCCGGGCGGGTGCTCACCCGCGGGCAGTTGATCGACCGGGTCTGGGGCGCCGACTACGTGGGCGACACCAAGACGCTGGACGTGCACGTGAAGCGGCTGCGCTCCAAGATCGAGCCGGAGCCGTCTGCGCCGCGCTACATCGTCACGGTCCGAGGCCTGGGCTACAAGTTCGAGCCCTGACCCCCGGGCCGGCCACCCGCCCGTCCCCCCGTCCACGCCGTCCACCCGTCCACGCCCCCCGTCGATCTTGGAGTTGTGGCGCCCAGGATGCCCGGCTTGACACCTTTCGCGAGGCACCACAACTCCAAGATCCCCGACCCTCGGGGCCTCCCGGGGGAGTTCTCGACCCCCACTCTCCGCCCGACCCTCCCTAGAGCGCGCGATCTTGCACTTTGGTGCCCCGCAAACCGGGCGAATCGGGTGCTCGGAGGGCGCAAACTGCAAGATCGCGGGGCCGGTCGCGGCCGCTTCGCTCTCGTCCAGCGCACCGTCCTGCCCGCTCGCGTCGATCATGAACTTGGCGGTGCTTGGTGTCCGGCTTGTCACCGTTAACCTCATGATCAACCCGGCGTGGGGGCCTGGTGAAGGCTTGTCGGACCTTGGAGTTGTGGTGCCCAGGATGCCCGGCTTGACATCGTTCGTGAGGTGCCGCAACTCCAAGATCGCGGTGATCAAGGGGTTTGTGTTCTCGTGGGTGCCGGAAAGGGCCGCAAACTCCTTGATCAACAGGGCGTGGAGCGAGGCGGCCGGGCTGGGCGCGGTGGGGTTTGGCGTGTGTGGGCGGGTTGTCGGGTTTGGGGGTGGTGGGCGGCACTTTGGTGGCGGAATCGTGGGCGGGCCGGTGGCGTTGTAACCGGGTGAACGACCGAGCAAGGCCGCGCCCCCGAGCGCGTCGGCTGTGGGGACAGACCTCAGGCCGTTGAGTACGTGCGGCGGCGTGAGCCGCGGGGAATGATCCCGCTCGGCTGGTCGTTGAACACGGTTCCGACGACGTGAGCCCCGCGCCGCACCCCCGACAGCGTGAGCTGGCCCGGGAATGATGCCGGGCCGACGGTCGTTGGACATCCTTCCGGCGCCGCGTAGAGGCCCCCGCCCCGCGAGCAGCCGGGATCCCCCTTGAGACTTTCTTGAGCGCCTGACGGTGCCCACGCACCCCCGGTCCCCCCGGGGG
>NZ_JAAOLH010000021.1:0-97096 GCF_011602315.1 Micromonospora sp. CMU55-4
CCGCCCGGCCCTCGGATGATGCACCCGGTACGCCTCCGCGATCTGCCGCCCCACCGAGTAGTACGGATGCAACGCCGACAACGGATCCTGAAAGATCATCGCCATGTCCCGGCCCCGCAACCGACGAATCTCCTCCTCACGCAGCCCGACCAACTGACGCCCACCGACGGAGATCTCCCCGGAAATGGTCGTCCGCTTCGCGTTGTGCAGACCCAGGATCGCCAGCGACGTCACGCTCTTACCGGAACCGGACTCCCCCACGATCCCCAGCGTGCGGCCCCGCTCGACGGCGAACGACACCCCGTCCACGGCCTTGACGACACCGTCCTCGGTGTCGAACCGCACCCGCAGATCCGTGACCCGCAGGTACGGGTCCTCGCCGCTTCGCGGCGTCGGAAGCTCCACCATGTCCGTCTCCTCCTCCTCAGCCCAGCCGGACCCGTGGGTCGATCACCGCGTACAGCACGTCGACGACGATGTTGGCGACCACGATGAACACGGCCGCCAGCAGCACCGTCGCCATCACCACCGGCAGGTTGAGGAACTGCACCGCCTCCACTGTCGCCTTGCCGAGGCCCTGGAGGCCGAAGATGGTCTCGGTGATGAACGTGCCGCCGAGGCTGGTGCCGATGTCCAGCCCGGCGATAGTGACGATCGGCGTGATCGCCGCGCGCAGCGCGTGCCGGGTGTGCACCTGCCGCGCGGGCAGCCCTTTCGCCCGGGCGGTACGGATGAAGTCCTCCGACAGGGTCTCCAGCATCTGCGCCCGGGACAGCCGGGCGTACAGCGCCGAGTTGAGGAAACCCAGCGTCATCCAGGGCAGCAGCAGCCCGGCCGCCCACCGGGCCGGGCTCTCGGTCAGCGGCGTGTAGCTGGGGAACGGCAGCAGCCCGGTGGAGTAGACCAGCAGGTAGAGCAGGATCAGACCGAAGAAGTAGACCTGCATGGACGCGCCGGCCAGGGTGACGCCGATGGCGGCGCGGTCGAACGCCGTACCCCGGCGCAGCGCCGACACCATGCCCAGCGAGATGCCGAGGCCGAGCCAGAGCACGGCGCCGCCGAGGACGATGCTGAACGTCACCGGGGCGCGCTGCGCGACGATCTCGGTGACCGGCTGGTTGTTGCGGAACGAGTAACCCAGGCAGGGCGCCGGGCAATCCTGCCGGAAGTCCCCCTCGCCGTAGGTACGGCCGGCGAAGACGCCGCCGACGAAGTCCGCGTACTGCCGGGGCAGCGGCTGGTCGATGCCGAGGCGGCGCTCGACCTGGGCGATGTCCTCGGCCGTGCAGTTCTTGCCGCACATCACCTTCGCCGGGCTGCTCGGCACCGCGAAGAAGAGACCGAATGTGACGAGGCTGATGACGACCAGGGTCAGGGCGGCGACGAGCAACCGCCGGACGACGAAACGGAGCAACGGGAGCACCTCCCCCGGGGTGGGCGCGGGGACGGCCGCCGTGGCAGCCGTCCCCGCGCGGCTGTCACTTCTTCACGTAGATGCCGTTGAGCGAGATGATCCCGAACGCGTCGCTGAGGAAGGCGTTGCCGACCTTCGAGCCGTGCAGCTCGTAGGTGGCGTCGTAGTAGCAGGGCACCACCGGCGCGTACTTCTCCATGATCATGCGGTCGAGCGCCATCCAGCCGGCGTCCTGCTCCGCGGCGGGCAGGGCGCGGACCCGGTCGATCTCCGCGCCGACCGACGCCTCGTCGAGGTACGACAGGTTCTGGTTGCCCTCGGCCACGATCTCCCGTCCGTCGTAGACCGGCGGGATGACTGTGGAGCCGGTGGGCCAGTCCGAGCCCCAGCCGGTGAGGTAGAGGTCGTAGGGGTTGTCCTTGCGGCCGACCTCGTCGTAGTAGCTGCTGTTGTCGATCGGCTTCATCACGATGTCGAAGCCCATGTCGGTGAGGTTCTTGCGCAGCGCCTCGGCCTGCTGGGTACGCAGTTCCAGGCTGGAGTGGGCGAGCACCAGCTTCGGCCGCTTTCCGGCGAGCAGCTCGGCGGTCTTCGCCTTGTCGCCGGTGACCGGGGCGTTGAACACGTCGTACGGCACGAACCCGGCGGTGGTGGGTGACATCAGCGTGGTCGCGGGTGTCCCGGCGGCCTGGCCGCCGAGCACCTTGAGCAGGGCGTCCTTGTCGACCGCGTAGTTCAGCGCGCGCCGTACGCTCAGGTCGGTGACCCGCTGGGTGTTGATGCTCAGCACCCAGTTGTACTGCGTCGGGCCGCGGACGACCCGGTCGGCGACGCCGGCGCCGGTGGTGCGGGGCAGCACCGACGGCGGCACGTCCGACCAGCTCAGCGCCGCCTGGTCGGCCGGTCCGTCGGCGACCAGCCGCTCGGCGATCTGGGCCTGCTCCAGGCCGAACGTCATCCGGACCGTGTCCGGGTACGCGTTGCGGATCGGGTCGGTCGCCGGATCCCAGTTCGGGTTGCGTTCCAGCTCCAGCGACACGTCGCGCTGGTAGGACTTCACCCGGTACGGGCCGGACGAGAACGGCCGCAGATCGTAGTTGGCGCGGGTGTCCTTGGCGGCGGGCACCGGCGCGCTGGTGGGCAGCGCCGCCGCGTACGGCATGTCGCAGTGCGGCTGCGGGAACGTGAACCGGATGGTCCGGTCGTCGGGGGTGGTGACGCCGTCGGGCACCGGCTTGCCGCCGTCGTACGGTCCCTTGTAGGTGGCGTTGTACGCCCCGCCCGGGTAGAGCCACTGCTGGATGTAGTGCGGGCCCTCGTTGAGGTTCGCCGCGAACGAGCGGGCGATGCCGTGGGCGACGTCCTTGCTGCTCACCGGCGTGCCGTCCTCGTAGCGCACGCCGTCGCGCAGCGTGAACTCCCAGACCTTGCAGTCGCCGTCGACGTCCTTGCCGGGGTTGGTGGCCAGGTCGCCGACGAGCAGCAGCTTGCCGGTGCCGTCCTCCTTGTAGCCGTTGAGCGGGCGGTAGAGCATCCCGCCGGCGACCTGCTGCACGTTGACGTAGTTGCGGGCCGGGTCGAGGTGTTCGAAGTCGGCCGGCTGCATGACGGTGAGGGTGCCGCCCCGGGACGCGCCGTCGACGGGCTTCGCCGGGCCCTGGTTGTCGGCGGCCTCGTACGAGATCGAGCCGCTCTGGGTCTTGGTCTTCTGGTCGTCGCCGCCGCTGTCGTCGGGCGTGGGGTTGCAGCCGGCGGCGGCCAGCGCCGCCGCGGCGAGGACACCTGTCAGTGTCCGGGTTCGTGCGCGCACGGTGTGCTCCCTTCGTGCCCGGCGGCCCCCGCCGGCCGGGCGTGTGATGGCCGTGGGGACTACCGGGTGGAGCGGGGATCCAGCGAGTCGCGCAGCGCGTCGCCGAGCAGGTTGAACGCCAGGACCAGCAGGAAGATCGTCAACCCGGGGAACAGGGTGTACCAGGGGTCGCTCGCGACGTAGCCGATGCTGTTGAAGATCATGCGGCCCAGGTCGGGCGTGGGTTCGGTGACGCCGATGTTGACGAACGCCAGCGCCGCCTCGATGGCGATGAACTGGGGCACCATCAGCGAGACGGTGACCAGGATCGGCGCCCAGATGTTCGGCAGCAGCTGCCGCAGCAGGATGTGCGCGGTGCCGGCACCGGCGGCCCGGGCCGCGTCGACGAACTCCCGCTCCCGCAGCGAGATCACCTGCCCGCGGACCAGCCGCGCGGTGTACGTCCAGCTGAACAGGCCGAAGGTGGCGACGATCAGCGCCACCCGGAAGGCCGGCGACGGCGCCTCCCGGTCGGAGTAGAAGCGGTCCTGCAGGATCGGGATGACCGCGAGGGCGAAGATGAGGAACGGGAACGCCAGCGTGAGGTCGATCAGCCAGTTGACGAGACTGTCCAGCCAGCCTCTGGCCCATCCGGCCAGCACACCGACCGCGACGCCGATGCACGAGGCCAGCAGCGCCGAGGTGAACGCGATGAACAGCGACGTTCGAAGACCGTAGACCAGTTGCATCAGGATGTCCCGGCCGCTGCCCGGCTCAAGGCCCAGCCAATGATCTGAACTGATCCCGCCGGCATACCCGATCGGCATTCCGAAATCGTTCAACCGGTCGACGAACTTGTCGGTCGGGTCGATTCCGGTGAGCCGCCCCAGCAGCGGCGCGCCGAGCGCCGCCACCGCGGCCACGAGGAGCGTCAGGGCGCTGACCCGGGCCGTACGGTCCCGCTTGAGCCGCAGCCAGGCGAGCTGGTTCGGTGACCGGCCGACGAACTCGGCGGTCCGGCCGGCGGGCTCCGGGCCGGCCTGGATCTCCGGGACGGAAATGGTCGCGTCGGCGGCCGTGGTCCGGGGCGGCGGGTGTGAGAGATCGCTCATGAACAGTCCCTCCGACGGGGGCGAAAACGCCCTGCCACCCGACGGTAAAGGGATACGGAGCACCGGAAAGAATCGTTACGGTAACGGCCGTTCCGGTTGTCATCCATTGACAACGATCCGGCGTACGGAATGCATCAGCGCAATAACGGGCCGATTTGGTTGTCAGCCTTTCAGGCAGGCGTCACGCTTATTCGGAATGCGTTTACGCGAGGCGCGGAAGCGGTTGTCAGCCGTTCGGGCATTCCCGTACGCCGATGTCACACCGAACGTGCGACGCGGTCGGCTGGTGTAACACTTCGTGACTCTTCGCGTTCACACCGTCCACCTAGGGTTCTCGGCGGCCCGGTTACGCACGACGGACCGGGCCACCCATCGGCCCCGCACCCCGGGGCCCCGACGGAAGGACCACCCATGCCCTTCGCCCGACGTACCGCCGCACTGGCCCTGGTCGCCGCGCTCGGCGCCCTCGCCGCGCCGGCCTCCCCCGCGCAGGCCGCGCCGCGCCCCGGCCCGCAGACCCCCTCGGTGCTGCTGCTCACCGTCGACGACGGCGCCGGCGTACGCGCCACGGTGCTGACCTGCGGGCCGACCGGCGGTCTGCACCCCGACCCGATCACCGCCTGCCGGCTCGTCGCCCGCGTCGACGGCGACCTGGACGCGCTCGACGTGGACGGCACGCCGTGCACCTCCCAGTACGCCCCGGTCGTCGCCCGCGCCGCAGGCTTCTGGCAGAACCGCCCGGTCTCCTACACGCGCACGTTCGCCAACCCCTGCCTGATGCAGCGCACCACCGCCTCCCTCTTCACCTTCTGACCCTCCCCTCTCGTTCTGGTTGATCATGAGGTTGGCGGCGGTTGCCGTCCGTTTTGTCGCCGTCAACCTCATGATCGACGGGGTGGGTGGGGTGGGTGGGGTGGGGGTGGGGTGGGTGCGGAGAATGGTGCGGGTGGACGGGGGTGCTGTGGAGGCGCGCACGGTCGGTGGCGGGCGGGAGCTGCGGGCGGACTGTTCGCGCTGCGCCGGGGTCTGCTGCGTCGCGCCGGCGTTCACCGCGTCCGCCGACTTCGCCATCGACAAGCCCGCCGGACGGCCCTGCCCGAACCTGGGCGCCGACTTCCGCTGCGGCATCCACACCGAGCTGCGGCAACGCGGCTTCCCCGGATGCACCGTGTTCGACTGCTTCGGCGCCGGCCAGCACCTCACCCGGCACACGTTCGCCGGCCGCGACTGGCGCGCCGACCCGGCCACCGCAGCGCGGATGTTCGACACCTTCGCGGTGTTGCGGCCCCTGCACGAGTTGCTCTGGTATCTGACCGAGGCGGTACGCCTGACCCCGCCCGGCCCGCTGCGCGACGAGCTGACCGCAGTGCTGGACGAGACCGGCCGGCTCGCCGACGGCACCCCTGACGAGCTGCTCGCGCTCGACGTCGACGCGCACCGGGACCGGGCCAACCGGCTCCTGTCCCGCGCCGCCGAACAGGCCCGCGCCGGGAAGGCCGGCCCGGACCGCCGGGGCGCGACGCTGATCGCTGTGGACCTGCGCCGTACGCCGCTGGCCGGGGCGAACCTACGCGGCGCCTGCCTGATCGGCGCGGACCTGCGGGGCGTACGGCTCGGCGCGGCCGACCTGACCGGCGCGGACCTGCGCGGGGCCGACCTGCGCGGCGCCGACCTGAGCGAGTGCCTGTTCACGCACCAGTCGCAGCTCGACGCCGCGCGCGGCGACCACCGCACGGTCCTGCCGCCGGGGCTGCGCCGCCCGGCCCACTGGTCCCTGACGCTGACCCCGGCCCGCCCCCGGCCACGCCCCAGCCGCCGCCGCTGACCCGCCCGGCCCACCGGTCCGGACACTGGGCGACGATCAAGGAGTTTGTGGCTGGTTCGGGGCCGGATCGGGACACAAACTCCTTGATCAACGGGGAGAAGGGGGGCCGGAGGGCGGAGGGGGCGGGGTTTGGTGGGGATGGGGTGGGGTAGGCGGCGCGGACGACTGTTGGTCGACGGGAGGGGCACCGGTGGGATATCGGGCACGCGACGGTGAGGAGCCGGTCGATCCGGCGCACGCCGAGGACGAGGCCGGGCAGGTTCCGCTGGTGCAGACGGCCGCGGACACCGACGTGCCGGCGCCCGCACCCGGCGCGCCGAAACCGGACGAGGTGACCGAGGACGACGGCTCCGGCATGGCGGGCGGCGCCTCCGGCAGCAGCTCGGGCGGCTCCTCGATGCCGACCCACCCGGACGCGGCCCGCGGACGGGACGCCGCCGGCTGAGCAGGCGCGAGCACCGGCCGGACACCAGGCCACCCGAACGTTTGCCGTCACCCGCTGCGGGCAGGAGTGCGACATGACCAGTGAAGAGTCCTTCGGCCGCGCGGCCGGCGACGAACCCGACGGCGTGACCGCGTACGAGGCGTCCCTGCGCCCGCCGGGCGAGTCCCTGCACACCACCGACGACACCGGTGACGACTTCGCCGACCTGCCCGCCGAGGACCGCCGGTCCGCGCGGGAGGTCAGCCGCGCCGGCTACGACGTCGACGCGGTCTCCGGGACCGGCGACCCGTCCGAGGAGCCGGAGGAGATCGAGGAGGGCCGGCCGCTGCGCTGACGCGTGCGCGGGGCGGCGGCCGTGCCGCTCCGCGCCTCGGTCATGCCCCGGTTCGCCAGCGCGTCGGCGCGTTCGTTCTCCGGGTGCCCGTTGTGGCCCTTCACCCACAGCCACGTCACGTCGTGCCGGGCACAGGCCGCCTCCAGCGCCTGCCACAGGTCGGCGTTCTTCACCGGCTGCTTCGCGGCAGTCAGCCAGCCGTTGCGCTTCCACGAGTTCAGCCAGCCGGTGATGCCGTTGCGCACATAGGTGCTGTCGGTGTGCAGCCGTACCGTGACCGGGCGGGTCAGGCTCTCCAGCGCCCGGATCGCGGCGGTCAGCTCCATCCGGTTGTTGGTGGTCGGGGTGGCCTCGCCGCCGCACAGCTCCCGCTCGTGCCCGCCCCAGCGCAGCACCGCGCCCCACCCGCCGGGCCCGGGATTGCCGCTGCACGCGCCGTCGGTCCAGATCTCCACGACCCGGCCGGTCTCCGCCTCCGCCATGCCCGGCAACCTACCGGGTACGCGAGCACGCGGGACCACCCGACCCGCCGCGCGCGGCTACCGTGCCGGCATGACCACTCCCCCGGACTTCGCCACCCTCTGCAACTTCCGTGACCTCGGCGGCTGGCGGACCGGCGACGGCCGCACCGTCGCCCGGGGCCGCCTCTACCGCTCCGACTCGCTGGCCAAGCTCGCCGGTGACGACCTGCAGCAGTTCGCCGCGCTCGGCGTCCGCACCGTGATCGACCTGCGCTACCCGTGGGAGATCGCCGACCGCGGCCGGGCCCCGGAGAGCCTCGGCGTCACCTGGCACAACCTGAGCATCGAGCACCGGCCGTACGTGCAGGCCGACATCGATCCCGACGTGGACCCGTGGCGCTACCTGGCCGACCGGTACGCCGAGGTGGCCGAGGACGGCGTGGCCGAGCTGCGCCGGGCGATCGAGGTGATCGCGGACGGCGAGCATCCGCTGGTGTTCCACTGCGCGTCCGGCAAGGACCGTACCGGCCTGCTCGCCGCACTGGTGCTGTCCCTGCTGGGGGTGGACGACGACCAGATCGCCGCGGACTTCGCGCTCACCGAGCACGCCACCGACCGGCTGGTCGCCGAGTGGCGGGACCGCAACGGCGGCGCGACGCCGGGCTGGCCCGCGTACGGGCGGGCGCCGGCCGAGGTCATCCGGCTGGTGCTGGCCGACCTGAGGGCCGCACACGGTTCCGTGCACGGGTACGTGACCGGCCGGCTCGGTGTCGACGCGCAGACGATCGACGCGCTGCGCGCCCGGCTGCTCACCGGCGACACGGACCCGCTGCCGACCCAGGGCACCACCGGCGCCACGCCGACGACACTCGCCCGCTGAGCGCCGCCGCCCGGCCGAGCACGCAGCGACGGAGAACCGGCGGCCGAAAAGCGAGCGACGGCGGCGCGGCGGTCTGGCACGCTGCGAAATCGTGGACACGCGGTGGGACGGCCTGCGGGCCGAGGTACGGGACACGATCGACGAGCTGGTCTCCTCCGGCCGGGAGGCCGGTGTGCAGGTCGCCGCGTACCTGGACGGGGTCGCGATCGTCTCCGAACACGCGGGGCTCGCCGACACCACCACCGGACGGCCGATGACCGCCGACACGCCCGTGCACGCGGTCTCCACCGGCAAGGGACTCACCGCCACCGTCGTGCACGTGCTCGCCGAGCGGGGACGGCTCGACTACGACCTGCCGCTCGCCGCGGTGTGGCCGGAGTTCGCCCGGCACGGCAAGGACGCCATCACGCTGCGGCACGTGCTCACCCACACCGCCGGCCTGCCCGCGCTGCCCGCCGACGTCACGCCGGAGGACTTCACCGACTGGACGCGCATGTGCGAGCTGCTGGCAGACGCGCGGCCGCTGTGGGCGCCCGGCGAGCGGCTGGCGTACCACGCCTGGACGTGGGGGTGGCTGCTCGGCGAAGTGGTCCGGCGGGTCGCCGGCGCGCCGGTGTCGCGGGTGCTCGCCGACGAGGTGGCCGGGCCGCTCGGCGTGGACCGGGAACTGTTCCTCGCCGTACCGGAGGCGGACCTGGCCCGGCTGGCCCGGCTGGAGGACGCCGGCCTGTCCGCGCTGATGACCTGGGCCGGGGCGAACCTGCCGCACTTCGACGCGGTCGCCCCGCCAGCGGTACGCCCCGACACCGTCATCGGTTCCCGCCCCGACGTGCTGCGCGCCGACGTGCCGTCGGTCGGCACGATGAGCGCCCGCGCGGTGGCCCGGATGTACGCGGCGCTGCTCGGCCCGGTCGACGGGGTACGGCTGATCTCCGCCGCGCGGATGCGGGAGGTGTCCGCCCCTGCGGTACGCGCCCAGGAGTGGGTGTTCGGCCAGGAGAGCACGTTCGGGCTCGGGTACGCGGTCGAGGACGACGGATCGTTCGGCACCGCCGGTAGCGGTGGCAGCCTCGCGTTCGCGTACCCGGATCTGGGGTTGACGGTGGCGGCGGTGCGCAACCGGCTCGGCGCGGGCGACGGCGACCCGATGGAGCAGCTGCGGGTGCTGGTGCGCGACCGCGTCACCGAACGACGCTAGCGGCGCAGGCGGGCCCGCAGCCGGCCGGCCGCGTCGCCGAGCACCGCGCCGGTCATCGGCAGCAGCGGGCTGGACCGCATCACCGCCAGGTCCTCGGCCGGGCTGGTCACGCCGTCGAGGAACCGCAGCACCCGCTCCGCCGGGTTGCGGTCGAACAGCCGCTCGAAGAACTCCACCCCGCCGACGTGCCCCCGGTCCAGCGCGCGCAGCGCCACCGCGTCCATCCACAGGTGCCGCCCCGGGTACGCGGGCGCGGGCACCGGCGGGCGGCCGGCGGCGAGCGCCCGGGCCACCTGGTCGGCCTGGCGCAGCATCGCGGAGAACGTGAACCCGGTGGACGGGCGGGTCGCCCCACCGGCGGTGCCCAGCCGCACCACCCGCGGGCTGGGACGGGGTTCGAACGGGCCGTCGGTCATCGGGATCACGCCGTCCTCGACCTCCCGCACCCGCAGCGCGGTCAGGTCCAGCCCGAGCAGGTCGGCGTAGCCGCGCAGCGCCGTGTCGTAGCCCGCGTCGTCGAGCAGGGCCGGGCCGAACTCGGTGTACTCGACCAGCGCGAACCGGTCGTCGACAGGCAGCACGTACCCGAAGGAGACGCCGCGCTGCGGCTGTGGGGTGCGGAAGTCCATCAGAACGGCCCGCTGCGGATCGAACGTCGGCCGGTCGGCGGCCAGCCACCAGCCCCGGAAGTGCTGCAACCAACTGGTCCGCCCCGGTCGTTTCGGCCGCCGGGGCCGCGAGTCGAGCACCCACCCGGCGCGCACCAGCTCACGCCCCTCGGGGTCGCAGACAGTGACCCGCTCGCCGTCGTCGTGCAGCTCCCCCGCCGGAGCGCTGATCCGGACCGCGTCCAGCCGCCGCTCGGCCGCGGCAGCCCGGTCGTAGACCGGGGCGGAGCGCAGCATGGCGTACCGCAGCGGGTCGAGCGTGAGGACGCGGCGGCCGGCGCGCGTGACCACGTCGACCTGCGACCAGCTCGCGCTCAGCAGCGGATCGAGGTCGTCACCGGGCAGGCCCCAGAACGCCCACGTGCGGTCCTGGCCGCGTTTGTGCACCGGGTCGACCACCGCGACCCGCAGCCCGGTCACGTCGTAGCGGTCCAGCGCGGCCAGGACCAGGGACGCGGCGCCGCCGCCGCCGACCAGCGCGAGGTCGACGTCGACCGCTGAGGATGCCTGCACCCGACCACGCTGTCACATCGGCGGGCGCGGCCCTCGGCCGACCCGCGCTCAGGCCACCGGGGCGGGCTCCTGCGGGGCCGGCTGGGCGTAGGCGGCGGCCACCGTCGCCCGGTCGAAGACCCGCCACGTCGCGGCGATCACCGCGACCGCCACCACGAAACCCACCCAGTACGGCGCGGTGATGCCGAACCGGGCCGCCACCACACCGCCCAGCAGCGCGCCGACGCAGTTTCCGCCCGCCGCGACGAACAACGTGGTGCTGCCGACCCGGCCCATCAACGCGGGCGGGGTGAGCCGCTGCCGCAGCGAGTTCGCCACGATGTTCCACAGCGCGCTGTGCGCCCCGAACGCGAACAGCGCGAACCCGACCACGGCGGCGCTGCGGGACGCGGCCAGCGCCAGGTGCAGTCCCGCCTCGACCAGCAGCCCGGTCCGCACCGTCCAGGTGGGCGTGATCGCGGCGATCAGCCGGTCCCCCACCACCGAGCCGAGCACGCCGCCCACTGCCATGCAGGTGAACAACGCGCCGTAGCCGACCGAGCCGAGACCCAGCCGTTCGGTGGCGAGCAGCACCAGCACCGCCACGGCGGCGGTGAGCGTGACGTTGAGCAGGCCGATCAGCACGGTCATGGTGCGCAGCAGCCGCTGCCCCCACAGCCAGCGGAACCCCTCCGCGACCTCCGCCCGCGCCGAACGCCGCCCGTCCGGCGCCGGCCCGGCACGGTACGTCCCGGCGAGCAGCCCGACCAGCACGGCGCTGAGCGCGTACGTGCCGGCGTTCAGGGCGAACGGCAGCGACGCCGCCAGCACGAACAGGAACCCGCCGAGCGGGCCGGCGATCATGTTCTGCATCACCTGGGTGCCGCCGCCCAGCCACCCGTTGGCGCGTTCCAGCAGCGAGCGCGGCACCACCGCCGGCAGCACCGCCTGCGCGGCGGTCCGGAACACCACCTCGCCGGTGTTCACCACGAACAGCACCGCGTACAGCAGCGCGATCCCGGCCCGGTCGGCCAGCATCGCCGCCGCGAGCACGGCGAGCGCGCCGACGCGTACCCAGTCGATGAGCACCATCAGCCGCCGCCGGTCCACCCGGTCGGCCAGCACGCCGCCGGGCAGCGCGAACAGCAGCCACGGCAGCCACGACACCGCCGCCCCGGCCGACACCACCAGCGGATCGTCGGTGAGCGACGCCACGTACAGCGGCGCGGCCACAGTCGCCGTCCCGCTGCCCAGCGCGGACAGCGTGCTCGCCGTCCACAGTCGGGCGAAGCGCCCGCCGAGCCGTTCCCCCGTCACGGCGAGGCAACCTACCAGCGGCGACGAACCCTGCCGACCGGTTTATCCGGGGCGGTGGGAGTTGAGGCGGGCCGCCTGCCGGTTGAGGTGGTCGCGTTCGGCCAGGCTGGTCGCGCGACGGGCCGCGTCGGCGTACAGGCCGGCTGCCCGCTCCGGGTCGCCGTCGCGTTCGTGCAGGTACGCGGCCACCGCCGTGTACCGGGGCAGCGTTTCGTCAAGCGCCGCGAGCGCCGCCAGCCCGGCGCGCGGGCCGTCCGCCTCGCCGACCGCGACCGCCCGGTTGAGCCGGGCGATCGGGTTGCCGGTCAGGCGCACCAGCTCGTCGTACCACTCGACGATCTGCACCCAGTCGGTCTCCGCGGCGGTGGGCGCGTCCGCGTGCAGTGCCGCGATCGCGGCCTGGGCCTGGAACTCGCCGAGCCGGTCGCGGGACAGCGCGGTCTGCAGGATGCCCACGCCCTCGGCGATCAGCGCGGTGTCCCACCGGCTGCGGTCCTGCTCGGCCAGCGGCACCAGGCTGCCGTCGGGCGCGGTCCGGCCGGCCCGGCGGGCGTGGTGCAGCAGCATGAGCGCGAGCAGCCCGGCCACCTCGGGATGGTCGATCGCGGCGGCGAGCTGTCGGGTGAGCCGGATCGCCTCGGCGGCCAGGTCCACGTCGCCGGAGTAGCCCTCGTTGAACACCAGGTACAGCACGCGCAGCACGGTGGCGACGTCACCGGGCTGGTCGAGGCGAACCCCGGAGACGGTGCGCTTGGCCCGGCTGATCCGCTGCGCCATGGTGGCCTCCGGCACCAGGTACGCCTGCGCGATCTGCCGGGTGGTGAGCCCGCCGACGGCGCGCAGCGTCAACGCGACGGCCGACGACGGGCTCAGCGACGGATGCGCGCAGAGGAAGTAGAGCCGCAGCGTGTCGTCCACGGCGGGCACCGGGCCGGGCGGCGGCTCCTCGTCGATCAGGTCCTCCCGTCGGCGCCGGGCGGCGTCGGCGCGGACCGCGTCCAGGAACCGCCGCCACGCCACTGTGACCAGCCAGCCCAAGGGGTCGCGGGGCGGGTCGGCCGGCCAGACACGCAGCGCCTCGATCAGCGCGTCCTGCACGGCGTCCTCGGCCGCCGCGAAGTCTGCTCCGCGGCGGACGAGGACACCGAGTACGCCCGGGATGAGGCTGCGGAGCGCGACCTCGTCCATCGGACGGGTCACTCGGTGATGGTCGGCGGCGCGGTCAGGAACGGGCGCAGCTCCAGCCACTCGTGGATCGGCTTGCCGCCCTGCCCGGGCGCGGCCGACAGCTCGGCGGCGAGTTCGAGGGCACGCTCGTAGCTGTCCACGTCGATCACCATCCAGCCGGCGATCAGGTCCTTCGTCTCGGCGAACGGGCCGTCGGTGACCGGCGGTCGGCCCTCGCCGTCGTAGCGGACGAACGTGCCCTCCGGGGCGAGCGCCTGGCCGTCGACGTACTCGCCGCTCTCCTGCAGCCGGGCGGCGAACTCCTGCATGTAGTTCACGTGCGCGGAGATCTCCTCCGGCGTCCACTTGTCGATCATCGGCATGTCGGTGACCGGGGTCGGGCCGCCGCGGTAGTGCTTCAGGAGCAGGTACTTCATCTGTGTCTCCTCGTGGAGGGTGCGACCCATTCTGGCCGCGTTCACTCCGGGGACGAAGCCGCCTGCCCGTTCTCGACATCGGTGGCGGAGGAATTTCGAGCGTCACATCGCGTAAGGCATCCTAGGAGGCTAGTTCTGGAGGCCGGGCCGCCTGCCCCCGTCGCGGCGGCCCGGCCCGTCAGGCGGCGGCGCCGCGGCGCAGGCCGGTGATCAGCACCGTGCCCGCGACCAGGTGAAACGCCACCAGCGTCAGCGTCGCCGCTCGGCCGACTCCCCCGCCCAGCGGCCCGAGCAGCGACACCAGCAGCACCAGGCCCGCGACCACCGTCCAGACGGTCCGGGCGCGGGCGGTGAGCCGCTCCAGCAGGGCCAGCAGCGCCCAGCCGGACAGCCCGGCGAGCAGCGTGCTCACCGCCACCGCCACCGGCGTCACCCGCTGCACGTCCGAACCGGTGCGCGCGGTCAGATCCACCCCGGCCAGCGGCACCGCGACCACCCAGCCCAGCAGCGTGGCCACGGTGGCGGCGAGCACCGTCAGCAGCCGCACCCGGCGGCGGGTCGGGCGGGTGGCGGCGGTCGGAATCGTGGTTTCCATCGGTAGCTCCTCGGTATCCGGACGACTGCCGCCGACGCTAGGTCCGGCGGGCCGCCGCGCGGATCGGGCCACGGAGCGGTTCCCGGCTCCGTCGCCGGACCGATCACCGGCCCGGATCTCGGTCTGGCGACCGATGAGAAGCGGTGCGCCCGCGGCCTAGCATCCGGACATGAGGTGCGCGTCCCGGTCCCGGCTCCTGCTGCTGCTCGACGGCGGCATCGCCACCGTGAGCCTCGCCGTGTGCCTGCTCGCGCTGCTGGCCTCCGACGCCGGCCCGGACACGACCGGCGCGACCGCCGTCGCGGTCGGCCTCGCCGTCGCGCAGGCCGGCTGTCTGCTGTGGATCCGGCGCCACCCGGGGTACGCCCTCGGCGTCGCCGCGCTCGCCGGCGTCGGCCTCGAGGCGCTCTGCCCGCAGCTCGGCTGGCTCGGCCTGGTCGCGGTGCCGATGGCGTACGTGGCCCGGCTGCGCCCGCCCCGGTACTCGCTCGTCGCGCTCGGGCTGCTGCTCGCGCCCACGCCGTGGAAGCTGGTCACCGGCGGCTGGCGGGACCTGCTGCTGGCGGTGACCGCGCTGGGCCTGAGCTGGACGCTCGGCGAACTGCAACGGGGCCAGGCGCAACGGCGCGGCGAGCGCGAACGGCAGGTACGCGCCGCCGAACGGGAGCGGATCTCCCGGGAGCTGCACGACGTGGTGGCGCACCACGTCGCGGTCATCGCGGTGCAGGCCGCCGCCGCCGAGGACGTGTTCGACGAGCAGCCGGAGCAGGCCCGCGCCGCGCTCGCCGCGATCGACACGGCGGCCCGGTCGGCGCTGACCGAACTGCGGGCCATGCTGCACGCGCTCGCCCTCGACGACGGGTCCGAACCGGACGGACCGCAGCCGGGACTGGCTCAACTCGACGCGCTCGCCGACGCGGTACGGGCGGTGGGCCTGCGGGTGACGCTGCGGCGCGACGACGACGGCGAGGCGCTGCCCGGCGGGGTGCAGCTGTCGGCGTACCGGATCGTGCAGGAGTCGCTGACGAACGCGCTGCGCCACGGGCATGCCACCCGCGCCGACGTGGACGTCGATTACCGCGACGGCGTACTGCGGCTGGAGGTCGTCAACGACGGCCCGGCGCCCGCCCGCCGCCCCGGCACGACCACCGGGCGCGGCATCGTCGGCATGCGGGAACGGGCCCGGCTGCTCGGCGGCACACTCGACGCCGGCCCGCTGCCGGCCGGCGGATTCCGGGTCCACGCCCGGCTGCCGGTGGAGGCGGCCCGATGACGGTACGGGTGGTCATCGCCGACGACCAGGAGCTGATCCGCGCCGGGCTGCGCACAGTCCTCGACGCGCGGCCCGACCTGAGCGTGGTCGGCGAGGCCGCCGACGGGGTCGAGGCGGTCGCGGTGGCGACGCGTACGCGGCCGGACGTGGTGCTGATGGACGTGCGGATGCCCCGCCGCGACGGCATCGCCGCCACCCGCGACCTGGTGGCCGCCGGCAACCCGGCCAAGGTGGTCATGCTGACCACGTTCGACCTGGACGAACACGTCTACGCCGCGCTGCGCGCCGGGGCCAGCGCGTTCCTGCTCAAGGACACCCGCCCGGCCGACCTCGCCGAGGCGGTACGCGTGGTGGCCCGGGGCGAGGCGCTGCTCGCGCCGACTGTGACCCGGCGGCTGCTGGACCGGTACGCCGACCGGCTTCCCGCGCCCACGCCCACCGGTGACGCCCTCGCCGTGCTGACCGCCCGCGAACGGGAGGTGCTGACGCTCACCGCGCGGGCACTGTCCAATGCGGAGATCGCCGCCCGGCTGCACCTGAGCACCGCCACCGTGAAGACACACGTCTCGGCGATCCTCACCAAGCTGGGCCTGCGCGACCGGATCCAGGCGGTGGTGCTCGCGTACGACACCGGGCTGGTCCGGCCGGAACCGCCCGTCCGGTAGGCGCGAAACGGACAGCGGACCCAGACACGGCGAAGCGGGACGGCTCGCCGTCCGGCCTGGCCCGGCATTTCCACCCTCCGACGGCGGCAGGGAGCACACCGGACGGCAACGAAGATTTCTCAATTACCCCCAGTGACCGCCGCAACCCTCCTAGTGTTGGCCACACCGGTGCTCGTCACGGAGTTGGCCACCCGAACGACGTCCCACGCCTACAGCGGACGAAAAGTGAGGGAAGACGCGGATGAAGGCACAGTCATTTCTCGGATCGGCGGCGTTCGGCGTGGGCCTCGGCGCACTGCTGCTCCCGGCCGCCGCGCTGGCGGACACCAGAGTCTCACCCGCCGCCACCCCGGTCGGCGGCACCGTCGTGCTGACCACCACGTGCAACCCGAACGCCGGTGACGCGATCTTCCGGGTCACCGGCCCGGACCGGGACCAGAACGTCCGGTCCACCACTGCGGCCGCGGGCGGTGGCCTGAGCGCCGAGCTGTTCACCGCCGGGTTCACGCTCGGCACGTACACCGTCGCCACCACGTGCGGCGACGGCAGCGACGGCGGCAGCGCCACGTTCACCGTCACCCCGATCGGCGGCGCGCAGGCCGGTGGCGGCGGGCGCGACGGCGACACCGGGGTGCTGGTCGCCGGGGGCGTGCTGGCCGCCGGGGCGCTCGCCGGTGGCGCATACGCGGTCATCCGCCGACGCCGCGCGGGCGCCGTCGCCTGACCGGATCGTCGAGCGGTCCGCCCGCGCCGGAGCACCCGGCGCGGGCGGCACGTCCCTGTCGGACGGAGGTGGGATGCTGTCGGAGTCGCAGCGCCGGTCGCGGCTGCGCACCGCCGTCGTGGTCACCGCCGTCACCGTCGCCGCCGCCACCGGCACCGGACTGGTCTCGGCCGGGCTCGGCACCACGTCGACGCCACCGCCACAGCCCGGCGTCTCCGCCGCGCCCGCCACCGAACGACCGGGTACGGCAGGTCCGGCGCTCCCCCGCGCCACACCGGTGCGGGTGACCATCCCGCGCATCGGCGTGGACGCCGAGATCGTGCCGGTGGCCACCGACGCCGACGGCGCGCTGGAAGTGCCGCCGCTGGAACGCCCCGAGGTCACCGGCTGGTACCACCCCGGTCCCGCCCCCGGCCAGGCCGGCAACGCGGTGCTGGTCGGGCACGTCGACTCGCAGCACGGCCCGGCGGTCTTCTTCGACCTCGGCCGGCTGCGCCCCGGCGACACGATCCGGGTGCTGCGCGCCGACGGCCGGACGGCGGCGTTCACCGTGGACGGCGTCGGGGCGTACCCGAAGGAACGCTTCCCCACCACGCGGGTCTACGGCGGCGACGCTGCTGCGCGGCTGCGTTTGATCACGTGCGGCGGGCGGTTCGACCCGCGGACCGGCAGCTACCCGGACAACATCGTGGTCTTCGCCACCGCTACCCGCTGACGCTCAGCCTTCCAGGTCGGCCAGTTCCGCGTCGAGCAGCTTCGCCAGCAGCGCCACCCGGCCCGGGTCGTTGTCGGCGGTGATGTTCCGGCTGGGCATCTCGACGGTCATCAGCAGGTAGAGGTACAGCCGGTACAACCCGAGCCGCCGCCGCGCCCCGGCGTCGAGCGGGAACGGCGCCGCCGCCCGGTAGGCGCGCACCAGCGGGTCGTCCGGCTCGTCCTCGGCGCGGCGGAACAGCAGCGGCGACACCAGGTCCATCAGCGGATCGCCCCACAGGTAGCGTTCGCCGTCGACCAGGCCGGTGAGCCGGGGCGTGCCGTCCGGCCCGTCCACGGCGAGCACGTTGCCGGCCCAGCCGTCGAAGTGCAGCAGCGCCGGACGGCGTACCGCGTCGAGCACCGCCGCGTGCCGCGCCACCAGCTCCCGGATCCGGGACGCCGGCACCGGCAGCGGCACCGCCCAGTCGGCGGCGTCGGCGAGCATGTCGTCCACCATCGCCGTGTACGCGTCCCGCCAGGTAGCCCCGTGCGCCCGGTCGCCGTCGTAGCCGTACCGCTCGCCGGTGACGGCGTGCAGCGCGGCGAGCGCGCGGCCGAACTCCTCGCGCAGCGGCCCGACGTCCGCGCCGGCCTGGCTCAGGTCCCAGAGGGTACGACCTGGTAGCCGCGCCATGAGCAGCCAGTCGCCCAGCTCGGGGTCGGTTCCGTGGTGCAGCAGCACCGGCGTCGGCACCCCCGGTGCGCGGTCGGCCACCAGGCGCAGGTAGTGCGCCTCCGCGCCGACCATGTCCCGCTCGTAGCGCAGCAGCGGCACGTGCGGCGGCGGACCGACCTTGAGCACCACGTCCCGGCCGTCGGTGAGGCGTACCTGCCAGACGGCGGCGAAGCCGCCACCGGTCAGCGGGCCGCAGTCGGCCACCTCGACGCCGGGCCCGAGCGAGGCGGTGAGGTATCGGCGGACCTGATCGGGGTCGAGGACACGCTGAGTCGGACTCACGCTCATGGTCCGGGAAGCCTACTGGGTTGAGGTGTAAGGAGGGGCCCCCTGTTAACGCCTCCGGTAGAGGAAGGGCCCCTTGTTAACACCTCCCCGAGGCTTGGGAGAATCGCGGCATGGCGAGACGGGGTGAACGGACGGCGGCATGCCCGTGCGGCACCGGCCGGCCGTACGCGGACTGCTGCGCCCCGGTCCACCGGGGCGAGGCGACGGCGGCGACCGCGGAGGCGCTGATGCGGTCCCGGTTCAGCGCGTTCGCGCTCGGCGACGCCGCCTACCTGCGGCACAGCTGGCACCCCAGCACCCGGCCCGACCGGCTGGAGCTGGACCCGGGCACGCGCTGGACCCGGCTGGAGATCGTGGAGACCGGTCAGGGCGGCCTGTTCGACAGCGCCGGCACGGTCCGGTTCCGGGCGCACTACCGCGAGGGTGGCCGGGCGGGCGTGCTGGCCGAGCACAGCCGCTTCGCCCGCGAGGACGGCCGCTGGGTCTACCTGGACGCGCTGCCCGAGTGACGCCTCCCCGGCACCGACGCGCGCAGCCTGCGGCGGCGGGTGTTAACAAGGGGCCCTTCCTCTACCGGAGGCGTTAACAAGGGGCCCTTCCTTTCGCCTAGGCCGGGCGCGGGGCGGGCTGGGCCAGCTCGGCGATCTCGCGCGGCAGCTGGGACAGCGCCCGGTTGAACTGGGCGGGCCCGACCACCCGGTGCAGCGCCTGCAGCACCGCCCGCGCGCCGCGCTCGGCGTCGGACGGGGTCGCGCCGGAGCGCTCGGCGACCCGGCGCAGGAACTCGTCATACCCGAAGACCTCCGGGTCCTCGACCCGGGCGCGCGCCAGCAACGGACGCAGCTCGTGCGCGACGTGCGCGGACAGGTCGTCGGCCTCGCCGCCGCTGATCCGTTCGGCGAGCGTGCGCAGCGTCGCCTCGGTCAGCGCGCGGGCCGTCTCGACCGGTACGCCGGCGCGGGCGGACACCCGCGCGTAGAACTCCGGTTCGGCCATCGTCTGTCCTCCCGTCGCAACGGCAGCGTGGCTACCCGCCGCCGGCCTCGGCAAACACCGCCGCTGACCTGGCCCCGGCGACCAGGCGTTCAGGCCAGGGCCCGCGCCGCCGAGACGATCGCGCCGACGCCGATGCCGGCCCGGTCGAACTGCTGGGCGGGGGTGCCGGAGCCGGGCAGCCCGCGTACCGCCAGGTGGTTGACCCGGGACGGTTCGCCCAGGTCGGCGAGCGCCTCCAGCACCGCTGAGCCCAGCCCGCCCTCCGGGTAGTGGTCCTCGACCACCACCAGCCGCCCGCCGGTCTCCACCACGGTCTCGGCGAGGCGCTGCCGGTCCACCGGCTTGATCGAGTACATGTCGATCACGCGCGCGTCGATGCCCTCGCGGGTCAGTTCGTCGGCGGCGGTGAGGCAGAGGTGCACCGTCACGCCGGTGCCGAGCAGCGCCACGTCGCCGCCGTCGCGCACCATTCGGCTGCCGCCGATCGGGAACGGCTCGCCGTCGTCGTAGAGCACCGGGTACTTGCCGCGCGTGGTGCGCAGGTAGGTGATGCCCGGGTGGTCGGCCATCTGGGCGACCAGCGCCGCGCAGGAGACCGCGTCGGCCGGGCTGAGCACCGTGGAGCCGGGCACTGCGCGAAGCGCCGCGATGTCCTCCAGCCCCATCTGGGACGGGCCGTCCGGGCCGATCTCGACCCCGGCGTGCGAGCCGACCAGCGCGATGTCGGCCCGGGACACCCCGGCCATCCGGATGAAGTCGTACGCCCGGGACCAGAACGCGGCGAACGTCGCCGCGAATGGCCGGTAGCCGCGTACCGCCAGGCCCACCGCCGCGGCGGCGAGCTGCTGCTCGGCGATGAACATCTGGAAGAACCGATCGGGGTACGCGGCGGCGAAGCTCTCCGCCCGGGTGGAGTCGCTGACCTCTCCGTCGAGCGCGACCACGTCGGGCCGGGCGGCGCCGAGGGCGCGCAGCGCGTCGCCGTACGCGTTCCGGGTGGCCACCTTCGTCCCGCGCTCGTACCGGGGCAGCTCCGGCTGCCGGTGCTCGGCGGCGGCGGTGCGCGGCGCGGCGGGGGGTTTCGGTCCGGCGACCCGGATCCGGCGGGGGCCGCCGAGCGCCCGTACGGCCCGGTCGGCCAGTTCCGGGTCGAAGGCCTTGCCGTGCCAGGCCGGGTCGTTCTCCACCTCCGGCACGCCCTTGCCCTTGACCGTGCGGGCCAGCACCACCGTCGGCCCGGTGGCCTCGCGTGCCTGCCCGTACGCCTCGTCGATCGCGCCCAGGTCGTGGCCGTCGACGACGATCGCCCGGCAGCCGAACGCCTCGACACGACGCCGGTAGGTGTCCAGGTCCCACTCCAGCTCGGTGGGGCCGCGCTGGCCGAACCGGTTGACGTCCACGATCGTGGTGAGGTTGCGCAGCCCGTAGTGCCCGGCCTTGTCCAGCGCCTCCCACACCGATCCCTCGGCGGTCTCGCTGTCGCCGCAGAGCACCCAGACGTGCGCGGGTGACCGGTCGAGGTACTGGGCGGCGAGCGCCACCCCGACGCCGACCGGCAGCCCCTGCCCGAGTGAGCCGGTGGCGACGTCGACCCAGGGCAGCACCGGCGTGGGGTGGCCCTGCAGGCGCGACCCGGCCTGCCGGTACGTCTCCAGCAGCTCCTGCTCGCTGATCGCGCCGGTGGCCCGGAACACCGCGTACAGCAGCGGCGAGGCGTGCCCCTTGGAGAGGATCAGGTGGTCGTTGCCGGGGTTGCCCGGGTAGGACCAGTCGTAGCGCAGGTGCCGGGCGACCAGCACGGCGAGCAGGTCGGCGGCGGAGAGACTCGATGTCGGGTGCCCGGAGCCGGCCATCGTGCTGCACCGGATGGCGTCCACCCGGAGTTGGGCGGCCAGCTCCGCCAGCCCGGTCAGGTCCTCGTCGCGCAGTGTGCGCTCTGCTTCCAACGTCACCGCGATCGTCTCCCCGGGGTCGCCGATTTTCCGGACCCACGCTAGGCCGCGAACGCGACCATTGGTCCCTTTTCTGGCGATTCATGCTCGACCGGTGAACAGCCACAGCGCCACCAGCAGGTACGGCAGCACCGCGACCGCGAAGGCAGCCGGGTTGCCGACCGCGCCGGCGAGCAGCCCGTACCCGGCGTAGAAGGCGACGATGGTCAGGTCGGTGGCCATCCCGGCCAGCGACGTGACGGTGGCCCGCGCCGACCCGGCGATCCGGGCCTGCAGCCGCACGTCGGCGAGCACCGTGGCGAGCTGGAACGCGGCGAACGCGGCGGCCAGCAGCACGAACCCCGCCGGGTGCCGCAGCAGCGCCCCGGCCGCCGTCGCGCCCGCCGCGAACACCAGCAGGCCCGCGTACCCCCGGTGGGACAGCCGCTCGCCCAGCGGCGCGAGCAGCCCACCCACAGTCATCCCGGCCCAGACCAGCAGGAGCAGCAGCGGTACGCCCACCTCGGCCATGCCGGTGTCGGCGGCCAGCAGCCCTGTGTACTCGTCCAGCCCACCCCAGATCGCTGTCACCGCCGCGACCAGCAGCACGGCGGCCCGGACGCGGCGGTCGGCGCGCACCTCGCGCAGGCCCAGGCACAGGCTGTTAAGCCAGCCGGGCTCGTCGTCACCCGGCGCGGCACTCGCGCGCGGCCCGTCCGGCTCGCCACCTGGAACCGGCGCGGACGATCGTGGGCGGTGTTCCGGGAAGCGGGCCGCGACGGCTGCCGCCAGCAGGCAGGTCGCCACGCTGGCCGCGCCGACCGCGAGGTAGCCGCCGAGCGCGTACGCCGGCCCGGCGAGCACCCCGGACCCGACGGCGCCGAGCACCTCGGCGGTGCGGGCCCGGCCGATCAGCCGGGCGTACCTGTCGGCCGCACCGAGACGTTCCAGCTCGGTGAAGACCAGTGCCTCCAGCGCGCCCGAGCGCAGCGCACCACCGGCGCCCCACAGCAGGAAACCCACGGCGAACGCCGGGTAGGACGGCAGCAGCACCCAGAGCGCGAAACCGGCGGCGGCGAGCAGCGGCGCCAGGCACAGCAGCAGCCGGCGCGACACCGTGTCGGCCCACACCCCGGAGGGCACCTCCAGCACGATGCCGGCGGCCGCCCAGAGCACGAACAGCGAGGAGATCTGCCCGACCGACAACCCGGTGTCGGCGAACAGCAGCACGTAGAGCGGGTAGAGCAGGACGAGGTCGGTGAGGAACGCGTACCCGTAGAGCGTCGCCGCCAGGCGGCGGGTCGCGGATACGCGGGCAGGAGCGACGAGCATGGGACCTTCCCACGGGACGTGACGGACACCGGCCGGAATGCACGGCGTCCGCGGCGGCCCGCGGCCTCGTCGCTCAGTAGGGCATCAACATCGCCAGGTCATGCCGGGATCCTATCCGCCGCGAGGCGCCCCGGTGGTCCCCCGGCGGGCACGAGATCGGGGCGGGACCGTGCGGTCCCGCCCCGAGTGTCACTGCCGCCAGGTCAGCGGCGGAACTTCTCCACGTCGGCCTGCGGGATGACCATGGTGGCCTCGCTGTCCGCGGCCTGCTCGGCGGTCGGCTGACGCGGCGTGGCCGGCTGGGTGCGGTCGGAGTCCGCGTACGCCGGAATGTGCTGCGTGGCCTCCGCCGGCACCGGCTCGGTGGCGTCCGCACCGGCGGCGGCCGGGGTGGCCGGGTACGCGGGGACGGGCTGCGTACGGTCCGCCTCGGCGTCCCGGCTCACCGGCTGGGTCAGCTCGGAGTCCGCGTACGGGCCGGTGGCGGCCAGACGGGCCTCGACGTCGCGGCGCCCGGCCTGGTACGCGCGGGCGTGCGTGGCGATGGTGCGCGACTCCTCCTCGGCCCGGGTCAGCCAGTTCTCCCAGCGGCTCTGCATCGGCCGGACCAGGCCGCCGCCGACGCCGACGACCAGGATGCCGCCCACGGTGGCGAGCACCGCGATCAGCACCGGAGTGGTGACAGTGGTGGCGACGCCGATCTGGTTGAGCGCGGCGATGACGCCGAGGCCCAGGATGAACACCGAGGCGAGGTTCGCCAGCACCCGGCCGTAGGAGAGGCCGCCGAGCGCGCTGGAGATGATGTCCTTCACCGCACGGGCGATGGCTGCGGCGACCACCACGATGACGATGGCGACGAACGCCCGGGGCAGCCAGGCGATCACACCGGCGATCAGGTCGGAGATCGGGTTGGGGCCCCAGATGCCGAACGCGAGCTGGAGCGTGACCAGCAGCACGCCGTAGTAGGCGAGCTTGGCGACGATGTCGCTGGCGTCGTACTTGGAGCGGGCCAGCGCGGTCTTGATGCCGCCGCGCTCGACGGCCCGGTCGAAGTGGACCCGCTCCAGCACCTTGTCCACGAGCTTCAGCACGGCCTTGGCGATCAGCCAGCCGGCGATCAGGATCGCGACGAACGCGACCGCCTTGGGCAGGAACAGCATCACCGAACGGAACGCGTCGCCCACCGCGTCCCCGAAGTTGTCTCTCATCGAAGGGCCTCCACGTACGTGGTCCAGGTTTGTTCGGGTGGGGCTACCCGGACCCGCGCGCGGGGAAACGCGGTCAGCCGCCGGGACAGCGGTATCTGACGCGGGTGCCGGCCTGCATCGGCGCCGGTTCGATGATGTTGACGGTGGCCGTGCCGACTGTCGTGCCCACTCCGGAGAACGTCCACTCCAGGGTGAGGGTCGCGGTGTGCTGCCCGCTGCCGACCCGCTCGGTGAGCACCGCGCCGGGCGGGCCGTCCGAGCGGAACCACTGGTAGCGGATCGTTCCGGCGCGCCCGTTGGTCCGTACCGTGGCCACCACGTCCACCGTCACGTCGCACGCGACACCGGCCGGCCGGTTCGCCGCCACCGACACCTGCTCGACCTCCATCGGGCGCAGCCGCTGCCACAGGTACAGGCCGACAGTGAGCAGCAGCGCGGCGGTGAGCAGCGTGGACAGCACCGAGACGACACGCCGCCAGACCGGTCGCGGCCGGATCGGGGGCGCGGTCGGCCAGGGCGGCGCGGGCGGCGGCGTCACCGGTACGCCCGGCCCGAAGCGCAACTCGCCGCCGGGCGCGGGCGCCGGGACGCCGCTGGGCGCCCGCGCGCCCACGGTCCGATCCGGGTACGCCCCGGCGCCCGTTGCCGCCGGCGGCCCGCCGGCCTGGTGCCCATGCGGTACGCCGGTGGGCTGCCACGAGACGGTCGGCTCCACGCCCGGGCCCCTGGCCGGCGGCGCCGGCCGCGGACGCACTGTCGCCTGCCCGGTCACGGTGCCCGGGGCCGGAATCGGAGCCGTTGCCGGAGCCGGAGCCGGACTCAGGTGGACGGTCGGCTCGGCATCTGGCGAGCGGTCCACCTCCGGCCGGGCGAGTGGCACAGTGGGTTCCGCGCCGTCCACGGCCAGCGGCACCGTCGGCTCGCCGTTCACCGCAGACAGAGAAACGGTCGGCTCCGCCTCGGCGGCGGCGCGGGGCGCGACGAGGTGGACTGTCGGCTCGGCGGCATCGGCGTCCCCGGGCGGGGTCACCGGCAGGGCGCGGGTCGGCAGCGCCTCGGTGGGCTCGTCGGGCCGGGTCACGCCGGACGTCCCCGGAACGGGATGCGGTGCTGGGCAGCGGGCACTGTCGTACTCCTAGCCGGGGGTGCAGTCGTGGTAGAGCGTCACGTACACCGGTGACGCCGAGGTGGTCGTGTTGCCGGCGGCGTCGGCGGCGGTGACCCGGATCGGGATGCGGGCGCTGCGCTTGGGCGTGGACAGCGGGCCGAGCGTGCCGGTGAACACGCCGCGGCCGGCGGTGGCCATCCGGACCGTTCCGGTGGCGCCGTCGAGGGTGTAGCCGAAGGTGACGGTCAGCGCGGCCGGGGAGCTGCGGTCGTCGGTGACGGTGGCGGTGACGGTGCTGCTCTTCGCGCCGTAGGGGCAGCCCTTCGGGTCCAGCTCGCCGGGGTCGGCGCTTACCCCGTCCACGACCGGCGCGGTCACGTCCGGCGGTGGCGGGGTGGTGCTGCGCGACGCGCTGGGGGTGGGCGTGCCGGCGCGGGTCGGCGACCCGGTCCGGTCCGGGGTGGCGGACGGCGCGGGCGGTGGTGACGCGGTGGGCGGGGTGGGTGTCGGCGACGGGCTCGGCGTCCCGGCGGCGGTCGGGTCCGGTGTGGGCGCGGTCGTGGTGGCCGGGGCGGCGCTCGCCGGGCCGGTGGGGGCGGCGGCGTCGGTGCCGTCGTTGGCGGCGTAGCTGTAGCCGGCGCCGCCGGCCACGACGGCGGCGGCCAGGGCTCCGGCGGTGAGTGCGGTACGGGTGCGGCCCTTGCGGAACAGTCCGCGCCGGCCGGAGCGCGCGCCGAGCGCCGTGTCCGCCACCTCGGTGTGGGCGACGGCGGTGGCCCCCTCGGCCCGCTCGGGGAACGGCCACAGCGCGGCCAGCAGCGCGGCCCGGCGGCCCAGCTCGCGCAGCCCGCGTTCCTCCCACTGCGGGCCGTAGCCGGCGCCGGCCACCTGTTCCAGCAGGCCGAGGAACGCCTCGGCGGACTCGGGCCGCTCGTCGGGGCGCTTGGCCATGCCGTGGCGCAGCAGCTCGTGCACCGGCGGGGGCGCCGCCTCGGCGGGGATCGGCGCCAAGGCGTGCTGGTCGCGCAGCGAGAGCAGGTCCGGTCCCTGGTACGGGGGCCGGCCGGTGAGGCATTCGAAGAACGTGGCGGTGGCGGCGTAGACGTCGCACGTCGGGGCGGCGGGGGCGCCGGTCCACTGCTCGGGGGCCATGTAGCGGGGCGTGCCGGAGACAGTCGTGTCGGAGCCCTGGCCGACCGGCATGGCGATGCCGAAGTCGGCGAGTTTGCTCAGCCCGGCGCCGGTGACGAGCACGTTCTCCGGTTTGTAGTCGCGGTGCACGACACCGCGGGCGTGGGTGGCGGCCAGGCCGGCGAGTGAGCCCTTGAGGACGCAGAGCGCGGCCTCGGGCGTGGTCGGGCCGTGCGCGCGCAGCATCTGGCGCAGCGACACGCCGTCGACCAGTTCCATCACGATGGCCGCGCCGTGCGGGCTCTCCACGTACTCGTAGAGGCGGCTGACGTGCGGGTCGTCGATCTCGCCGAGCAGCCGGGCCTCGGCGCGGAATGCGGTCCGGAACGACGAGTCCTCGCCCAGGTCGCGGACCAGGTACTTGATGGCGACCGGGGTGCCGGTCCGGTCGTGGGTGGCGAGCACGACGCTGCCGGACGCGCCGGCGCCGAGCCGGCGGACCGGCGTGTAGCCGGACAGTTCCCAGCCGCTCATGCGACAGACTCCACCGCGTCCCACGGGCGGGTGTCGGATGCCGCCTCGCTGGTCATTCTCACCGGGCCGGGGCGGCCGGCCATCGGCGCAACGGCTGCTTCCGGCCGCCGGTCGGCGGCCGGGCGCCCGCGCGGCACGGCGCGGCGCGGTAGGTGGTCGGTTTCGGACACACCGCCACGAGTACCAGATCCCGGCAACCACCCTCACCTCGTTGATCATGAGGTTGGCGTGGACAAAAGGGACCGACATCGCCGTCAACTTCATGATCGACGGAACAGGCGGAGGGTGGCGGTCAGAAGCGGCGGGGTGGGGGGATGCCTGCGGGCGGAGGGGTGCGGAGCAGCCAGATCGGGTTGCTGGCGCCCACGATCTCGCCCTCGCGGTCGCGTACCTGGGTGCGCACGTACGTGCCGGCGCCGACGCGCACCGGCTGGTCGTGCCAGCCCGCCCGCAACTGCCGCCACGGAACCCGCCCGACCCGGACCGCCGGAGTCGGGTCCGCGACACCGGCCCGGTCGACGTCGCCGGTGACCACCTCCAGCGTGGCCCCGGCGGGCAGGTCGGTGGCGCGCAGCCGCACCGTGACGGGGTCCTCGGCGAGCACGGCGAGCGCGCCCATGCCGCTGCGGCCACCGAGTTCCAGGTCCAGCGCGCCCCGGTAACCGGCCAGGTCGGCGAACCACGCCTGCCCGGCGCGCAGCGCCGCTACCAGGTCGTCACGGCCGGTCGAGGCCGCCCAGACGGAGGTGACGTTCCGGTCCCGGCCGGCCCGCCAGTCGGTGCCGTCGTGGTCGTCGGTGACCCCCACGGCGGTCAGCGGGATCGCGTTGCGGGCCGCCACGTCGTACGCCCAGAGGTAGTCCTCGACCGGCCGGCGCCCGATCTCGATCAGGTCGACGCCGAGCGCGTTGCGGCTGACCAGCAGCCGGGCCAGTGACTCGCGGCGTTCGGTGTCCAGCGGATGGTTCCAGCACACCACCCCGCCGTGCGAGTGCAGGAACCGCACCATCTTCTCGGTGGCCTCGACATCGTTGTCCCGGTACGGCGGGGACGGGAAGCTCGGCAGCGTGCCGTCGCCTCCGAACCAGTTGAGGTGCCGCACCATCGACACCTCGTACGCGCGGTGGTGGGTCACGCCCGGGTACGCCCCGTCGTAGCCGCGCAGCACCTCGGCGCGCATCTCCTCACCGGCCTGCCCGGCCCGGCGGGCGCGGTCGAAGACGAGCCGGTCCACCAGGTACGCGCCGCGCGCGCCTTCTGCCACCGTGACGCCGAGGCGCAGCCCGCGCAGCGAGTTGTCGCCCGCCACCAGGTCGGGCCAGAGCCGCCGCACGTCGGCGAGCAGCTCGAACGTGTGCCGCTGCCAGGCGCCGGCCGGGGCGGGCCGCTCCACGGTGCCGAAACGGCCGTCGACGGAGTGCCGGACCGTGTCGACGCCGCCGAGGCGGTAGCGCAGCACGAGCTGCCCGGCGGGGCGGCCGGTTCCGGCGGGGTGGTGCGACAGCGCGATCTCCACGGTGAGCGTGGCGTCCCGGCCGGCGGCTTCGGGGCGTACGTCGAGGTGCAGCGTGGTGTCGGAGATGTTGGAGGTGTGCGTCCAGTTCCACGCCTTGCCCGCGTACCAGTGGGCGCCGGTCCCGGCGGCGACCAGGCGCAGCGCGCGGCCGGGACCGTCAGGGGCGTCGGGGACGTCCACGAAGTCGGCGGCCGACGCGGTGAGCCGCCCCTCGGTGGCCGGCTGCCACGTCCAGGCCAGCCCGCCCTCGCGTTCCTCCGGGCCGTCGAAGTGGACGACCCGGCGGTGGTCGTGGGCGGCGACCCGGAAGTCGTGGTCGGTCCACCAGAGCACGTCGACGGCATTGCGGCGGGCCTGGTCGAGGTGGGCGGCGTAGCTGGCCACGCCCTCGCTGAACGAGGCGTGCAGGTGCATCGCCATGCTGATCGGCCGCCGTCCGCGCGGCGCGGGCGGCGGTGGCCGCTCGTTCGTGGCGGCCAGGCCGACCGGCACGCCGATCCCGGCCACCGCGAGTCCGCCCGCCGCGACGAGCACGCTGCGCCGGTCCAGCCGTGCGCGACCTGCCATGCCCCTCCCCCATCCGCCGGGGCCAGCGTACGGGCGGGCGGTCAGCGCGGGGGCGCCGCCACCCGGCCGGCCAGCGGCCGCCCGGTCAGACGGCGGAGCGTCAGGTACGCCTCGCAGCCGAGGCAGAGCCCGAACGCGGCGTTGAGGAACGCCGCGGCGAGCGCCGCGCCGGTGGCGGCCAGGCCGAGGGCGGGCATCCCGGCGAGCCAGCCGGCCGCGCCGACGACGCTGAAGACCAGGCCGACGAGCTGGGCGAAGCGCACCGGGGCGACCGGCTCCAGCTCCGCCGGCGGGTCCAGCCGGGGCGCCACCAGGGCGCGGAACAGCAGGCCGTACGGGCCGAGGCGCGGGTTGAGGGCGGTGAGCGCGAACACGACGGCCTGGGCGAGCAGGAGCAGCCCGGAGCCGGTGACGAGGACGACGGCGAGGACGACTGTGGTGAGGACGGCGGCGAAGCGCGGTCCCCGGGGGTCGAGCAGCATGGGGTGGGTCCGTTCGTGCGGGGGCGGTCGGTCAGGCGGGACGGACCGGCGCACAGAGGCTCGCGGCGAGCCGCCCGTGGTCCACCACCCGGCGGCGGGTCAGCCGTACGCCGGTCATCGGGCCGCCCCGGCGGTGAGCGCGGCGATCAGCTCGTCGCGGTCGGGCACGCCCGCGGCCCGGCGCACGACGCGGCCGGCGCCGTCCACCACCAGCACGGTCGGGGTACGCCACACGTCCAGTTCCCGGGCCGCGTCGAGGTGCTCGTCCACGCCGACCTCCAACACCGTGACCCCGTCGAGGCGGGCGGCGACGTCGGCGAGGACCCGGCGGGCGGCCCGGCAGGGCGCGCAGACCGGGGCGGAGAACTGCACCAGCGTGCGCTCGCCGGGGCGTACCCCGAGGGCAGTGAGGGTGGCCCGGTGCGGCGCGGCGGCGTCCGATGGGCACTTCCGGACGGCGCGCAGCCGCCCGTCATGGCGGCGGCGCCACCAGCCGAACGCGGTGGCGGCCGCGAGCACCGCGACGAGCACGAGAATCCCGGCCGGGCTGGGCGACTGCACGGGTCCAGGCTGCCACGGCCGATCACGACGCGACATGGTCCGTCCCGGTCAGCGGACGTGAGATCGCCTACTCCGGCGGTAGGAGCGGCCCGGCGAACGTCGCTTTTGTCCTCTGGCGCGCCGCGCCGCCTTGGCAATATTCTCCACCTCGCGCGCAGCCGTTGGAGTTCCTTTACATCACCCGGCCCCGGCCGGGCCATCGAGGAGGCGGAATGCACTTCGACCACCCCGAGCTGGACCGCCGTACGCTGCTGCGGGCCGGTCTCGGCGCCGCCGCGGTCGCGGTCGTCGGGAGCGAGCTCGTCCGGCCGGCCGCCGCGCACGCCGCGCCGGGCGCGGACCTCGACTGGATCATCAGTTGCGACGAGTGGGCCGCCCGCCCGCCGGCCGATCCGCTGTCGGTGAGCGCGACCCCCACCAACAAGATCATCGTGCACCACATGGCGTTCCCGAACGTCACGGACTACTCCGAGGAGCACGCCAAGCAGCTCGCCCGCGACTGCCAGGACCTGCACATGGACGGCAACGGCTGGTCCGACACCGGGCAGCACTTCACCGTCAGCCGCGGCGGCCACGTCCTGGAGGGACGGCACGGCAGCCTGGACCGGCTGCGCGCCGGCGACCGGCAGATGATCGCCGCGCACTGCCCGGGCGAGAACGGGCGGGCCATCGGCATCGAGAACGAGGGCACGTACGTCACCGAGACGCCGCCGGAGGAACTGCTCGACTCCCTCGCCCGGCTGTGCGCCGCGATCTGCCGGCAGTACGGGCTGCACGCCCACGACATCTTCGGCCACTGGGACTTCCGGGCCACGCTCTGCCCGGGCGCGATGTTCTACCGGGAGTTCCCGGCGCTGCGCCGCGCGGTGTTCAAGCAGCTCGGCACCAGGCTCGGCGACGTGCCGGCCCGCCGCTGGCCGGACATCTGGCGCTTCGTCGGCGGCCCGGTGGTCCAGGTCGCCCAGCGCCTGCTGACGTTCCGCGGCTACACCGTGCCGGTCACCGGGGTGTTCGACGCGGCCACCGTCGCCGCCGTGCAGGACTGGCAGGCGCGCAACGGCATCCCGGTCGACGTCGACGCCACGCTGACCGCGCCGACCTGGGAGACCCTCGCCCCGGAGCTGGACCAGAAGTCCACCGGCGTCCCGGTGGCCGCGGCGCAGTTCATGCTCGCCGCCAAGGGCTACGCCGAGGTGATCGAGACCGGCGAGTACGACCACGCCACCCGCACGGCGGTGAAGGACCTCCAGCGCCTGCACGGACTACCGCCCAACGGCAAGATCAGCACCACCACCTGGTGCGCGCTGGTGGGGGGTGTGGTGCGCCAGTCGTTCCACAAGCACTGACGGCGCACCGGCGGGGAGAGCGGTGGGGGTGGCAACGGCGCCACCCCCACCGCGTCGTTACGGCCGGGATCACGGCGAAACGTCGGCATTGACGACTGGTGAACGACGGCTATCCCGGACGGCGGTGGTGCCCCGATCATTGCCCGCAGATAGATATGAGTCATTCTCACCTCCGGGCAGGACGCCCGGGCGCGGAGGCCGAGACGCCGTCAGCCGGGCGTACCGAACGGCCCTACTCCGCGTCCCCCGGAGGATCGCCATGCCATTACCCGCCATCCGTGCCCGCCTCGCGGCGCTCACCACCGCCGCCCTCACCGCGAGCGTCCTGACGGTCATCGCGCCGTCACCGGCGCTCGCCGCCACCACGTTCACCCCCGACGACTACTGCCTCGGCCAGTGCGCCGACATCCTGCCGCCCGGGCAGAACGGCAACGCCACGCTCGTGGCGATCCTCGCCCACCAGACGCTCGGCACCCGGCCCGCGCACTCCAGCGACCAGCTCGACGAGTACGCCAACCTGGTCTACAACTACGCCGGGCTGACCGACGAGCAGATCGCCCACTTCTACAACGACGCCTCGTTCGGCGTCCCCGACGCGCAGGTCGAGAGCAGGATCTCGCCACGCTCGGACGTCACCATCGTGCGGGACAAGGCCACCGGCGTCCCGCACGTCACCGGCACCACCCGCGGCGGCACCATGTTCGGCGCCGGGTACGCCGGGGCCCAGGACCGGCTCTGGGTGATGGACCTGCTGCGGCACGTCGGCCGCGGCAACGTCAGCTCGTTCGCCGGTGGCGCCCCCGGCAACCGCGAGCTGGAGCAGAGCGTCTGGGCCAACTCGCCCTACACCGAGGCGGACCTCCAGGCCCAGGTGGACGCGCTGCGCCTCAAGGGCACCCGGGGCCAGCAGCTCTACACCGACGTGGCCGACTACATCGCCGGCATCAACGCCTACATCGACAAGTCGATCGCCGACGACAACTACCCCGGCGAGTACGTGCTCACCGGTGCCGGGAAGCCCAAGCACTTCACCATGACCGACCTGATCGCCACCGCCGGCGTCATCGGCGGGCTGTTCGGCGGAGGCGGCGGCAGCGAGGTCCGGTCCGCGCTGGTCCGGGTGGCCGCCCGCGCCAAGTACGGCCCGACCGAGGGCGACCGGGTCTGGGCGGCGTTCCGCTCGCAGAACGACCCGGAGACCGTGCTGACGCTGCACGACGGGCAGAGCTTCCCGTACGGCGCGACACCGCCCGGCGCCACCAGCGCGGTGCTGCCGGACGCGGGCACCGTGGTCGCCGAGCCGCTCGCGTACGACGCCACCGGCGGGGCCGCCGCCCGCACCGGCAGCAGCGCCGCCACCAAGGACCTGCTCGGCGGCCTGTCCACCCTGCGCACGCACGGCATGTCCAACGCGGTGGTGGTCTCCGGCCGGCACACCACCACCGGCAACCCGGTGGCCGTGTTCGGCCCGCAGACCGGCTACTTCGCCCCGCAGCTGCTCATGCTCCAGGAACTGCAGGGGCCGGGGATCAGCGCGCGCGGCGCGGCGTTCGCCGGGCTGAACCTCTACGTGCTGCTCGGCCGCGGCCAGGACTACGCGTGGAGCGCCACCTCCGCCTCCCAGGACCTGACCGACACGTACGCGGTGCCGCTGTGCACCACCGACGGCACCGCGCCGACGCTGCGTTCCAACCGCTACCTCTACCGCGGGCAGTGCGTGGCCATGGAGGTGCTGGAGAAGCGCAACTCGTGGTCGCCGACGCTCGCCGACTCCACCCCGGCCGGCGCGTACACGCTGCGCGCGCTGCGCACCAAGTACGGGCTGGTCGCCTACCGGGGCATGGTGAACGGGCAGCCGACCGCGTTCACGAAGCTGCGCTCCACCTACCGGCACGAGGCCGACTCGGCGATCGGCTTCCAGGCGTTCAACGACCCGGCGGCGATGGGCAGCGCGGCGGCGTTCCAGGCGTCCGCCGCGAACGTCGGGTACGCGTTCAACTGGTTCTACGTCAACTCGACCGAGGCGGCGTACTACAACTCCGGCGCGAACCCGGTCCGCCCGGCCACGCTCGACCCGAACCTGCCGGCCAAGGCCGAGCCGGCGTACGAGTGGGTCGGCTGGAACCCGGACACCAACGACGCCACCTACGCACCGGCGTCGGCCCACCCGCAGTCGGTCAACCAGGACTACTACGTCAGCTGGAACAACAAGCAGGCGCGGGACTTCGGCGCGGCCGACGGCAACTTCAGCTACGGCGCGGTGCACCGCGGTCAACTGCTCGACGGCCCGGTGAAGGCCGCCATCGCCCAGCGCAAGCTCAGCCGCGCCGACGTCGTCCGGATCACCGCCGAGGCGGGAGTCACCGACCTGCGTGGCCAGCAGGTCCTCGGCGAACTGCTGCGGGTGCTGGACAGCACGCCGGTCACCGACCCGGCGCTCGCCGCCGCGGTGACCAAGCTGCGGGCCTGGCAGCAGGCCGGGTCCCGCCGGGTGGAGACGTCACCGGGCTCGAAGGTCTACCAGCACGCCGACGCCATCCGGATCTTCGACGCCTGGTGGCCGCTGCTGGCGGCGGCGCAGTTCCGGCCCGGCCTCGGCCCCGACCTGTACGGCGCGCTGGTCGACGCGCTGCAGGTCAACGAGTCGCCCTCGGGCGGGCAGAACGCGGCGCGCGACGGCAGCGTGAGCTGGGCGTCGCAGGGCCAGGCGCACAAGGGCTCGGCGTTCCAGTACGGCTGGTGGGGCTACGTCGACAAGGACCTGCGCGCGGTGCTCGGCGACCCGGTGGCCGGCGGGCTCGGGCGCACGTACTGCGGCAACGGCAACCTGGGCGCGTGCCGGCAGGCGCTGCTGGACACGCTCGGCCAGGCCACCGCCGCCCCGGCGGCCACCGTCTACCCGGGTGACTCGTCCTGCGGTGCCGGGGACCAGTGGTGCGCCGACGCGATCGCCCAGTCCGGGCTCGGCGGCATCACCCACCCGTTGATCGGCTGGCAGAACCGGCCCACGTACCAGCAGGTCGTGTCGTTCCCGGCGCGCCGGGGCGACACGGTGACCAACCTGGCGCAGGGCCGTACCGCCACCGCGTCCAGCACGCAGTTCCTGACCAGCAACACCCCGGCCAAGGCGGTCGACGGCAGCCTCGGCACCCGCTGGGCCAGCAGCTACAACGACAACCAGTGGCTGCGGGTCGACCTCGGCTCGGCCCGGACGATCAGCCGGGCGGTGCTGCGGTGGGAGGCCGCGTACGCCACCGGCTACCGGATCGAGGTCTCCGCTGACGGCAACTCCTGGCAGCCGGTGTTCAGCACCACCACCGGCAACGGCGGCGTCGACAACGTGACGTTCGCCCCGGTCAGCGCCCGTTACGTGCGGATGTACGGCGTGACGCGGGCGACCTCGTACGGCTTCTCGCTCTACGAGTTCGAGGTCTACGGACGGTGAGGCGCACGCGGCCGGTCGGCGGGAGCCATCCGCCGGCCGGTCGCGTGCGTCCGGGCAGGTCAGCCGCGCCTGTTCGAACATGTGTGCGAGGATGGCGGGGTGTCGAGCGAGGCCACCATCCTGCACGCCGACCTGGACGCGTTCTACGCCTCGGTCGAGCAGCGCGACGACCCCCGGCTGCGCGGCCGGCCGGTGATCGTCGGCGGCGGCGTGGTGCTCGCGTGCAGCTACGAGGCCAAGGCCCGGGGCGTGCGCAGCGCCATGGGCGGCCGGCAGGCGCGGCGGCTCTGCCCGGACGCGATCGTGGTGCCGCCCCGGATGGCCGCGTACACGGCCGCCAGCCGGGCGGTGTTCGAGATCTTCCGGGACACCACCCCGCTGGTCGAAGGGCTCAGCATCGACGAGGCGTTCCTCGACGTGGGCGGGCTGCGGCGGCTCGCCGGAACGCCGGCCGCCGTCGCGGCCACGCTGCGGGAGCGGGTACGCCGCGAGGTCGGCCTGCCGATCACCGTCGGCGTGGCCCGGACGAAGTTCCTGGCGAAGGTCGCCAGCGGCGTGGCCAAGCCGGACGGGCTGCTGGTGGTCGAGCCGGAGCGGGAACTGGCGTTCCTGCACCCGCTGCCGGTGGAGCGGCTGTGGGGCGTCGGCCCGGTCACCGCCGCCCGGCTGCGCGAACGCGGCATCTGTACCGTCGGGCAGGTGGCACGGCTGGACGAGCCGGCGCTGGTGTCGCTGCTCGGCGCGGGCGCCGGCCGGCACCTGCACGCCCTGGCGCACAACCGCGACCCCCGGGCGGTGCAGGTGGGCCGCCGCCGCTCCTCGATGGGCGCGCAGCACGCGCTGGGGCGCGGCCCGCACTCCCCCGCCGAGCTGGACGCGGTGCTGGCCGGTCTGGTCGACCGGGTGGCCGGGCGGATGCGCGCGGCCCGGCGCACCGGCCGCACGGTGACGCTGCGGCTGCGTTTCGCCGACTACACGCGGGTCACCCGGTCGCACACGCTCGACGAGCCGACCGCGCAGACCGCGCCGCTGCGCGACGCCGCCCGTGACCTGCTGGGCGCCGCGCTGCCGCAGATCGCGCTGCGCGGCGTCACGCTGCTCGGCGTCTCGGTGGCAAACCTCGGCGGCGGGCACACCCAGCTGGCCCTGCCGTTCACCGCCGACCCGGGTCCGGCGCTGGACGCCGCCGTCGACGCGGTACGCGACCGCTTCGGATCACGGGCGCTGACCCGTGGGGTGCTGCTCGGCCGCGATCCGGGCGTCGAGATGCCCCGGCTGCCGGACTGACCGCTCCGCCTCCTCCCCCGGTAGGAGGCGCGCTCCGACCCGGGGTCACGGACGCGGCCTGCGGACGGGCGCGCGGGTCCCGGTCCGCCACCAGCATCTACAGGCATGACTACCGTGCGGAACCGGGCGGCCGGATGGCACCGCCCCCTGATGCTCCTCGTGTCCGCGATGGCGGTGCTCACCGTCGTCGCCGCGGTCGGCGTCGTCGCCGACCCGCGCGTGCTGACCGGCGCGCCCATCTGGGCCAAGCCGCTGAAGTTCGCGATCTCGTTCGTGCTCTACGGCGTCACGCTGGCCTGGATGCTGTCCCTGCTGCCGCGCCGCAGCCGGGCCGCCGAGCGGGCGGCCACACTCATCGTGGCCATGGCGGTGCTGGAGATGACGATCATCGTGGGCCAGGTGCTGCGCGGCACCGCGAGCCACTTCAACGGCGCCACGACACTGGACGCGATGCTGTACAGCGTCATGGGCGCGGCGATCACCGTGCTGTTCGCCGCCCAGCTCGTGCTGGCGGTCGTGCTGTCCCGCCGGTCGCTCGCGGACCGCGCCGGCGGATACGCGGTACGGCTCGGCCTCGCCGTGTCCCTGCTCGGCATGGTCGTCGCGTTCCCGATGGTCATGCGGCAGCCCGCCGGAGCGCCGGCCGGGATCAGCGGCGCGCACAGCGTCGGGGTGCCCGACGGCGGTCCCGGGCTGCCGCTGCTCGGCTGGAGCACCACCGGCGGCGACCTGCGCGTCGGGCACTTCGTCGGGATGCACGCGCTGCAGGCGCTGCCGCTGCTGGCGATCCTGCTCGACCGGTTCCTCGGCCGGCGGCTGGACGGGCTGACCCGGGCCCGGCTGGTGCTCGTCGGCGGGGCCGCGTACGCGGGACTCACGCTGCTGGTGACCGCCCAGGCCCTGCGCGGGCAGCCGCTGCTCGCCCCGGACGCGCTCACGCTCGCCGCGGCGGGAGTGCTGGTGGCGGCCACGGCAACCGCCTCCGCGCTGGTGCTGGCGCGCCGGGCCCGCCGCGCCGGGGTGGTGCTCGTCGGATGACCGGGATCCTGTTCGACCTGACGTTCCTGCTCGCCGCCCCGTTCTGGGCGCTGATGATCCTCGCGCCGCGCTGGTCCTGGACCGCCCGGATCGTCGGCTCACCGCTGATCGTCGCGCCGGTGCTGCTGGTCTACGCCGTCCTCGTGCTCCCGTCGCTCGGAACGGTGCTGCCGGTGGTGACAGCGCCCACCCTCGACGGGCTGCGGGACCTGCTCGGCACCGCAGACGGCGCGGCGGCGGCCTGGGCCCACATGATCGCCTTCGACCTGTTCGTCGGCCGGTGGATCTGGCAGGACGCGCGGGAGCGCGGGCTGCCGGCCCTGCTCACCGCTCCGGTGCTGCTGCTCACCGTCCTGCTCGGCCCGCTCGGGCTGGCCGTCCATCTCGGACTGCGCGCCGTCCGGCGGCGGCGAGCCAACGCGGTGGCCCCGGCCGCCCCGGTTGCCTAGGCTGACGCGGTGGGCTGGGTCGGTCGGCTGTTCGACGCACGCGACACGCTCGCGCGGATCCTGCTGCTGGATCTCAGCGGCATCGGCTACCTGGTCGTCGGCGTGCACGGCCGCCCCGGGCCCACCGGAACGCAGTGGGCGCTGGCGGTCCCGGCGTTTCTCCTGGCGCTGTTGTGCCACCGCCGGCCGCTGCTGAACCTGCTCCTCCAGTCGGCGCTGCTCGCGGCGGCGTTCCCGCTGGTCGACGACGTGATGATCAACCAGGTCGGCGCGAGCTGGGCGCTGCTGGAGCTGACCATGCGGGCCACCCGGCCGCGCACGATCTGGCTCGGCGCCGGGCTGCTCGCCGCCGTCGACCTGACCAATTTGATCGGCGAACCGGTCCGCACAGCGCTGACCGGGCTGTTCGGGCTCGCCGTCACCGTCTGCCTGCCCCTGCTGCTCGGGCTGGTCGTGCGGACCACGAGGGAGCTGAGCCGGCAGGCCGAGGAGCGGGCCGAGGCGGACCGGCGCCGGCGCGAGTCGGAGAGCCGGGCGGCCCGCGCCGACGAGCGCGGCGCCATCGCCCGGGAACTGCACGACGTGCTCGCGCACCACGTCGCGTCGATGGTGCTGCGGGTCGGGGTGGCCCGGCACGTGCTGCCCGACCTGGACCCCCGGGTCGGCGCTGTGTTCGACGACGTGCACGCCACCGGCACGGCGGCGCTGACCGACCTGCGGCGGCTGGTGGCGGTGCTGCGTGACCCGGACGGCGTACGCGGCGACGCCGCCCTGACCGCGATCGAGCCGTCGGCGCTTCCGGCGGCGCTCGGCGCGGCGGTGGACCGGGCCCGGCAGGCGGGCGTGGTGGTGGAGGCCGACGTCGACCCGGCTGTCGGCGCGCTCGACGCGGTACGCGGCCAGGCGGTGCTGCGACTGACCCAGGAGGCGTTGACGAACGTGGCGAAACACGCGGGCGCGGCGGCGCGGGCGCAGCTGACCGTGTCGGTCGAGGACGGCGCGGTGCACTGGGCGGTGTCCGACGACGGGCGGGGCGCGGCGCCGGCCGGGGTGCCCTCCGGCGGCGGCCACGGCATCGTCGGCATGCGGGAACGGGTGGAGGTGCTCGGCGGTCGGCTGGAGGCCGGGCCCACCGGGTCCGGCTGGCGGGTACGGACCGTGCTGCCGGCGGCCGGGCCCGCCCCCGACACGCCCCGCCCCCGCGCGGGCGCGCCGGAGCCGGCGTGATCCGGGTGCTGCTGGTCGACGACCAGCACCTCATCCGGGCCGGTCTGCGGATGCTCTGCGACGCCCAGCCCGACCTCGACGTGGTCGGCGAGGCCGACAACGGCCGGGACGCGATCGCCCTCGCCGCCCGGCTGCGGCCGGACGTAGTGGTGATGGACCTGCGGATGCCCGGCGTCGACGGCATCACCGCGACCAGCCGGATCCTCGCCGACCGGCCCGCCACCCGGATCATGGTGCTCACCACGTTCGGCGACGACGACCACCTCTACCCGGCGCTGACCGCCGGCGCCTGCGGCTTCCTGCTCAAGGACGCGCCCCCGGCCGACCTGCTGGACGGCATCCGCCGCGCCGCCGCCGGGGACAGCCCGTTCAGCCCGGAGATCCTGCGCCGGCTGGTCGAACGCGCGGTGCACGCCCGCGCCGGCGCGCCCCGGCGCGCGGCCGAGCTGACCGCCCGCGAGCGGGACGTGCTGGACCTGGTGGCCGATGGACTGTCGAACACCGAGATCGCCGACCGGCTGCACATCGGCGTGACCACGGTGAAGACGCACATCACCAGCCTGATGACGAAGACCGGCAGCCCCAACCGGGTACGCCTGGCGCTGTGGGCGCGCGGCGGCTGAGCGGCTCACTCCTCGATCGCGCCGCCCACGGCGCGCAGGTGCGCCCGGAACGTCAGCGCCGGGTCGGCCGCGCGGGCCGTCAGGTAGGCGGCGAAGCCGACCTGCGACCGCAGCGACTCGCCGGCCCGGATCCGGTCGGCCTGCCGCCGCTCGGTGTCCCGGATGGACTCGGCCAGGCCGAACAGGTCCCCGGCCCGGTCGGCGGGCACGAACAGCACGCCGTCGTCGTCGGCCAGGGCCAGGTCCCGCGGGCCGACGGTGAACGACCCGACCCGGGCGTGCTCCAGTGCCCCGTCCGGGCGCGGGTCCAGCTCCAGCGGCCCGCTCGGGGTGGCGCCGCGGCTGAACACCGGCAGCCCGACCGCCACCAGGTCGACGGTGTCGCGGTGCGCGCCCCACACCACCAGGCCGGCCAGCCCGGCGGCCCGCGCCTCCAGCACCACCAGGTCGCCGACGCAGGCCCGGTCGGTGCGCCCGCCGTCGTCGACGACGAGCACGTCCCCCTCGGCGGCCCGCTCGATCGCCTCGAGGAAGACGTCCACGCTGCCGACGTGCCGGGCCGGGCGGACCGGCCCGGCAAGCCGCCGCCCGGGCAGCACCGGGCGTACGGCGGCCGGAGCGCACCGGACCTCGACGCCGGCGCGCAGGCAGGCGTCGGCGACGTGAGCGGTGGTCAGCGCGGCGAACCGCGCGACCAGCGCGGCGTGACGGGTGTCCATGGGCCGACGCTAACGAGCCGGACCGGCCGGGGCAGGTGCCAGTTGCCGCCCGGTGGCCTTCGACAGCCCTCAGCCGACGCGGGTCGGCGGGCGGAACATGTCCGGGCGCCGACCGGGCACGCCCCGCCCGGCCACCCGGCGCCGGACCGGCCGGCTCATCCGGGCCCGGATCGGCGGGCGCGCTTCGGCCTCGCCCGCGCCGGCGGCCCGGCGCACGCTGCCGTTGGCGTCCTCGGCCCGGCAGCCGGTGGCCCGCAGCAGCTCGCTCTGCGCGGTCCGCAGGTCGCTGATCATCGCTTCGCCGTAGGTGCGCACCCCCTGCGACCACGCGCGTCCGGCCAGCTCCGCGCCCTCCCGCACCAACTCCCGGGTGCGTTCCAGGTCCTCGTCGTCGCCGCCGCGGCAGGCCCGGTTCAGCTCCCGCGTGGCCGCGCCGAGGCGGACCACCGCGTCCGGCAGCGCGGGCGGGATCGGCTCGTCGTACTGCAACGCGGTGGCGGAGCGCCGGGCGATCGACCGGGCGTAGAGCACCAGCCGTTCCAGGTGCTGCGTCGCCTCGGCGTACCTGTGGAACTGGGCCCGGCGGCGCCAGCGGGCGGGCGCGATGGTCACCACCTCCTCGGCCCCGCTGAGCGCGTCGTTGAGCCGCCCGATGTCCGGCTCGAGTCCGCGCAGGTCCTCCAACGCGCGCTGAGCCTCGTCGGCGTCGCGCCGGGTCAGCGCGTGCGCGACGGCGTCGAGTTGCGCGGTGAGCCCGGCGGTCACCGGCTCCACCGCCTTGCCCAGCACCCGGATCGGGTTGACCGGCAGCAGCAGCGCCACCACGAACAGGCCGACCAGCCCGCCCACCAGCGCGTCGAAGAGCCGGGGCAGTTCCAGGCCGGGCTGCACCGGCGCGAGCGTGGCGATCAGCACCGCCGTACCGCCCGCCTGGCCGACCAGCGCGCCGCCGCGCCCGGCCACCAGCAGCGCGGTGGCGATGGCGAGCGTGACCACCAGGCCGGTCTGCCAGGAGCCGCTGCCGAGCAGGGCGCGCAGCAGGTCACCGACCACGATGCCGAGGCCCACGCCGATGAGCAGTTCGAACGTGCGCCGGGCCCGCTGGCCGATCGCGGTGGCGATGGTGCCGACCGCGGCGGCCGGGGCGAAGACGTGCCCGCCGGAGCCGAGCAGCCACTGGGCGAGCAGCGCGGCGAGCGCCGCGGCCAGCCCGGCCTGCGCGGAGATCACCACGGTGATCTCCAGTTGGCGCATCCGGTTCCGGCTGGCCATGCCGCCCTCGGCACGGGCCCGGGCGAGGGCGCTGCCGCCCCGCTCGACCACCCGGTCCAGGGGCGAGCGGACGGTGTCGCGAGGGCGGTCGGCCATGTCGCCGGTTACCCGCCCCCGTGCCGGTGAATCGTCCGCCCGGCCCGGCCGGCGCCCGGATCAGCGCCCGAAGGTGCGGTCGAGCAGGTCGAACAACGCGGCCCAGTGCCGCTTCGTGGCCTGCTCGTCGTACATCGGCGTGTCCGACTGGGTATAGCCGTGGCGGGCGCCGGGATAGACCTCGGAGCGGTAGGTGACACCGGCCGCGTCCAGCGCCTTCTCCAGCACGGCGATCTGCTCGGCGGTCATCGACGGGTCGGCGTCGGCGTGCCCGAAGTAGAGCTCGCCGCTCACCGCGCCGAGGCCCAGGTGCGGGCTGTCCGGCGCGTCAGTGACGACCCGCCCGGCGTGGAACGCGGCCGCCGCGGCGATCCGGTCCGGCAGCGCCTCGATCGCGCGCAGCGCGTTCATGCCGCCCATGCAGTACCCGGTGATCGCCGCCGGACCCGGCGCGACGTCCGGCTGGGCGGCGAGGAAGTCCAGGTAGGCGGCGGTGTCCCGGGCCACCGTCTCCGGCGTCAGCGCGGCCATCATCGGCCCGATGCTCTCGAACAGGGCGCCGCGGCGGCTGTCGTCGGCGAGCGCGCCGAGGTCGATCAGCGGGGCGCGTCCGGCGCGGTAAAACAGGTTGGGCGCCAGCACGACGTATCCGCGCTCGGCGATCGTCGCGGCCATCTCCGCCACCCGGGGCCGCAGCCCGAAGGCGTCCATGAACAGCAGGACGGGCGGGAAGGGGCCACCGGAGTCCGGCCGCGCCAGGTAGGCGTCCGCCGTTCCGTCGGGGGTGGGCACGTCCACGGTCGTCGGCTGCACTGTCGGGGCCTCCTTGCTGCGGGTTCCGGGCTGCACGCTACCCCCGGCCCGGCGGCGCCGGCGCCTCGGGCTCGCGACCCGTTTGCCGACGTCCAGCGTGGGAATCCGGCAATCCCAGCGGAGGAAGGCGGCGAGATGGACCAGGATCAGTTCATCGGCGCGGTGGCCCGGCGGTGCGGCGCGTCCGCGGAGCAGGCCACGGCGATCACCCGGGCGACGTTGACGACGCTGGCCGAGCGGATCGACGGCGGGGAGGCCCGCGACCTTGCCGACCAGCTGCCCGAGGCGCTGCGGGCCTACGCGTTCGGCCCGGCCGAGGCGGCCGAGCCGTTCGGGCTCGACGTGTTCGTGGAGCGGGTCAGCGGACGCGCCGACGTGGACGTGGACGCCGCCCGCGACGGCATCACGGCGGTGTTCGACGTGCTGCGCGACGCCGTCGACCCGGCCGCGTACACCCAGGTCGTCACGCAGCTTCCCGCCGAGTACGGCGACGTGGCCGACCGGAGCGCCCCGTACGTGCGGCGCACCGCGTGAGCGAGGACGCGCTGCGCCGCCCGCCCGAGGCCGACGCGCAGGAACAGCGGCAGGACGAGACGCTCGTCGGGCCACCCGACACGGTCGACAGGGCGGTGCCCGAGGCGAGCGAGGCGGACCTGGCCGAGCAGGGCGTGCTGCGCCCGCCGAGCGACCGGGCGGGCCTGGGCGAGTCGGTACGCGACGATCTGACCGCCGCCGACGCGGTGGAGCAGAACACGGAGATCCCGCTGCCCGACGAGGAGCACTGGGCCTGACCGGCTCAGTGGTCCGGGCTGTCCGCCCGGGCCATCAGCCGCAGCGCGTTCGGGTCCAGACCGATGCGGACCGGGGTCTGCCCGTACGGCTCGCCGTCGACCTCGATGCGGGCCGGCCGGTCGGTGTCCAGCCACAGCTGGCGTACCGCCAGGAACGGCTCGTCGCCGAGCGTGCGGCGGTGGCCGGCCGCCGCGTTGCGCGCCGTCTCGCGCAGCAGCCCGCGCCGGGTCGGCCCACCCACCGGGTACGCGACCAGCAGCCGGTCGTCGGCGGTGGCGTCGGCGGTGATCGGGCGGCCGGCGTGGAAACCGCCGTTTGCCACGTACACCTGATGGGTGGTGAACGTGCGCTCGCGTCCCTCGGCGCGGACCGTCACGCGCAGCGGCCGGTGCCGGGCCAGCAGACCCAGCCCGGTCATCGGGTACGCGAGCCGCCCGGCGGCCCGCTTCAGCCCCGGCGGCGCGGCCTGCATGATGTCGGCGGACAGCCCGATCCCGACGTGGTTGGTGAACCGGGTGTCGCCGATCAGGCCCAGGTCGACGTCGATCACCTTGCCGTCGGTGAGCACCGCGATCGCGGCGTCCAGGTCGAGCGGCACGCCGACGGTGCGGGCGAAGTTGTTGGTGGTGCCCAGCGGCAGCAGACCCAGCGCGACGTCCCGGTGGGCGAGCAGCCGGGCGGCCGCGCCGACGGTGCCGTCGCCGCCGCCGGTGACCAGCAGGTCCGGCCCGAGGTCGGCGGCCTCGGCGAGCACCCGGTCCAGTTCGCCGGGCCGGTCCACCGGGTACGCGCCGAGCAGCGTGAACCCGGCCGCGCGCAGGCGTGCGTGGACGGTGTCGTAGAGCCGCCGGCCACGGCGGGAGTGGGCGTTGACCACCAGCGCCGCCCGCCGTCGTCCCCGGATCGCCGTGGTCAGCTCCTGCTTGCTCCGCACGGTTGCGACAGTAGCCGCCCCGCCCGGCAGCGGTCCGGTCGCGCTGCCGACGTGGACGGCATCGGTTACCGTCGCGACGGCCGTGATCGTCGATCTTCGAGGGTGGATGTCCCGATGAATCAGCCGGCAACACCGCAGGCGCCAGCGCCCCAGCACACCCAGCCGAACCGCCCGGCGCGGACCCTGATCGGGCTGGCGCTGATCGTCCCGGCCGTGATCGCCTGGGTCTGGTCGTACGTCCTGCCCACCCTGTCCACAGTGGCCCGCAGCTTCCAGGGTGACGGGCCGCGCGGCTCGGGCGAGTCGGCCGGTACGGCGAACTACGAGGCCGCCCTCACCTCCGGCTTCGCCGGGCAGGTCGGGTTCGCGGTGCTGCTCGCCCTGATCCCGCTGGCGGTGGCGCTGCTCGCCGCGCCGCTGCTCGCCGTCCTCGCCGACCGGGCCGGCCGGGTCGCCCGCCTGGTCACCCGGGGCGTGCTGGCGCTGCCGCTCGCCGCGTACGCGCCGGTCGCGGTGTACCTCGGCCGGCGCGCCGAGGGCATCGAGGACGGCACCCTGACCCAGGATCTGCAGTCCCCCCGGACGTTCCTCGTCTCGGCGCTGGCACAGGTGACGTTCGGGCTGGTCGTCGCGGTGGCCGCGACGCTGTACCTGAGCGCCCTGCGCCGGCGGGACCCCGACCAGCGGCCCGCGCCCGCCATGCTGACCGTCGGCGGGCTGCTCGGCCTGGGCGTCCTCGCCGCCGCCCTGCAGACCTACACCGCTCCGGTGATCCTGACCGGCGGCGGGCCGCGCGGCGAATCCACTGCGACGCCGGTGTTCACCGCCGTGCAGACCACCTTCCGGACGATGCGCTTCGGTGTCGGGTCCGCCACGTCGACGCTGCTGCTGGTGCTGCTCGGGCTGCTCGGGATGGCCGCGGTGGCGCTCATCCTGGCCACCCGGCTGCGCATCGAGTTCGACGGCTGGCGGGACGGCCCGTCCGTCCGGGAGGCGGAGTCCTTCACCGGCCGCCGGCCGCTGCTCGTCGGGCTGACCGCTGTCGCGCTCGTCGTCGTCCTCGGCGTGACCGTCTGGGCGTCGCTGCCGTGGCTGCGGAACTTCTCCGCCGACACCGGGCCCCTGCCCAAGGGGGTCGAGACGGCGAACCTGTTCGCCAACACCTGGGTGCCGCCGCTGCTGTCCACACTCGTCGCGGTGACGGTCGCGGCGCTGGCCGGGTTCGGGATCGGCGCGCTGCGCCCGCTGGGGCGCTGGAGCGAGCTGCTGCTGGTGCCGTTCGCGCCGTGGTTGTTCGTCGGCGCCGGCCCGCTGGCCATCGCCAATTTCGAACGCACGACGGAGCGCGAACAGCTGGGCCTGTTCCTCGGCCTGGTGCCGCCGACCTGGCTGTCGGTGCCCGCGCTGTTCGCGTTCACGCTGCTGTTCCGGGGCCAGCACGAGCGGTGGCGTTCCGGCGGCGGCGCCGGCCGTACGCTGCTGCTGCCGGCGCTGCCGATGCTGGCCGTGACCGCGTTGCCGACCTGGCTGGCACACGCCCAGTCGCCGTTGTGGTCGATGCTCGTAGGCCGGGGCCCGGACAGCCTCACCGCTCCCGCGCTGGTGCAGATGATCGCCGGCCGCGCCTTCGGCGCCGGGGGCGAGCTTCCGCTGGGCCTGGTCCTGCCGCTGCCCATGCTGATCCTGTTCGTGGTGTTGTTCGTCGCGCTCATGGTCGGCTACCTGGATCGGCTCGCCGTCCGGGTGGGGCGGCGCGGCGGCCCGGACGCGCCGCCTACCGGGGCGCGCGAGCCTGCCGCCAAGGTCACCGCATAGGGAAACCCCCGATTACCGGCGGTGACGTCGCGCCTAGCGTCGCAGGCATGGCAACTGACGCGCTCACACCGGCCCGGACCGCCCGTCTCCACCGCGCCCGCCTGGCGCTGCCCCTGGTGCTGCTCGCCCTGCTCGCGCCGGCCGGGTGCGACTCCGGCGGCGACGTGCTCGACGGAGGCGCGGCCGACACCGTGGCGGGCGAGGACGGCGGCGACACCGACGCGGGCGCGGTGGACGACGTGCGGCCGCCGTGCCCGTTCACCGCCGCCCAGGTCTCCGAACTGGTCGACCGGAAGCTGCGCGACGAGGGCAACTGCTCGTTCGGCGACGGCATCGCCCAGCTGGCGGTCACCACGGCCTCGGCCACCGCCGGCAAGGCCACCTACGACTACCAGCACGAGCAGGCCGGCCAGCAGTACGAGAAGGTCGTCGACCTGGACCGGGGCGAGCGGGGTTACCTCGCGGTCAAGGACGTGCGCGGCGAGGCGGTGCTGATCGACGGCAAGGGCACGTACACGGTGACGATCAGCAGCTTCGGCGGCGGCACCGCCGGCAACGAGCAGATCCTGCGCCGCACGCTCGACGCGATCCCGGCCTGAGCGGGGGCCGGCATGCGAACCCGTCGACTGATCGCGCTCGCGTTGACCGCGATCCTGCTCACCGCGTCCGCCGGTTGCGGCGGCGACGAACCGCCGGCCGCCGGTGCCGCCGCGCCCGGCGCGGGCTCGCCGGTCGCGGACCCGGCCGGGGAGGCGCCGGCCGAGCCGAGCGCCGAACCGGTGGACGACGCCGCCGGGCCGGACGCCTGCGCGCTGGTGTCCAAGGCCGACGCCGAACGTCTCGCCGGCACGCCCCTCGACGAGCCGGTCGCCGCCGGGCAGTCGTGCACCTACACGGGGCCGACGAGCGGGCCGACCGCCCAGGTCGAGGTGTTCGTCGGCGACGGCGCCAAGAAGTACCTCGACATCGAGCGGCAACTCGAGCACGAGATCCGTGAGCTGGCCGGCACCGCCGACGAGGCCCTGCTCACCGCGGAGGCGTTCTTCCTGCGCAAGGGCGACCTGTGGGTCGCGGTGCGGCTGGTGCGGCTCAACGACCCGCAGGAGAACCGGGCGCCGCTGGAACGGCTCGCCCGTACCGTCGCCGGTCGGATGTGAGGCGGCCGGTGCGCGGCCGTCGGCTGCTCGCGGCCGGCGTGGCGGCGCTGCTGGCGGTGACCGGCTGCGGCGGCCCCACGCCCGGCCCGGCCGACGACGGGCAGCCCCGATACGGGCAGGCGCCGGCGCCCGGGAAGGACGTCACGCTGCAACCGGACGTGGTGCTGGTCGGCGGCGGCAGCCGCACCGTGCGGTCGGTGAGCCCGGACGGGCTGACCTGGCGGCTCGACCCCGGCGCGCGCGACGCCGACCGGCTCGCGCCCGGCCGGGTCATGTTCCTCACCGGACGCGGCGTGGGCCGGGTGCTCGACCTGGCCGAGGAAGGCGACGACCTGGTCGTCACGATCGGCCCGGTCACACTCACCGAGGTGATCCGCGACGGCACGTTCGGCGGGGACGACGTCACCCTCGACCAGCCGACCGTCTACGTAGCAGGTGAGCCGTCGTGGACCCGGGACGCCGCGGCGGCCGGCGGCACGCTCGGCCGATCCCGGCCGCTCGCCGTCGCGCCCGCGCAGCCGCCGCCCGCGCCGGGCGGGCAGGCCGCCGCGAGCGCCCACGGCTACCGGGTACGGACGTTCTGCTGCGCCGGTGGCGTCGGCACGCACTTCACGTACGACGACGGCGGCGTCCGGCTCGCCGGCACCGTCACGCTCACAGTCGGCCGCCCGGCCGCGTCGTTCCACCTGGCCATCGGCGCGGGCAAGGTGACCCGGGCCGAGCTGGAGATCGGCGGCGGCTTCGGCATCAAGGTGGACTTCACCGCCGGCGTCGACGGCGGGCAGAACCACCGCAGGACGTTCCCGGTCCCGGTCGACATCGCGTTCCCGATCGGGCTGGTCGCCGGCCTGCCGCTGTCGTTCACGGTGAGCCAGACGCTGGAGGTGGCCACCGCGTTCGGCGCGAAACTGGGCACGTTCCGCGGCTCCGGCGAGTACGCCCTCGCCGGCAAGCTCGGGTTCGGCTACGCGAACGGCCAGGTGGGGTCGCGCGTGACGGAGGGCTTCGCGCGCCGGGTGAGCCTGCTCGACTCGCTCACCGGCGTGCCGGTCGGCGTGATGGGGCTGGTCGTGCGGCACGGCGTGCGGTTCACCATGGGGATCAGCGCGTTCCTGTTCACCGCCGGCATCTGGTTCGAGCTGGTCACCTCGTACGGGGCCACGATCGGGTCCGCGCTCGGCGCCCCGTACGCGGTGTGCCGGGGCGTCGGCCTCGGCGTACGGGCGAGGTTCGGCATCGGCTACCGCATCCTGGAACCCGTCGTCCAAGTGATCAACAAGTTCCTCAGCCTGCTCAGCCCGTCCCGGGCGCCCCGGATCCCGCCGATCGCGGCGACCAGCGGGCCGAGTTGGAGCGCCGACGTCTACCGCAACCAGGAGGTGATCCCGCCCGTCTCGATATGCGGACAGGTTCCGGGCTAGGCCGCGCCGACGCTGGGTTCGGGGGCGCGGCTGTGCCACCATCCCGCCATGGACGCCGCACTGGTCGGCCGCGACGCGGTCGTCGAGCGGGTGTGGCGCGCCCTGGCGGCGGGCACTCCGGTGCTCCTCGACGGTCCCAGCGGCATCGGCAAGACGACGCTGTGGCGAGCAGTGCTCGGCCACGCCCGGCGCACCGGCTGGCGGGTGCTGTCCGCCGCGCCCACCGAGGCCGAGAGCGCGTTGCCGTACGCGGCGCTGGCGGACGTGCTGCGCCCGCTGGCCGACGCGCTACCGGGGCTGCCGGCGCCGCAACGCGCGGCGGCCGACATGGTGCTCCTGACCGGCGAGCACGACGGCGCGGCGGTCGACGAACGGGCCGTGGGCGCCGCCACCCGCACCCTGCTCGACGCGGCGGTCACGGACGCGCCCCGGCTCCTGCTCGCCGTCGACGACCCGCAGTGGCTGGACCTGCCGAGCGCCCGGGCGCTGCGGTTCGCGCTGCGCCGGCTGTCCCGGTGGCCCGCCGTCCTGGCCACCCACCGCACCGGCGAGACCCCGGCGACGCCGGTGCCGCTCGGGCTGGACGACGACCCGACCGGCCGGCACCCGCTGCTGCGCGCCGACGTACCGCCGCTGCCCGCGCCCGACCTGCACCGCATCCTTCAGGCCCGCCTCGGCGGCACGCTCAGCCGCCCGCTGGTCGAGCGGCTGGCACGCGACGCCGACGGCAACCCGCTGCTCGCCGTCGAACTGGCCCGGGCGGTGCTGCGGCTGCCCCGCCCACCCGCGCACGACGAGGACCTGCCCGTACCGTCGTCGCTGCGCCGGCTGCTCGCCGAGACGCTGCGGGCGCTGCCCGGCCCGAGCCGGGAGGCGGTCCGGCTGGCCGCGCTGCTGACCGTGCCGGACATGCGGGACCTGACGGCGGCGGGCATGCCGCCCGGCGCGCTGGACGCGGCGGAGGACGCCGGGCTGGTCGTGGTCACGCCGAGCCGGATCAGCTTCGCCCACCCCCGGTACGCTGCGGCGGTCCGGGAGAGCATCCCGCCGGGAGCCCGGCGGCGCCTGCACGCGGTGCTCGCCCGCGCGGTCGCCGACCCCGACGAGCGGGCCCGGCAACTGGCCCGGTGCGCTGTCGCGCCGGACGCGGACGTCGCCGCCGACCTGGCCGCCGCGGCGGCCCGGCAGCGCATACGCGGCGCGCCCGCGCTCGCCGCCGACTGGTACGCCCGGGCGGCCGAGCTGACCCCGCAGGCCGCCACCGCCGACCGCAACCGGCGTCGCCTCGACGCGGTGCAGTGCCGCATCGACAGCGGGGACTACGCGGCGGCCGGCCGGGCCGCCGAGGCCGCGGCCGAGGAGCTGACCGGCGCCGAGCGGGGTGAGGCGCTGCTGTTGCGCGCCCTCGTCGCCTGGTGCGCCGACGACCTGGTCACCGCCGTGCGCGTGGCCGAGCAGGCGCTCGCCGCGGCCGGGCCGGACGGGGACCTGGCCGGGCGGATCCACACGCACCTGACGATGTTCCACGACCAGCCGGAGGCCGCGCGGGCGCACGCGCGGGCGGCGATCGCCCGGCTCTCCGACCGCGACGACCACCGCCCGCTGTTCACCGCCGCGCTGCTGCTGTTCTTCTTCCACGAGGTACGCGCCGGTGGCGAGGCGCCGACCGGCCTGCTCGACCGGGCGCTGGCGCTGGAGGCCGGCGAACCGTCCTACCTGGCCGGCTCGGTGCCGGCGATCTGGTGGAAGGCCGTCGACGACCACGACCGGGCCCGGGCCCGGCTGCACCTGATGCTGGACCGGGCGGTGGCGCGCGGGGACGACCCGCTGCGGCACGAGGCGCTCACCCACCTCGGCGAGACGGAACTGCTCGCCGGGCGGTTCGCCGAGGCCGGTACGCACATCGCCGACGCCCGTGACCTGGGTGAGCAGCTCGGCACCGGCCTGGTGGGCGAGAGCTGGCTGGCCGGCATGCTCGACGCGCACCGGGGCCGGCTGGCGCGGGCGGGTGCCACCGCCGCCGGGCTACGTCGCGACGACGACCTCGGCGACGCGTGGAGCCGCCGGCTGCACCACCAGCTCACCGGGCTGGTGGCGCTCGCCTCGGGCGAGTGGGTCACGGCCGCGGCGGCGTACGGCTCGCTCGCGGCCGACCTGGACGGTTCGGGCATCGTCGAGCCGCTGGGGCAGCGGTTCGAGCCGGACTGGATCGAGGCGTGCGTGGGCGCCGGTGACCTGGACACCGCGCACGCGGCGCTGGACCGGCTGGCCCGGCGGCACGCGCGGCTGCCGCGGCCGTGGACGACGCTCGGGCTGGCCCGCAGCCGGGTGCTGCTGGCCGGCGCGACGGGCGCGGACCCGGGCGAGGCGCTGGACGCGCTGACGCAGGCCCGGGCCACGGTGCCGGAGGCGGTGCTGCCGTTGGACCGGGCCCGCTGCCTGCTCGCGGCCGGGCGGGCGTACCGGCGGGTGCGGCGGCGGCGGGAGGCGCGGGCGGCGCTCGACGCGGCGGTGGCCGAGTTCGACGCGCTCGGCGCGTCCGCGTTCGCCGACCGGGCACGGGCGGAGCTGGGCCGCATCGGCGCCCGCACCCCGGCCCCGACGGCGCTCACCGCGACGGAGGAGCGGGTGGCCCGGCTCGCCGCCCGGGGGCAGACGAATCGGCTCATCGCCGACGCGCTCTACATCAGCCCGAAGACGGTCGAGGCGAACCTGGCCCGGGTCTACCGCAAGCTGGGCATCGCCAGCCGCGCCGAGCTGGGCGCGGCGATGGGCCGGCGTCCGGGCGACTGAGTCGCTCAGGACGCGGCCGGGGCGGTCAGGGCGCGGCGAGCGTGTCCAGGTGCGCGCCGAGCAGCGCCCGGGCGCGCGCGGGTGGCATCCGCTCGGGGTGCAGCAGCGCGTGCAGCGCGAGCCCGTCGAGCAGGGCGTGCAGCCCGGCGACCGCCTCGGGGTCGGGGGCCGGTTCCCCGGTGAGGAGGCAGACGGCGAACTCGGCGGCGCGGCGGATGCCGTCGTCCGCCTCGGCCATCCGGGATCGCGCGGCCGGGTCGGTCTGGGCGCGCGCGGCGAGCAGCAGCCACACCTCGGCCTCGCGGACGCGCTGCCGGTCCAGCGGCAGCAGGTGTTCCAGCACCCGCTGGGCGACCTCGTGGGGGCTGCCGGTCCGGTCGTCGGCGGCGATCCGCTCGGCCGCCTCGGCCTGTACGTGCTCCATGGCGAACACCAGCAGTTCGGTCTGGGTCGTGAAGTAGTGCCGCAGCGCGCTCGGTGACCAGCCCGCCTCGGCCGCGATGCTGCGCACGGTGGCGGCGCCGACGCCGTCGCGGTAGACGACCCGCCACATCGCCCGCGCCAGCTCGGCACGGCGCGCGTCGTGGTCGACGATCTTGGGCACGGGCCCTCCGGAACCTGGTCGACGAACGCTGCTACGGTTATCGCACAGCGTACTAAAAAAGGAGGCCGCATGCTCGTGGCAGTGATCGTCGGATGCGAGGTGGCGTTCTGGGTGGTGCTGCTCGCCGGGCTGATCGCCCGGTACCCGCTGCGCCGGCCCCGCCTCGGCGCGGCGCTGCTGATCGCCGTGCCCGTGGTCGATCTCGTGCTGCTGGCCGCCACGATGATCGACCTGCGCCGGGGCGCGACAGCCACGTTCGCCCACGGCCTCGCCGCCGCGTACCTCGGGTTCTCGGTGGCGTTCGGACACAGCATGGTGCGCTGGGCCGACGAGCGGTTCGCGCACCGGTTCGCCGGCGGGCCTCCCCCGCGCCGGGCCCCGAAGTACGGGATGGCGCGGGCCCGGCACGAGTGGCGCGAGTGGGGCAAGGGCATGATCGGCTGGGCGGTCGCCTGCGCCGTGCTGCTCGGCGGCATCGCCCTGGTCGGCGACGGCGAGCGCACCGCCGAGCTGTGGGCGTGGGCCGGCCGGCTCACCGTGGTGATGGCGGGCTGGCTGGTGTTCTGGCCGGTCGCGTACACCGTCTTCCCGAAGCGGGCGCCGCGCGACGCGTGAGGCTCACCCTCCGCCCCCGGCGACCCGGCCTACCGGCTGATTCGCCGACCGCCCGGCGGCGGACGGCTCACCGCGCCGATCGACGGCGATCGCGACCAGCAACAGCCCGGCCAGCGCCGCCAGCGCCAGCGGCGGCGGCAGCGCCGTCCCGAGCGCGGCCAGCGGCAACGCCGCACCGGCGACGGCCAGCCGGGCCGCTCCCACCGGCTGACCGGTCAGCCGCCGGAACAGCAGCCGTCCGGCCAGGTAGACGGCCGCGCCACCGAACAGCGCCACCGCGGCCGAGCGGTTCAGCCGGGGCCCGGCCTCCGGGTCGGCGACGTGCTCCAGCACCTGCTCGATGCCGAGCGCCAGGTAGATGACGCCGGCGACGAGCAGCAGATGGGTCTGGCTGTAGGCGTCCGCGGCCATCCGGTCCCGACGCGCCGCCGGTGCGGCGGCGAGCGCCCGGGCCGCCTCCGGGGACGTGCTGCGGAAGTAGAGCCACCAGAGGCAGACGGTCACCACGAAACCGACGAGCGCCACGGCGAGGACCGACGACTCGGTGACCGCCGAGGCCGCGCCCACTCCCGCGGCCACCACCGACTCCCCCAGCGAGATGATCAGCACCAGGCCGTACCGCTCGGCGAAGTGCGTCGGGCTGCGCAGCGGCCAGGCGCCCCGGCGGGCGTACGACAGCCGCTGCCCGGCCACCTCGACGGCGAAGCCCAGCACCCACAGCGCCGCGTGCGCGGCACCGTCCAGCAGCGCGCCGAGCAGCAGCGGCACCCAGCCGACGGCGCTGACGCACGCGAAGAACCGGATCCGGGCGCGCAGTTCCGGGTCACCCGCCGCGGCCCAGTGGAACAGCGTCAGGTGCACCGCGCGCAGCACCACGTAGGCCAGCACGACGATCAACGGACCGTCCAGCCCCGGGCCCGGCGTCCACGCCTGCGGCATGGCGAGCGCGGCCAGGAACAACGCGGCCATCGCGACCAGGAACCCGCCGCGCACCACCCCGACGTCGGCGGGCGTGTGGTTGCCCAACCAGGTGTACGACAACCACGCCACCCAGAGCAGCACGAGCAGGAGCAGGCCCTTGGCCATCCCGGCCGGGGTCGGGTGCGGCTCGATCAGCGCCATGATCCGGGTGAGCGCGAAGACGAAGACCAGGTCGAAGAAGATCTCGAAGGGCGTGACCCGGCGCTCGTCCGGCCCCGGCCGGGGCGCGCGCGGCCGTCGTCGCACCCGTTCGCGTCCCACGCCCGCCGCCCTCCGCCGGTCCACCTCCTGCGCCGACGGTAGGCGGCGCAGGGGTGACGATCGGGCGATTCCCGGGATCACGCCGGGCTCGGCCTGCGGTCAGTTCAGCCGACCGCGTCGTCCGGCCAGGCGGCGCGGACCAGCGCGGGCAGCACCTCGCCGGCCGGGCCACGCAGGTTCACCGCGCAGATCGCGTCCAGCGGCGTCGGTACCGGGTTCACCTGCACCACCGGCGCGCCGAGACGGGCCGCCACGAGCGGGATCTCGGCGGCCGGGTGCACGAGCGCGGAGGTGCCCACCGTCAGCAGCAGGTCGCAGCCGGAGGCCGCCTCGACCGCCGCGTCGAGCGCGGCCGACGGCAGCGCCTCGCCGAACCACACCACCCCGGGCCGCACCGGCGCGCCGCAGTCGGCGCACGCGGGCGGGTCCAGCGGCCCGTCGTGCGCCTCCGGCGCATGCGATTCCGCCCCGCCGTGCGGTTCCGCCCCGTCGTGCGGTTCCGCCCCGTCGTGCGGCTCCGGCGGATCGGCGGACGGCGGCAGGTCCGACGGCAGCGGCGCGGGCCGGGCGCAGGCCGAGCAGCGGGGCGCGAACAGGCTGCCGTGCAGGCGTACCGGGGCGGGCACGCCGCCGCGCTCGTGCAGGTCGTCGACGTTCTGGGTGATCACCACGGTGTCCGGCAGCCGGGCCGCGATCGCCGCCACCGCCCGGTGCCCCGGGTTCGGCTCGGCCCGGCGCACCCCGCGCCGGCGTGCCTCGTACCAGCCCCAGACCAGCGCCGGGTCGGCGCGGAACGCGGCCGGTGTCGCCAGCTCCTGCGGGTCGTAGCGTTGCCACAGCCCGGTCTGGGCGTCCCGGAACGTCGGCACGCCGCTCTCCGCCGACATGCCGGCCCCGGTGAACACCACCGGCCGGCGCGCGGCGGCCAGCAGCCGGCCCGCCTCGGCCAGCTCCGGCCCGGTCACACGTCCACCGTCAGCCGCACGTCGACCCGGTCACCCAGCTCGATGCCCTCGGCCCGGCGCGCCGCGACCCGCAGCGGCACCACGTACCGGCCGTCCTTGGGCCACAGCGATGTCCGCCAGTCGGTGCCGCCGATGCGGACCGTCACCGGGATCATGCCCCAGCCGTAGGTGACCGACGCCGAGGCGGCCTCGATCGCCGCGCTCTGCTCGTCGGGCACCGTGACGAAGTGGTACGGCGCCGGGCCGCGCCAGAACCACACCTCGCCGCTGAACGCCAGCTCCATCCGGTCAGGATAGGGGCCGGGACCGACGGAACCCGAGCAGCCGCAGCCCGGCCGCCGTCACCCAGGCGAACAGCGGGAACACGGCGACACGCTCCATGCCGCCCACGCCGATGCCGGCGTCCACCCGGGCCAGGAACAGCACGGTGCCGGCCAGCCCGAGCAGACCCAGGACCGCGCTGACGGTCCGCAGCTCACGCAGCAGCGGCGACCGGCCGAGCGCGGCGGCCAGCAGCGCCGCGTTGCCGAGCGCGAAGACCAGCAGCGCGCCGAGCACGTGCAGGTTCTCGTCCACGTCGGCCGGGTAGAGACCGGCCAGCACGTACCCGGACCCGGCGGCCACTGCCGACGCCACGGTGACGGTCGCGGCGCGGCCCGGGCGCAGCGCCCGGCGCGCGAGCAACGCGCCGACCGCGAGCAGCAGCCCGGCGCCGACGAACACGGCGTTCATGCCCGCGTGCCACGGTGAGCAGACCGGACGCGGCCGGCTGGTGTCCCACACGCCGCAGGTCACGTTGCCGAGGTCGCTGATATTGTGCTCGGCCCAGCTGAACCGGGGCTGGTCCCAGGCCAGGCCGACGAGGACGTTGGCGGCCGGGAACGACACGGCGGCGAGCAGCCAGCAGGCGCCCGCGAGGCGGTTTCTCACCCGACGAGTGCACCGTCTCGGGGCGCCCCGGCGCACGGGGCGTGGCGGGCCGGTTCGAGGTAGGGCCAGACCTACCCGCGGATGGGGCCTGGATGGCTGGGAAGGGCGGCGGGGTCTGGCTAGCGTCACGGCATGACCGTTGATCACGGGCTGGCGGCAGCGTTGCGCCGCCGCCGCTACCTGCTGTCCGCGTGGCCGTGGCGGGCCCTGGCGTACGCCGTCACGACCCTGCCCCTGGCCGGCGCGGCGGCGCTCGGCGCGGCGGTGGTCGCCGCGCCGCTGCTGCTGGTGGCCGGCGCGCTGCGGCGGGGCCGCCCGGTCGACGCCACGGCGCTGGCGGTGCTGGCCGTGCTGGCGCTGGCGGTGGTGGCGTTCGCGCCGCTGGCCGGCGCGCCGGTGGCGGCCGTCGAGCGGTGGCGTCTCGGCCTGGTCGACGACCGCCCGGTGACCGCGCCGAAATGGCGGGGACTCGTCGCCCGCTTCACCACCGCCGACGGGTGGCGGGAGGGCGCGTACCTGGCGGTGCTGGGTGTGGCGGTGCCGCTGGCGTACGGGATGTTCGGTCTGCTCGTGCTGCTGGACGTGGCGCTGGTGGCCGGTCCGTGGCTGGCCGGCGGCGAGGACCGCATCGTGCTGATCTGGGCCACTGTCGACTCCCCCGCCGAGGCGGTGCCGTACGCGGTCGCCGGTCTGCTGGCGGTCCCCGCGCTGGTCTACCTGGCCGGGCTGCTCGTCGCGGCCCAGGCGGCGGTGGCCCGCCTGCTGCTCGACGACGCGCCCGGCGGGACGGCGCTGCGCGAGGTGACCCGGTCCCGGGCCCGCCTGGTGAGCGCCTACGAGGCCGAGCGCCGCCGCGTCGAGCGGGACGTGCACGACGGCGTGCAGCCGCGCCTGACCAGCCTCACCCTCCAGCTCGGGCTGGCCCGCCTCGACGTGCCGGACGACTCCCCGGCGGCGAAGCCGCTCGCGGCGGCGCACGAGCAGGCCAAGGAGCTGATGGTGACGTTGCGCGGGATCGTCCAGGGCATCCGCCCGCAGCAGCTCACCGAACTCGGCCTGGCCGCCGCCGTCGGTGATCTGGCCGCCCGGTCGGTCGTCCCGGTCACCGTGCACGCCGACCTGACCCGCCCGGTGCCGGACCTGGTGCAGACCACCGCCTGGTACGTGGTCTCGGAGACGCTCGGCAACGTGGCCCGGCACTCCGGGGCGACCCGGGCGCAGGTGCGCCTGATCCGCGACGAACGACTGCTGGTGGTGGAGGTACGCGACGACGGCCGGGGCGGCGCCGACCCGGCGCGCGGCACCGGCCTGACCGGGCTCGCGGACCGGGTGGCGGCGGTGGACGGGCGGCTGCTGCTGTCCAGCCCGCCCGGTGGGCCTACCCTCGTGCGGGTGGAGCTGCCGTGCCGTCCGTGATCCGGGTCGTCCTGGCCGAGGACGAGGTGCTGCTCCGGGAGGGTCTGGTGGGCCTGCTGACCCGGTTCGGTTTCGCTGTGGACGCCGCCGTCGGCTCCGCCCCGGACCTGCTCGACGCGGTCCGCACCCACCGGCCCGACCTGCTGGTGACCGACATCCGGATGCCGCCGCAGCACCGCGACGACGGCCTGCGGGCGGCGGTCGCGCTGCGCGCCGAACGCCCGGACCTCGCCGTGGTGGTGCTCAGCCAGCACGTGCAGAGCGGGTACGCCGCCGCGCTGCTCGACAGCGGCGACGGCAACCGGGTCGGCTACCTGCTCAAGGACCGGGTGGCGGACGTCGAGGAGTTCGCCGCGACGCTGCGCCGGGTGGCGGCCGGCGGCACCGCCGTCGACCCGGACGTGGTGCGGCACCTGCTGCGCCGCCCGCGCGACCCGCTCGGCGCGCTGTCCCCCCGGGAGCGGGAGGTGCTGGGCCTGGTCGCCGAGGGCCACTCCAACAGCGCGATCGCGGCGCGGCTGCACGTCACCGAGGCGGCGATCGGCAAGCACGTGGGCAACATCCTGGCCAAGCTCGGCCTGCCGCCGGACGAGGACACCAACCGGCGGGTGCTGGCAGTGCTCGCCCACCTGCGCGCGGCGGGCTGACCGGGCGCTACAGGCTCATCGGCGCGGGGTCGGTGGCCAGCGCCCGGAACCGCTCGCGCGGGTCGGGCACCAGCCGCCGTTCGGCGAGGTCGAGCAGGCCGCCGACGCCGGACACCGAGGCGACGGGGGTGCCGTCCGCGCGGGTGAACTCCTGGCCGATCCGGAACGTCTTGCCCTCGCCCCAGTGGAACTCGCAGGTCACGTCGACCTCGTCGCCGCCGCGCAGCTCCCGCAGGTAACGCACCGTCACCTCCAGCGCGACCGGCCCGACGCCTCCGGCGATCAGCCGGTCCTGGCCGATGCCGGAGGCGCGCAGGCACTCCCAGCGGGCGTGCTCGGCGTACTGGAGGTAGACCGCCTGGTTGAGGTGCCCCTGCGTGTCGAGTTCGTAGCCGCGCACGGTGACGCGCACCCGGAACGGATCTGCCATGCCGGCAGCCTAACCAGCGGCGCGGACAAAACGGCGTGCGGTCCGGGCCGCGCGGCTCTAGCCTCCCCGGCGTGACTCTGGAGATCGTGACCCTGGCGCAGCGGCCCGACCTGGCGCCACTGCTCGACACCGACTTCGACGGCGCCTGGCCGCCGTTCATGCTCTGGGATCCGATGGGCGCGCTCTACTACGGCGTCGCGCACGAGACGTACCCCGAGTTCGTCTTCGCCGCCGTCGACCCGGCCGAGCCGGGCCGGGCCGTCGCCCGGGGCTACGCGGCGCCGTTGCGCTGGACGGAGGACGAGCTGCCCGACGGCGGCTGGGACCGGGTGATCCAGCGGGCCACGCTCGGCCGGCTCACCGGGTCCACCCCCAACCTGGTGTCCGCGCTGGAGATCTGCGTGCGCCCGGACCGGCGCGGCGGCGGGGTGTCCGGGCTGATGCTCGCGGCCATGCGCGCGGCGGTGGCCCGCGCCGGGTTCGACACGCTGGTGGCGCCGGTGCGCCCGAACGGCAAGGCCGACGCCCCGGACGTGCCGATGACCGAGTACGCGGCCCGCCGCCGCCCCGACGGTCTGCCGGCCGATCCGTGGCTGCGGGTGCACGTGCGGGCGGGCGGGGTGATCGAGCGGGTCGCGCCCCGGTCGATGACGGTGACCGGGACGCTCGCGGACTGGCGGCGCTGGACCGGGCTGCCGTTCGACACCTCCGGGCCGGTGCGGGTGCCTGGTGCGTTGACGCCGGTGCTCGTCGACGTCGACCACGACCACGCTGCGTACGTGGAGCCCAACGTGTGGGTACGCCACCGGCTCTGACCGGTCGTCAGGCCGGCCAGGCGTGACCGATCCCGTCGAGCAGCAGGACCACGCCCTCGGTGGCCGCCTCCCGGTCCCGGGAGATCTCCCGGTACTCCGGCGAGGTGGACCAGCGCTCGAAGTCCTCCCGGCTGTCGAACGACAGCAGCACCGCCTTGTGGTGCGGCCACTCCCCCTCGACCACGCGCGGGCTGGTGTCGGCGGCGAGCAGCCGACCGCCGTAGCGGGCCAGCACCGGCGGGAAGGCGGCGGCATACCTGTCGTAGCGCGCCCGGTCGTGGATGGTGAGCTGCGCGAGGGCGTAGACGGTCACCGGCTCAGGCTACCGACCGCCCGAGCGCTCCGGCCTCGTCCGTCGGGCCGGATCCGCCGCCTCCGCGAGCCGGGTCGACTGTCCGGTGTGCTCTAGCCATTATGGCTCTGACCTGCGAATACTGGTAGCAGGTCCGGGCGGCGTGGGGGAAAGAGGTGGGGCAGGATGATCGAGCAGGAGACCCAGCCGGAGGCCATACCCGAGCCCCGGAACACGCCGGAGGGCGGGCCGTCCCGGCCCGCCACGCCGGTTCCCGGCGCGGTGTGGCAGGTCCGCGTACGGACCAAACTCGACGACCTGTACCAGCAGCTCGCGGTGCTGTCCGCGCGCGACCCCGATCGGGCCGAGGCGCTGCGCGCGCAGCTGTCCCGGGTGGAGGTGGTGCTCGGACGCAGCGGCGTGGTCGAGTGGTTGCGCGGCGGCAACCTGGAGTACGCGTGGCAGACCATCCACTCGGTGGAGCGGGCCATGGTGGGGTTGCGCAGCCCGGACGAGCTGGCCGGGCTGCTGCCGGCGTACCGCAGCGCGGCGGCGCAGGTGCTGCCGGCCGACGACAAGGTGCTCAGCGACCTCGACACCGCGACCGGCGGGGTGCCCGTGGAGTTGCTGCGCGCCCGGGTGCAGGCGCTGCTGCTGCGCTTCCACTCCGCGTCCGACGAGTTCCACGAGTCGGCGCGGCGGCTGCGCAACCGGATGCTGGGGCTGTCGGTGTTCGCGCTGGTGGCGGAGATCCTCGTGGTGCTGGTGCAGTGGCTCAGCCACGACGTCCGGCTGCTGGAGGCGCCGACCGACGCCGGTGGCGTACCGGCCTGGCGGCTGCTGTTCTTCGTGCTGATCGCCGGGGCGCTCGGCGCGTTCCTCAGCGCGCTGCCGTCGATGATCACGTCCCGGTCCGGCGGGCTGCCCTACAAGCTGCCGTTCCAGCAGGGGCTGCTCAAGCTCGCGGTCGGCCCGCTGGTGGCGGTGGTCGGCATCATGCTGGTCATCGGCGGCCTGGTGGAGACCAGTGTGAGCAGCACCGCCGCGCTGCTGGTCCTGGCCATCGTGTTCGGCGCCGGGCAGCAGGCGGTCACCGCGTTCGCCGACCGGCGGGCGGCCGAACTGCTCGGCCCGGCGGCCAAGAGCTGATCGGGCGCGGGTCACCGGCGGCCCTGGGTAGCCTGATCCCATGATCTTCATTACCGCCAAGTTCCGGGTCCGCCCCGAAGACGCCGACAACTGGCCGCGGATCGCCGCCGACTTCACCGCCGCGACCCGGGCCGAGCCCGGCTGCCTGTGGTTCGACTGGTCCCGCAGCCTGGACGACCCGACCGAGTACGTGCTGGTCGAGGCGTTCCGCGACGACGAGGCGGGCGCGGCGCACGTGCAGTCGGAGCACTTCCGCGAAGCCCAGCGCACGCTGCCGCCGCACCTGGCCGAGACGCCCCGGATCGTCAACGTGACGGTGCCGCAGCAGGACTGGTCGCGCCTGGGCGAGATGGCCGTACCCGGCGACGCCTGACCGGACGGCGCAACTGCGCGCGGGCGGCGCGGCGGGCCGCCCGCGCGGCCGGTCAGGGGATGGTCAGGCCGTAGGCGGCGAGGATCTCCAAGATCGGCTGGTAGTAGCTGGTGCCACCGCTCGTGCAGTTGCCACTGCCGCCGGACAGCACGCCGAGGACGACGCCGGTCGCGGCCACGTAGAGCGGGCCGCCACTGTCGCCCGGCTCGGCGCAGATGTTCGTGCGGATGAGCCCGGTGACGCTGCCCTCGGCGTAGTTGACTGTGGCGTTCAACCCGGTGACGGTGCCACACCGCACGCCGGTGGTGGCGCCGCTGCGGCAGACCGCCTGACCGACGTACGCGCTGCCGGCGGCGGTTACGGTGACCTGCCCCGGGTAGGTGTGGATCGCGCCCGGGTGGGCGACGGTTCCGGTGTAGCGGACCACGCCGTAGTCGTTGCCGGGGAAGCTGCTGCCGGTCCGGCTGCCCAGCACCGTCGTGCGGGCGCTGTCGGCGTACCAGGTGGCGGCGAGGCGCGTGCAGTGTCCGGCGGTGACGAAGTACCAGGTGGCGCCGCTGCGCACGTTCGCGCCCAGTGAACAGCGCCCGCCGCCGCCGTAGATCGCCTGACCGGCGGCGATGAGCGTACGCAGCCGCCCGGGTTCGTGGCGCAGCACCGCGCCGGCCCGGGCCGCGGTCCGGCGCAGCGCGGCCAGCTCGCTGCCGCGTACCGTGTCGTCGGCGGTGACCGTGAGCCGGCCGGTGGCCGGGTCGTGCTCCCAGGCGGTGCCGGGCGTGCGGATCCCGGCGAGCGCGGCGGGCCCGGCCGGTGGAGTGGCGACGCCGGCCCGGGCGACCGCCGGAGCGCCGGTCAGCAGGACGGCGAGGACGAGTACGACGAGCGCGGGTCGGCGCATCCTCCGGGACCTCCTCCATCGTCTACGGTCGATTGGCACAGCATCAGCCCGCGGGCGCGATCCACTCAACCGGCAGAACCGGCGATTCCCGAAACTTCCGGAGTCGCGGCGGACGGTGCGCGCGCCCGTCCCCCCGCGCCCGCCCTCGGATTCCCGCCCTCCACCCGCCACCGCGTGCCCCGATGTCGACGCATCGAGGTGATTAAGTTTTCGGAACGCTTCCGGTAGGCTCCGGGCAGAGATTCGCTTCGATCCACTCACGATGTGCCGGGGAGTCGCTCCCCGAGCTGGCGCGGCCACCGGGCGACCGCGCGGAGCCGACATCGTGGCGGGCGGTGGCCGAGGCGAGCCGATCCCATTGACAGGCTAGAGAGGCGTTCAGATGGACAAGGTGCTCGCCCGCGGCAGCGGGAGCGCGGCAGCCCGGTCACGCCCGCGGACCGCTGTGGTCGCGATGGTGGCGGGGGCCGCGATGGTCGCCGCCACGATAGCGGTGGCGACCAGCGCCAGCGCCGGCACGACGCTCGGCGCGTCGGCGGCGGAGCAGGGCCGGTACTTCGGCACGGCGGTGGCGGTGAACAAGTTGTCCGACAGCACGTACGTCGGCATCCTGAACCGCGAGTTCAACATGGTCACCGCCGAGAACGAGATGAAATGGGACGCCACCGAGCCGTCCCGGAACCAGTTCAACTTCACCAACGGCGACCGGCTCGTCGCGCACGCCCAGGCCAACGGCATGCGGGTACGCGGCCACGCGCTGCTCTGGCACCAGCAGCAGCCCGGGTGGACGGGAAGCCTGTCCGGCAGCGCGTTGCGCGACGCGATGATCAACCACGTCACCCAGGTCGCCACCCACTACCGGGGCAAGATCCACTCCTGGGACGTGGTGAACGAGGCGTTCGACGACGGCAACAGCGGCGCCCGCCGCAACTCGAACCTCCAGCAGACCGGCAACGACTGGATCGAGGCCGCGTTCCGTGCCGCGCGCGCCGCCGACCCGGGCGCCAAGCTCTGCTACAACGACTACAACATCGACAACTGGAGCTGGGCCAAGACCCAGGGCGTCTACAACATGGTGCGGGACTTCAAGTCCCGGGGCGTGCCGATCGACTGCGTCGGCCTCCAGTCGCACTTCAACAGCGGGTCGCCGTACCCGAGCAACTACCGCACCACGCTGCAGAACTTCGCCGCGCTCGGCGTCGACGTGCAGATCACCGAGCTGGACATCGAGGGCTCCGGCAGCAGCCAGGCCACCTCGTACGGCAACGTGACCCGGGACTGCCTGGCTGTGGCGCGCTGCAACGGCATCACCGTGTGGGGCATCCGCGACACCGACTCGTGGCGGGCCAGCGGCACCCCGCTGCTGTTCGACGGCAGCGGCAACAAGAAGCAGGCGTACACCGCCGTGCTGAACGCGCTCAACGAGGGCGGCACCCCGCCGCCCACCACCGCGCCGCCGACCAGCACCCCGCCCACCTCGACGCCGCCGACCAGCACGCCGCCGACCAGTGAGCCGCCGACGACGACTCCGCCGCCGACCGGCGCCTGCACCGCCACGATCACCACCAACCAGTGGCCGGGCGGCTTCGTCACCAACGTACGGATCACCGCTGGTTCCAGCGGGCTCAACGGGTGGACCGTGTCGCTCACCGTGCCCTCGGGCTCGGCGGTCACGAACACCTGGAGCGCCCAGGCCAGCGGCACCACCGGCGCGGTGACGTTCCGCAACGTGGACTACAACCGTCAGGTCGGTGCCGGTGGCACCACCGAGTTCGGATTCCAGGGCACCGGCACGGCGCCCTCCGGCACGCCGGCCTGCGCGGCCGGCTGACAGTCGGCGCGACCCGGCACGGGAGCACCGTGCCGGGTCGCGTCCCCGGCGGTCGCCGGCCGGCGACCGTACAGTGGGGCAGGTCCTGTTCCACCGTTTCGTCCGGAAGGACCACAGTGAACCGACGCATCAGGACCGTCCTCGGCGTCGCCCTGGCCGCCACCCTCGTCACCACCGCCGCCCCGGCCCCCGCCGCCGCCCACGACCGCCGCCCGAGCGTGATCGCGCTGCCGGACGGCTTCCAGCCGGAGGGCGTCGCCGCCGCCGGCCGCTACGCCTGGTTCGGGTCGCGGGCCACCGGTGAGATCTACCGCGCCGACCTGATCACCGGGGCGGGCAAGCAGGTCAGCCCCGCCACCGGCACCCCGTCGCTCGGCCTGAAGGTCGACGCGCGGGGCCGGCTCTTCGTCGCCGGCGGCACCGCCGGGGACGCCCGGGTCGTCGACACCCGCACCGGCGCCGTGCTCGCGAGCTACCGGTTCGCCGAGGCGCCGACGTTCGTCAACGACGTGACGCTCACCCGCGACGCCGCCTGGTTCACCGACTCGAACCGGCCGGTGCTCTACCGCCTGCCGCTCGGACGCGGCGGCAAGCTGCCGCCCGCCGACGGCTTCACCACGCTGCCGCTGACCGGTGACTTCCAGCAGACCGGCACCGGCGTCAACCTCAACGGCATCGCGCCCACCCCGGACGGGCGCGCGCTGATCGTCGTGCAGTCGAACACCGGCACGCTGTTCCGGGTGGACCCGGCCACCGGCGTCACCACCGCCGTCGACGTGCCGGGCGCCACCTTCCTCAACGGTGACGGCCTGCTGCTGCTCGGCCGCAGGCTGTACGTGGTGCAGAATTTCCTCAACCAGGTCGCCGTGGTCGACCTGAACCGCGCCGGCACGGCCGGCGTCGCCCGAGGCGTCATCACCGACCCGGGCTTCGACGTGCCGACCACGGTGGCCGCCGCGCTCGGCCGGCTCTACCTGCCGAACGGCCGGTTCACCACCCCGCCGACTCCGACCACCCCGTACACGGTCGTCGCTGTCGACGCGCGCTGAGCCACGCCGGCCGCCACCCTCTCCGGGTGGCGGCCGGTTCACTCCTCCATCTCCGGCCCGAGCAGGCGGATCTCCTCGATGTCGATGGCCGCCTGGAGCTGCCGCAGCACCACGTCGTCGATCTGCCTGGTGTTGCGCAGCCGGGTGATCTCCTGCCGCTTGTGGTCGAGCACCCGCAACCGCAGCCGGCGGGCCATCTCCCGCTCCCCCTCCGCCTCCTCGCCGCCGGGGTCGCGCGCGGCGGCCAGGTGGTCCTCGTAGTCGGCGCGCAGCCGGTCCACCGTGTCCTGGGTGGCGCCCACGTCGCTGGCGGCCCGGGGCAGCGCCTCCAGGGCTGCCTCGGTGGCCCGGATCCGGGCCCAGCGCACCTCGTCGTCGCGTTCCCGGTCGCCGGTCAGGCCGGCCCAGCTCACGACCGCGGGCAGCGTGGTGCCCTGCACCAGCATGATCAGCACGATCACCACCACGGTGACGAAGATGATCAGGTCGCGTTCGCGTACCGTGCTGCCGTCGTGCATGGTGACCGGCACGGCCAGCGCGGCCGCGAGCGAGACGGCGCCGCGGAACCCGGCCCAGCCCACGGCGGTACGCATGCGGAAGTCGAAGTGCCGCGCCCGGCTCGACTCCCGCCGGTCCGCCCGTTGCAGCGCCGACACCGACAGGTGCACCCAGAGCAGCCGGATCATCACCACGACCAGGGCGACGAGCACCGCGATGCCGAGCGACGCGGCCGGCGAGTGGCTGGTGATGCTGCGCAGTGAACGCGGCACCTGCGTGCCGAGCAGCACGAACAGGCCGCCGTTGATCATGAAGGTGGAGAGGTCCCAGAACGCGAACGCGGTGACCCGGGAGCGGGCCCGGATCACCCGGGGCGCGGCGTAGGACAGCAACAGTCCGGACACCACCACCGCGAGCACGCCGCTGGCGTGCACCGCGTCGGCGAGCAGGAACGCCACGAACGGGGTGAGGATGCTCAGCCCGCCCTCGCGCATCGGGTCGTCGACGTGCTTGCGGATCAGCACCACGACCGCGCCGACGAGCAGTCCCGCGGCCACGCCGCCGGCCGACTTGCCGATGAACTCGCCGGTGAGCAGCAGCGGCCCGGGCACCGTCCCGCCCGCGATCACGCCGGCCGCCACGGCGAAGAGCACGAGCGCCGTACCGTCGTTGACCAGGCTCTCCGCGCGCAGCGTGGTGAGGATGCCGCGCGGCATCCGTTTGGCCAGGCCGGCCACGGCGGCGGCGTCGGTGGGGGCCAGGACCGCGCCGAGCACCCAGGCGGCGGACGCCGCCACGCCGAGAGCCTGCGCGGTGAACGCGACAGCGGCCATCGTGATGATCACCAGCACGACGGCGAGGCCGATGATCACCACCAGGTTGGCGCGGATCTCGCGCAGGCTGATGACCAGACTCTCCCGGTAGAGGATCGCCGGGAGGAACAGCACCAGCACGACCTCGGGTTCGAGGATCAGGTTGTCGAACGGCGGCAGCAGGCCGATCAGCGCGCCCATGGCGATCAGCAGTACGGGCGGCGCGACGCTGTATCGGCCGCCGATCGTGGTCCCGACGAGCACTGTGGCGCCGAGCACCGTGATCAGCAGGAGTGCTTCCACGCCGTACCCCCGTCACCGTTCCCCCGGGTCCCTACCGTGCCCCACGACGGCGCCCGGACGGGGCGGAATCGGTGATCGTTACTCGAAGCGGGCCGGGTCTCCGGCGCCGCGACGCAGGATCTCCGGCTCCTCGCCGGACAGGTCGACCACGGTGGTCGGCTCGAGCCCGCAGTCACCGGCGTCGACCACGGCGTCGATCAGGTGGTCGAGCCGTTCCTTGATCTCCCAGCCCTGGGTCATCGGCTCGTCCTCGCCGGGCAGCAGCAGCGTGCTGGACAGCAGCGGCTCACCCAGTTCGGCCAGCAGCGCCTGGGTCACCGTGTGGCTCGGCACGCGCGCCCCGACCACCCGCCGGCGCGGGTCCTGCAACCGCCGGGGCACCTCGGCGGTGGCCGGCAGCAGGAACGTGTAGCTGCCCGGGATGACGGACTTGACCTGGCGGAAGACCGCGTTGCTGAGCTTGACGAACTGGCCGAGCTGGGCGAAGTCGGCGCACACGAGCGTGAACGGGTGCCGGTCGTCGAGCCGCCGGATCTCGCGGATGCGTTCCACGCCGTCGCGGTTGCCGATCCGGCAGCCGAGCGCGTAGCAGGAGTCCGTCGGGTACGCGATCACCCCGTCGGCGCGCAGCAGGTCCACCACCTGCCGGATCACGCGGGGCTGGGGGTTGTCCGGATGCAGGTCGTAGTACCTCGCCACGACGGCCAGCCTATGCCCGCGACCTGGCGGGCGCAGGTTTGGCCGGGGCGGTTTCCGGAAACAGGTGGGGGCCGTTCACGACAGGGGGACCGAATCATGTCCGAAGCCAGCACAGACCGCGTCACCGACCGCCCCGCGGAGGTGACCGATCCGCTGCTGTGGGACCTGGCCGCCGCGGTGGCAGACGCGCACCAGCCCGACGCCGAACGTGTCTGCGCGAGCCCGAGCTGCGCGGGGGCCGCCTGGCCCTGCGGCGCGTGGAACAACGCGCAGGCGGGGCTGAGCGCCGCCCGGGCGCCCCGGCAGTCCGCCGGCTCGCCGCAGTCCGCCTCGCGGCCCGTCGCCGGACAGCCGGGCGTCAGCCGGCCCGGTGCCGCCGGTGAGCCGGGCACGGCCGCGGCACGGACCGACGCGCGGAGCCTCGCCGCCACCGCCGCCTGACTCAGCGTAGGCACACGCGTCCTCACGCCGCCCCCGGCCGCCTCGGCCCGGGGCGGCGCTCGTGCGCACCGTCGAGCCTGGTCAGCGCGCTTCGTGAGGTGATCGAAGGGTCGGTCGCGAGCGCGGGAGAGCGCTCTCTTCGGTAACAAGACATTGACGGATCCGTAACCCGAACCTTACTGTCCCTTCTCAAGAGAGCGCTCTCACGACTGCCGCACCACCACTCCGTACCCCGCCTTCTCCTCGTGAAGGGGACCTCCATGACCCTCCTGCGGGACTTCTCTCCCGACCCCGTACCCCCGACCGCGCCCGTCCCGTCCCCGGCCCGCCGTCGCGGACTGCGGGCGACCGCCCTCGTCGCCGCGTCCGTGCTGGCCGCCGGCCTGCTGGGCGCCGTGGTCGGCGGCGGCGGCACCGCCACCGCCGGCGCCGTCGGCGCGGGCAGCTACACCGAGACGCTGCCGCCCGGCGCCCTGCTGCCCAAGGGCTGCGGCGCGATCAGCACCAACCCGCGCATCTTCACCACCGCCGACGCGCCCGCCGGCGCCATCCCCACGAACGACTGGTGGTCGTCGCTGATCTGGAAGCGCAACAACTGCGCCGGCAGCGAGAACCTGCACGCCCACCCGCTGGCGTTCAAGGCCGAGAACAACGGGCTCGGCCTGTCGTACACCACCACGCCCGCCATCAGCGGCACCGCGACCGGCGTCGGCGAGTTCCACTACCCGTACGGCGAGGACGTCCGCGTCGGGATGCCCGGACTGTCGGCGCCGGTGGTCAAGGCCGCCGGCTGGAGTGACTGGACGGTCACCGCCGACTGGAGCGACGGCAGCCGCACCATGCGCGCCACCATCGGCCACGGGCTGCCGTTCAGCTACTACACGGTCAGCGGCGGCACCGCGCAGCTCACCGCCACCGCGACGCCCACCGTGTGGCGCAACTCCGGCGCCACCATCGGCTTCACGGTCAACGGCCACGACTACGTCGCGTACGCCCCCACCGGCGCGACCTGGACCGTCAACGGCGCCGGCATCAGCTCGACGCTGGCCGGCAAGGGGTACTTCTCGGTGGCGGTGCTGCCCGGCGGCGGTGACCGGGCCGCCCTGGCCGACACCTACGGCCGGTACGCCCACGCCCACGTCACCGGCACCCGGATGAGCTACACGTACGACCCGTCGGCGGGAACGGTGCGCACCACGTACGCGTTCACCACCACGCCCCGCGAGGGCAGCGAGACGAAGACCGTGGTGGCGCTCTACCCGCACCAGTGGCGCAGCCTCACCGGCGCCACCCCGATCACCCCGACGTACGTCTCGGCGCGCGGCGCCATGCGGGTGCTCACCGGTGTGCCGTCGTTCACCACCACGATGCGCTTCACCGGCGTGCTACCCGAGGTGCCCGCCGTCGGCGACTCCAGCGGCGCCGACCTGGCCACCGTCACCGGCTACCTGAACGCCGAGCAGGGCAACCCGGAAGGCGTCAGCGGCACCGACACGTACTGGGCCGGCAAGGGACTCGGCCGGGCCGCCCGGATCGCCGAGATCGCCGACCAGCTCGGGCAGACCTCGGTCCGCGACGCGGCGGTGACCGCGATGAAGAACCGGCTGACCAACTGGCTCACCGCGAGCTCGGGCGAGACCGGCCAGCTGTTCTACTACGACCGCAACTGGGGCACGCTCATCGGCTACCCCGCCTCGTACGGCTCCGACGAGGACCTCAACGACCACCACTTCCACTACGGCTACTTCATCGCCGCCGCCGCCACGGTCGCCAAGTTCGACCCCGGATGGGCCGACGACAGCCGCTACGGCGGCATGATCGACCTGCTCATCCGCGACGCCAACAACTACGACCGCGCCGACAGCCGCTTCCCCTACCTGCGGGACTTCGACATCTACGCCGGGCACGACTGGGCCTCCGGGCTGGCGCCGTTCTTCGCCGGCAACAACCAGGAGTCCTCGTCGGAGGGGATGAACTTCGCCAACGCCCTGATCCAGTGGGGTCAGGCCACCGGCGACACCGCCGTCCGCGACGCCGGCGTCTACCTGTGGACCACCCAGTCCGCGGCCATCTCCGAGTACTGGTTCGACGTGTACGACCAGAACTTCCCGTCCGCGTTCGGGCACAAGACCGTCGGCATGGTGTGGGGCGACGGCGGGTCGTACTCCACCTGGTTCTCCGCGGCGCCGGAGATGATCCAGGGCATCAACATGCTGCCGATCACCGGCGGTCACCTCTACCTGGGCGACTTCCCCGAGTACGTCAAGGCCAACTACGCCGAGCTGGTCACCAACAAGGGCGGCCCGCCGACGGTGTGGCAGGACATCATCTGGGAGTTCCTGGCCCTCGGCGACGGCGAGCAGGCGCTGCGCAACTTCCGCGCGAACAGCGGGTTCACCAGCGAGGAGGGCGAGAGCAAGGCGCACACGTTCCACTGGATCCGCAACCTGGCCGCGCTCGGCACCGTGGACACCACGGTCACCGCGAACCACCCGCTGGCGAAGGTGTTCGTCAAGAACGGCGTCCGCACCTACGTGGCGTCGAACATCACCGCCCGGCCGCTCACCGTCACGTTCTCCAACGGCGTCACGCTCGCCGTGCCGGCCGGCAAGACCGCCACGTCCGGGGCGTACACGTGGAGCGGCGGCAACGCCACCGGCGGCGGAACCGTGCCGACCGGAACGCCGACGACCTCGACGCCCAGCCCCACCCCCACCACCGCGAGTCCCACGCCGACCTCCGCCAGCCCCAGCCCGACGGGTACGGGCAGCGCGCTGAAGCCGGTCCGGTACCTGCGCTCGGGCGGCGGGCTGGACGGCAACGCCGGCACCGCCGGCACGGTGAACGTGGCGGCGGCGAACGGCAACCACGACGGCACGCCGACCAACCCGCAGGTGTTCACCGCCACCGGGCTGACCGGCACGTACACCGGCGGAGCGACCGCCTTCGACCTGGCCGTCGACGCCGGCACGGCGATCGGCAACGGCGTCCAGATCCGGGTCTCCTACGACCTGACCGGCAACGGCAGCGTCGAGCGGGTGGAGACCTACCGGTACTTCGCCACCGATCCGATCCCGGGCGCGGAGCGCTACCGGCAGACCCAGGGCCTGCTCTCGGCCACCGGCACGCTGGGCAATCTGTCCGGCGGCACGGTACGCGTCGAGGTGTGGAACGCCATCGGCGGCGCGCCCACGATCCTCGGCGTCGGCAACAGCTCGACGGTCACCTTGCCGTACGGTTCCTGACCCGAAGCTCCTGAACGCGCGACTCCGGCGCCCCGGCCCTCGTGGCCGGGGCGCCGGCTCGATGCGTCCCCGGCCACGACCGCCGTCGCCGGCGGCCCGGCGGGATCAGGCGGTCACGTGCGCGCTGTCGCCCGCTGTCGCGGCGAACGACGTGCCGCTGACCATGCGCGCCGCGTCGGAGGCGAGGAACACCACCAGCGGCGCGACGTCCTCCGGCTCCACCCACGGCACGCCCAGCGGCGTCTTCGCCCGCAGCGCCCCGACCGCTTCCCGCTCCACCTCGGCCAGGTCACCCGACGGTGACTTCCCCGCCTCCACCAGCGCCTGCACGTAACGGTCCCGGTGCCGGGTCAGCGCGGTGTCGACCAGCCCCGGGATCACCGCGTTCACCGTCACGCCGTGCGGCCCGAGTTCCAGCGCGGCGGACTTCATCAGCCCAATGAGCCCCCACTTGGACGCCGAGTACGCGGACCCGTTCGTGGTGCCGTGCTGTCCCTGGGTGGACGACGTGATGACGATCCGCCCGCCGCCGCGCCGTACCAGCAGTGGCGCGAACACCCGCAGCACGTTCGCGGCGCCGGTGAGGTTCACGTCGATCTGGTCGTGCCAGTGCTGGTCGGTCATCTCCAGCAGCGGCGCGAACGCTTGGATACCGGCGTTGGCGAACAGCACGTCCACGCCGCCGTGCTCCCGCTCGACCGCCTCGGCAAACGCGCGTACCGCCCCGATGTCGCGCTGGTCGGCCACGTGCGCGGACCAGCGGGCGCCGGCCGCCGTCACCCGGCGCCCGGTCTCGGCCAGGTCCTCCGGCGTGGCGGGCGGGAGGTCCAGGATCGGGCTGACCGGCCCGGCGACGTCCATCCCGGCCACGTCCGCGCCCGACTCGGCCAGCGCCACCGCCGCGGCCCGGCCGATCCCCCGCGCCGCGCCGGTGACCACAGCGACCCGCCCCGACAACACGCCCGCAGCCACCGCGTCACCCCTCCCGTGGACTCCCCCTCCCGCACCGTAAGCCCTGCCGTCCCCGCCCCGCCCGCGATCAAGCCCTCGGTACGCCAGCCCAGCTCACGGCGCCCGCTCCCCTCATCCCCGAACTGGTGTTGATCACGCGAAAAGCCGGCACTCCGCGGACGTCGCTACGGCGAGGTGGCCTCGGCCAGCAACTCCAGCACGTGCCGGTACGGTTGCCCGGTCGCCCGCGCCAGCCCGATCTCGCACGTACGGTTCACCGAGGCGTACCCGTCGAAGGCGCGTGCCGTGACGGCGGCGGCCTCGGCCCGGGTGGCCGACGCGGTCAGCTCCGGGTGCAGCAGTCCCCGGTCCCCGGCGAAGCCGCAGCACTGCCAGCCCTCCGGGACGACCACCTCGTCGGCGACCGCGCGGGCCACGGTGAGCAGCGCGTCGTCGAGTCCGAGGCGGACCGACGAGCAGGTCGGGTGCAGCGCGAGCGAGCCGATCCGGCGGCGCACTGTCAGCCGGGGCAGCAGCGTGCCGGCGGTGTACGCGACGGCGTCGACGACCCGCACGTCCCCGGCGCCGTCGAGCAGCCGCTCGAAGCCCTCGGTGCAGGACGCGGCGTCGCTGACCACCGGCAGCGCGCCGTCGCGGCTGGCGGCGCGCAGCACCGGCGGGACGCGGTCGCGCACCTGCCGGTAGCCGTCGGTGAGTCCCTTCGACGACCAGGGGGTGCCGCAGCACAGGTCGCCGATGCCGTCGGGCACGAGCAGGCGTACGCCGGCCCGCTCGGCGAGCGTGAGCAGCGCGGCAGCCACGCCGGTGCCGCCATCGGCCGGGGCGAACAGCGTGCCCAGGCAGGACGGCACGAACACGGCGTCCGGGTCGTCGGCCGGGTGGGGGCGGCGCGGAGTGCCGCCGCGCGGCAGGTCCCGTTGCCACTGCGGCACCCGGTCGGAGCCGAGCACCGCGCGGGCGGCCCGGGTGGCGGCCTCGGGCAGCGCGGGCGGCAGCGCCCCGGCCAGATCGAGTCCCCGGGCCATGCCCCGGGTGGTGGCGCCCCAGCGGCGGGCCGCGCCGCGCCAGGCGGTCCCCGCCGCCCGGCCGTGCTCCTGCGCGCGCAGCCGCTTGACCAGGTCACCGGTGTTGATCAGCACCGGGCAGGCGGTGGCGCACATGCCGTCGACGGCGCAGGTCTGCACCGCGTCGTAGTCGTAGTCGTCGGTCAGTTCCCGGACCAGCGCGGTGTCGCCGGCGGCCTGCGCTGCGGCGATCTCCCGGCGCAGCACGATGCGCTGCCGGGGCGTGGTGGTGAGGTCGCGGCTGGGGCAGACCGGCTCGCAGTAGCCGCACTCAACGCAGCGGTCGACCTCCTCCTCCACCGTCGGCACGGTCTTGAGGTGCCGCATGTGGATCTCCGGGTCGTCGCTGAGCAGCACCCCCGGGTTGAGCACGCCGTCCGGGTCGCAGAGCGTCTTCAGCTCGCGCATCACCTCGTACAGCTCGTCGCCGAACTGGCGGCGCACGTAGGGGGCCATCACCCGGCCGGTGCCGTGCTCGGCCTTGAGCGTGCCGCCGTGGCCGAGCACCAGGTCGACCATCTCCTCGGTGAAGTCGGCGTAGCGCGCCGGGGCCGCACCGCCGTCGAAGCGCTCGTTGAGCATGAAGTGCAGGTTGCCGTCCTTGGCGTGGCCGAAGATGACGCTGTCGGCGTACCGGTGCCGCTCGAACAGCTCGGCCAGCGACGCGCAGGTGCCGGCGAGCGCCTCCACCGGCACGGCGATGTCCTCCAGCAGCGCGGTGGTGCCGGACGGGCGCGCGCCGGCCACCGCCGCGTACAGGCCCTTGCGGATGTGCCACAGCGCGGCCCGGGCGGCCGGTTCGCCGCTGAGCCGCGCCGGTGCGCTCAGCGGCAGACCGGCCAGTACCGGTCCGGCGTCGGCGACCCGGTCGGCGAGCGCCGCCGGGTCGGACTCCTGCCACTCGGCGAGCAGCGCGGCGTGCCCGCGCACGGCCAGGCCACGCAGCGTGGCGTCCGCCTTCGGGTCCCGCTGGGCGACCCGCAGGGCGACGGCGTCGAGCAGCTCGACCGCCGCCGGCCCGGCGGCCACCAGCGCCGGCATCGCGGCCATCGCCGCGCCCAGCGTTTCGAAGACCAGCAGGCCCGTCGCGGCATGGCGGTGCACGGGTACGGTGCGGAACGTCGCCGACGCGACGAACGCGAGCGTGCCCTCGCTGCCCACCACGAGCCGGGTGAGCAGATCGGCCGGGTCGTCGTGGTCGAGGAACGCGTTCACGCCGTACCCCATGGTGTTCTTCATGGCGTACTGGGCGCGGATGCGGCGCACCGAGTCGGGATTGCCGCGTACCCGGTCGCGCAGCCGCAGCAGCCCGGCGTGCAGCGCCGGTTCGGCGGCGCGCAGCCGGGCGTCTGCGTCCGGGGCGCCGGTGTCCAGCACGGTGCCGCTGGGCAGCACGAGGACCAGCGACTCCAGCGTCCGGTACGTGTTGAACTCGGTTCCGCAGGTCATGCCGCTGGAGTTGTTGGCGACCACGCCGCCGACCGTGCACGCGGACTCGCTGGCCGGGTCGGGGCCGAGCTTGCGGCCGTACGGCGCGAGCCGCGCGTTCACCTGCCGCAGCACCACCCCCGGTTGGACCCGCACCCGCCGCCCGTCGTCGAGCACCGTGAGGTCGCGGAAGTGCCGTCGCACGTCGACGAGCAGCCGGTCGGTGACGGCCTGGCCGCTGAGGCTGGTGCCGCCGGAGCGGAACGTCAGCGGGGTGCCGGTGCGGCGGCTGTGCGCCAGCAGCGCGGCGACTTGACCGGCGTCGGCCGGGGTGATCACCGCGCCGGGGTGCAGCAGATAGTGCGAGGCGTCGTGGGCCATCCGCAGCCGGTCCGCGGCCCGGGTCGCCACGCCGCCGGGCACCACCGACTCCAGTCCGGCCCGCGTGGACGCGCTCAGCTCCGTCATGATCACCGCACCTCCCCGGCTCACAGTAGTCGCGGTTCAGTCCGCGGTGATCCGGTCCAGCACCCGCCGCTGGAACGCGCGGGCGGCCGGGCCGGACGGCGGCGTGCCGCCGCGGCGGGCCTCGATCGAGGCGCGGATCAGCGCGGCGTCCGGGTCGTCGGCGGCAACCCGCAGCCCGGCGTCGACCTTGCCCAGCCAGACGCCGTCGCGGTGGCGCACCAGCGCGCGGCAGGCGCCGAGCACCGCGTCCTCCGCGCCGGGAGCCGGTGCGTCGCCGGGTGGGGTGGGCAGCGCCAGCCACCAGCGCAGCGCGTCGGCCAGCAGCGCCCGCAGCGCCTGCGGTGACGGGTCGGCGAACACGTCGGCGGCGGGCGGGCCGAGCAGCGTCAGGCCGGACTGGCGCAGGATGCTGCGGTCCAGCGCGTACCAGAACCGCCCGTCGGCGGCGGGCCGGTCGGCCGGGTCGTAGGTGGCGCGGAACGGCATTGTCGCGCCGGTGTTCAGCTCGACCTCGAAGCCGGGCTCCGGGGCGCCGGAGGCGGCCACGTAGCGGCGGTAGACCACGAGTTCCAGGCCGCGCGCCGGGCAGGGCAGCGACTCGTGCCGCAGCCGCTCCACGAGTATCCGCTTGGCCGCCTCCGGCTGGGGTCCGGCGACCAGCAGCGCCACGTCCACGTCGCTGCGCCCCGGCTGGTACGCGCCCAGCCCGACCGACCCGGCGGCGTACGCGCCGACGAGGTCGTCACCGAGCACGTCCCGGGAGCGGCGGACCAGTTCGGCCAGGTAGTCGCGGATGTCGTCGCGCATGCCGGCATCCTGCCCCGGCCAGAACGCGGTCAGTCCGGCGGGTCGGGGCAGCACACCGTCAGCGCGCCCGGGACCACCTTCACCTTGAGCCGTTTCGCCTTGCCCCGCGCGCCGCCGTCCAGCTCGTACGTCTTCGGCGCGTCGAACCGCACCGTGATCTTGCGACCGCGGGTGATCCGCACGAACGGCGACTCCTCGGAGCGCCCGGCGGCCATCCGGCCCAGCGTGCGCGCCCAGTCCACCGCGCCGCTGGCGGTGGACACGCCGACCTCCAGCGCCCCGTCGTCCGGACGGGCGTCGTCGAAGGCCGGGATGCCGCCGGTGATGGTGCCGACGTTGCCGAACAGCACGCAGCTCGCCTCGTCGTCGAACCAGTCCGCGCCGTCGACCCGGATCCGGGTCCGTACGCACTCGCCGCGCACGTGCCGCAGCCCGGTCCAGACGTACGCGATCCGGCCGAACCGGCCCTTGAGCTGCCGGTCGGCGTCCCGGATCAGGTCGCCGTCGAACCCGGCGCCGGCCATCACCGCGAAGTGCTCGCCGTTGATCCGGCCCAGGTCCAGCTCGCGGCGGCGGCCGTGCAGCGCGATGCGTACCGCCTCGGGCAGGTCGACCGGGATGCCCAGGTTCACCGCGAACAGGTTGGCCGTGCCGGCCGGCAGGATGCCCATCGGCACGCCGCTGCCCGCGAGCGCGTCGGCGCACCGCTGCACCATGCCGTCGCCGCCCCACACCAGCACCAGCTCGGCGCCGGAGTCCAGCGCCGCGCGGACCCGCTTGGGCGCCTTGCGGCTCTTCGGCACCTCGTACCAGAGCAGCCGCCCGACCCCGGCGGCGACGAGCCGGGAGCGCAGCTCGTCGAGCCCTCCCCCGAACGTCTTCTTCCGATGGGCGACGACGGCGACCACACCGGCCGGGGGCGCGGCGGGGGCGGTGGCCGGGCGCTCGGCCGTGCTCGTGTTCATGGTTCCGCTGTACCCGGAGCGCGCGCGTCCCACGCCTGCGCCCGGCGCGACGCGCCCGAAACCGATTCGCGGCGTACTGTGCCCGGACGGCCACGTTCGGTACAGTGCGGACGATGATCCGCGCCGCCGGGCGCGGATCCGGAGGGTGTGCGATGACGCGACGGATCGGGTGGGTGGCGTACTACACGCTGCGCCTCGGTTTGCTGCTCGGCGGCGTGGCAGCCGTCTGGGGCGCGCACGAGGTGGCGGCCGGCTCGGCCGCCCACGCCGCCGACCGTCCGCCGCTCACGGCCACCGTGGAGACTCTGACCCACACACTCGGCGCGGTTCTCGGCCTGCCCGCGTCCGGGGCCGTCGGTGTCGAGTCCACACCCGCCGCCGCGCCGGCATCCGGCACGACAGCTCCCGCCGCCGACGCCACCGCGCCGAGCGCTGACGCGCCCGGCACGCCCACGTCCGGCACGGCCACGCCCGGAAAGGCCGTGGCGACGCCCCCGGAGGCGGCCCCGGAGGCGGCCCCGGCCGCCACGACGCCGGTCACCGGCCGCGTCGTCGAGGCGGTGGTGACGCCGGTCCGCGACCACGTGCTGACCCCGGTCACCGAGGGCCTGCGCCCGGCCACCGACCCGGTACGCGATCACCTGCTCACGCCCGTCGCGGAGGCCCTGCGCCCGCTCACCGGCCCGGTCACGGAGGGCGTGCTCGAACCGGTCGCGGACGTGCTGTCCCCGGTCGTGGAGCCGCTGAGCCCGATTCTCGGTCCGGTCTGGCGGGGCCTGGAACCGGTGGTCGCGCCGCTGGACCCGGTGCTCGACCCGCTCAGCCCGGTGACCGATCTGCTCGACCCACCGGCGGCGTCGCAGCCGGACCCGGCCGACCCCGCTGACCCGACCGACCCCGGTGACCCGACAGCCCCCGCCGACCCGGCTGATCCGGCTGGTCCGGCTGATCCGGCCGGCACCGCTGATCCGGCCGTGAAGGCCCGCCCGGCTGCGCCGGCCCGCGCGGGCGACAGCGTTACGGTCGCCGCCGGCCCGGTGGCGCGTGCCTTCGCCGTCGAACAACGGGGCGCCGCCGCGCGCAGCGCGACACAGGCTGTCCGCACGGCGGCCGACTTCGCCCCGACCCCCGTCGCGCCGCAGCCGTACGACGGCGCCAGCCATGCCGGCGGCGCGGTGCACAGCGAGGCGGCCGACGCGGACGCGTGCCGCTGGGGGCTGCCGACGCTCGCCCACCAGTACGGGCGCCCGTCGCACGAACGCCTGCCGGCCTCCCGCACGTCACGGCCCGGCACCAGACCCGCCTGAGCGGACTTCACAGGACCACATGCGATCCGGAGCACGGGCGTGTCCCGCCCGACTGCCGCGCCTGCGCGGCGGCGCCGTCGTCCGGCGCCCGCACCAGACCCGATCACGCCTGTGAAACAGGAGTTCGTTCATGAGCACAGCCCTGCCCGTCGCCCGCGCCCGGTGGTGCGACATCGGCCGCATCGCCGATCTCGTCGCCGAGGCCCTGATGCCCACCGCCCTGGCGGCCTGGCTCGTCCCCGACGCGCCGCGCCGTTTGCCGGTCCTCGCCGCCGTGGCGCGGATCTGGACCGAACACGCGCTGCTGTTCGGCGACGCGTTCCTGCTGCCCGACGGCAGCGCCGCCACCGTGTGGTTCCACCGCTACCGGCCGATCCCGACGCCCCACCGGTACGCCGATCGTCTCGCCGCCGCCGCCGGCCCGGACGAGGAGCGGTTCCGCCGCCTCGGTGACGCGCTCGCCGCCCGGCGTCCGGTCGAGCCGCACAACAACCTGGCGCTGCTGGCCGCTCCCCGGGGCGGGGCGGCGGAGGCGCTCGCCGGGGCGCAGCGCCGGATGGACACCCTCAGCCTGCCCACCTACGCGCACCCGTGCGCCGGGGAGCAGGAGGAGTTGCTGCGGCGGCTCGGCTACACCGCACGGGAGGCCTTCGCGGCCCCGGACGGCACCGAGCTGCGGGCGCTGTGGCGGTCGACGCCGTTCCGTGCGGGCGGCAACGACCGCTGGCCGGTGCGTCACCGCGGCTTCGGCCGCCCGGACCGCGACGGCCGGGCCGCCGACCGGGCGGCGCGCTGACCGGTTGACCGGGCCGGGGCGGCCACCCAGCCGCCCCGGCTCCCGCCCGCCGCCTTCACGCAGACGTCGCTGTGCTCGGCCTCGGCGAGCCGGAGGTTGATCCGTTGCCCCGACGTCGTCGGCCGGTGCGGGCGCCCTACCTCGGTTAGCCTGCGAGCCGGGCACGACTTCGCCGAGCGACCGGAGGTAACGGTGCGAGGAACGGGAGAGACCCCGGGGCCGGCCGGCGCCACGACCGCGAGCCCGAAGCGCAAGCGGCGGCGCCTGCCGGTCGTCCTCGCGGTCTGCGTGCTGCTGGCCGGGTGCGGCCTGGTCGCGGGCGGCTACTACTTCGACAGCGTGCCCACGCCCAGCGACCTGAAGCTGCCCGAGTCGACAACCGTCTTCTACGCCGACGGGCGCACGCCGATGGCGAAGCTGGGCGCGCAGAACCGCACCATCGTGCCGTACGACCAGATGAACGACTCGGCCAAGCAGGCGATCGTGGCGGCCGAGGACCGGACCTTCTGGACCAACCGCGGCATCGACTTCAAGGGCGTGCTGCGCGCCGCCTGGGCCAACGTGAGCGGCGGGCAGCGGCAGGGCGCCTCCACGCTCACCCAGCAGTACGCGCGCATCGCCGCCGACCTGCGCGGCGTCACCTACTCCCGCAAGCTGCGCGAGGCGGTCATCGCGTGGAAGCTCGACGACGCGTACACCAAGGAGGAGATCCTCGGCTTCTACCTGAACACCGTGCCGTTCGGCCGGGGAGCGTACGGGATCGAGGCGGCCGCGCAGACGTACTTCGGCAAGACGGTCCGCCGGGACGCCCCACCCGAGCGGCAGCTCACCCAGGCCGAGGCGATGGTGCTCTGCGCCATGGTGAAGCAGCCGGAGGCGGATCCGGCCGACCCCGAGGGCACGCCCGGCTACGACCCGCGCCGCAACGCGCTGGCCAAGCAGAACTCGATCGACAGGTGGAACTACATCCGCGACGGCATGGTCAAGCTCGGCTACCTGACGTCGCAGCAGGCGGCGGACCTCGCGTACCCGGACACGGTCCGGCCGATCGACAAGGACGCGGGCCGGTCCGACCTGGACCGGCCGACCGGCCTGGTGGTCAACCACGTGCTGGCCGAGCTGCGCGGGACCGAGCCGTTCCGCGGCAAGCCGGACGAGGTGATCCGGGACGGCGGCTACCGCATCGTCACCACCATCGACAAGCGCGTGCAGGACGCGGCCGAGGCGGCGGCGGACATCCGCCGGGACACCGCCCCGCGAGCGGTGCGCGGGCAGCCGCGGAACTGGCAGGCGGCGCTGGTGGCGGTGGAGCCGGGCTCCGGCCGGGTGCTCGGCTACTACGGTGGCGACAAGGGCTCGGGCGCGGACTACGCGGGCTGGTACTCCGACGAGGACGGCCAGGCCCGCGGCTTCGGCCAGCATCCGCCGGGGTCGTCGTTCAAGGTGTACGACCTGGCCGCCGCCGTGCGCGACGGGATCTCGGTGAAGGAGCGGTTCGACTCGCCGGACACCAAGGAGTTCCCCGCCTCGGGGCGCACCAAGGGCAGCGCGGCCGGGCCGATCCGCAACGCCGAGCGGGCGCCCTGCCAGCCGGACTGCGCGCTCTGGGAGGCCACCGTCGCCTCGCTCAACGTGACCTACTTCGAGCTGACCGAGCGGCTCGGCACGGACAAGGTGATCGAGATGGCCCGGCAGGCGGGCGTGGAGTCGATGTGGGAGACGGTCCGGGGCAACCCGCGGCCGCAGCGCGTCGACCTGCGCAGCGACCCCGCCGACGAGGTGGCGAAGCGGTTCTCCACCGAGGTCGGCATCGGGCAGTACGGCATCACCGTGCAGGACCACGCGAACGGGATGGCCACGTTCGCGGCCGGCGGCAAGCGCGCCGACGCCCACTTCGTCCGGTCGGTGAGCAAGGACGACGAGGAGGTGTGGACCGAGCAGTTGCGCACCACCGACCTCGGGCTGGACCGGGAGGCCGTCGACCAGCTGGACTGGACGCTGCGCCGGGTCCGGGCGGCCAAGCTGGACAACGGCTGGGACTCCGCCGGCAAGACCGGCACCTGGCAGGCCGGGAAGAGCACCACGCAGAACGTGCACACCTGGATGGTGGGCTGGACCGGCGCGCTGGCCTCGGCCGTGTGGCTGGGCACCACCGACGGCAAGCCGCTGCGGACCAGCGACGGCAGCTACGACGTGTACGGCTCGACCGGCGCCGCGCCGATCTGGCGGCAGTTCATGACAAAGGCCACCGAGGCGATGAAGCTCGACCCGGGCAAGTACCGCTTCGGTGAGCCGAAGTTTCCCGGCGACACCCCGGAGCCGACCGCGTCGGCACCGCCGCCGTCCACCGCCGCGCCCACACCGTCGGACTCCCCGAGCCCGAGCCCGACCCCGTCGAGCCCCAGCCCGAGCCCGGAGCCGACCGGGCGGCCGACGTCGCGGCCCACGCTGACGCCCACGCTGCCACCGCCGCCCACGATCACGCCGACGCGGACCCGCGGCCCGCGCTGACGCACCCGGCCGCGCGGTGGCGGCCCGCGTGCGGCGGCGTCCTCGCGTCTATGTGCGCCATTCGCGCACATAGGCAACGTCCGCAATTTGCACGGGCCCCCATCCACTGTCGGCGATGTTCGCCCTGATCAGGGCCTATTGAAGATCATGGTTGCCTGGGACGACACGCGCGGCGACACGCCCGACTGCCAGCCGTTGCCCAGGTCACCCATTGCTCACGGCTCGCGCGGCGTGTGATTGTGCACCAGCGAACCGCCGACCCCCGGCGAATCGCGACGGTCGATCTGTCGACCCGGAGCCACGCCGGCAGCTCCGGTGACCGGCCGTCACCCTGCCTCGCACCACCGCGCCGCCCGTCCCCACCGGGCTCGTGCGGCGCGCCTGTAGAACAGGAGCAAACCTCCGTGAAACTCTCACCTCGCCTCGCCGCGCTCACCGGCGCGGCGGCGGCCGGCGTCATCGCCGCCGGCACCGCCGCGGCCGTGCAGGCTGCGCCACCCGGGCCCGCCGCCCCCAACCCGGCCCAGGCCCGAGCGGCCGCCGCCGACTCGACCCGCGCGCTGGTCGCGAACCGCCCCGCCTACCTCCAGGCCGGTTCCGACGACGCGTTCGTCCAGAAGCCGGTCATCTCCTCCGAGGGCACCCAGTACGTGCCGTACGAGCGCACCTACAAGGGCCTGCCCGTGGTCGGCGGCGACTTCGTGCTGGCCACCGACTCCGCCGGCAACCTCAAGTACGCCTCGGTCGCCCAGCAGCGGCCGATCGGCGCCCTCGCCACCACGCCCGCGCTGACCCAGGCCGCCGCCGCGGCCACGGCGCGCGCCCAGCTCAAGACCGTCAGCGCCGTCGAGGGCACCACGCTCGTCGTCTACACGCTCGGCGCCGCACCGGCGCTCGCCTGGGAGACCACGGTACGTGGCACCAGCGCGGACGGCCCGAGCCGGCTCACCGTCGACGTCGACGCCCGTACCGGCGCGGTCCTGCGCAAGCAGGAGCACGTGGTACGCGGCACCGGCACCGGCGCCTGGAACGGGCCCAGCCCGCTCACGCTCAACACCACCCAGTCGGGCTCCACGTACACCATGAAGGACCCGACCGTCACGAACCTGAGCTGCCAGGACGCGGCGAACAACACCACGTTCAGCGGCTCCGACGACGTGTGGGGCAACGGCACCGCCACGAACAAGGAGACCGGCTGCGTGGACGCGCTGTTCTCCGCGCAGACCGAGCACAAGATGCTCGCCCAGTGGCTGGGCCGCAACGGCGCCAACGGCAACGGCGGCTACTGGCCGATCCGGGTGGGCCTCAACGACCAGAACGCCTACTACGACGGCAGCCAGGTGCAGATCGGCAAGAACACCGCCGGCCAGTGGATCGGCTCGCTGGACGTGGTGGCGCACGAGATCGGCCACGGCATCGACGACAACACCCCCGGCGGCATCTCCGGCGGCGGCACGCAGGAGTTCGTGGCGGACACGTTCGGCGCGGCCACCGAGTGGTTCGCCAACGAGCCGTCCAGCTACGACGCGCCGGACTTCCTGGTCGGCGAAAAGATCAACCTGGTCGGCTCCGGCCCGATCCGCAACATGTACAACCCGTCGGCGCTCGGCGACCCGAACTGCTACTCGAGCAGCATCCCGTCGACCGAGGTGCACGCCGCGGCCGGGCCCGGCAACCACTGGTTCTACCTGCTGGCCAACGGCAGCAGCCCGACCAACGGGCAGCCGTCCAGCTCGACCTGCAACAGCAGCAGCGTGAGCGGCCTGGGCATCCAGAAGGCCATCAAGATCATGTACAACGCCATGCTGCTGAAGACGTCGTCCTCGTCCTACCTGAAGTACCGCGTCTGGACGTTGCAGGCGGCGAAGAACCTCTACCCGAGCAGCTGCACCGAGTTCAACGCGGTCAAGGCGGCCTGGGCGGCGGTCAGCGTGCCGGCCCAGTCGGGTGAGCCGACCTGCGCCGGCGGCACCCCGACGCCCACGCCGACCGCCACCACCACCCCGCCGTCGGGCGGCTGCTCCGGCAACAAGCTCGCCAACCCCGGCTTCGAGTCGGGCAACGTGAGCTGGACCGCCTCGTCCGGCGTCATCACCACCGACAGCGGCCAGGCCGCGCACGGCGGCTCGTACAAGGCGTGGCTGGACGGGTACGGCTCGTCGCACACCGACACGCTCAGTCAGTCGGTGACGATCCCGGCCGGATGCCGCGCGACGTTCAGCTTCTGGCTGCACATCGACAGCGCGGAGACGACCACCGGCACCGCGTACGACAAGCTCACCGTCAAGGCCGGCAGCACCACGCTGGCCACCTACTCCAACCTGAACAAGGCCACCGGCTACGTGCAGCGGTCCTTCGACATCTCGTCGCTCGCAGGCACCACGGCGACCATCTCGTTCAGCGGCGTGGAGGACAGCTCACTGCAGACGTCCTTCGTCGTCGACGACACCGCGGTCACCCTGAGCTGACCGTGGCGTAGCGCGGCCGGTCGTCGTCCTCCCGGCGGCCGGCCGCATCGTCGTGCCGGGCGGTGCCGCGTCGCGCGTGGCCGCCGCCGCGTGCCGGGGCGGCGCCGCGTCGTGCCGGGCCGTGTGCGGTCGGGTCAGGCCGGACGCCCGGCCTGGGACGCCGTGCCGCGGTCGCGGTGGATCCGCGCGGCCGCCTCGTGCATCGCGCGACCGAACAGCTCGGCCTGGTCACCCATGCTGCCGAGCCGGGCGGCGAGCGCGTCGGCGTCGGCCCGCGCCGACGCGCTGACCCGGGCGTCCAGCTCGGACAGCGCGGCGTTGGCGGCGGCGGTGACATGTCCGCAGAGGACGTCGAGGGGCTCGCCGGCCAAGTCCGGGTCGATCGTCACGGAATCCAGCCGGCCACCCTGAACGGCGACCGCGCGGACCCGGCCGTCGGCTGCGGTGCCCTCGGCGCGCAGCAGGTCGCCCGGCTCGCCGTCGGCGTGCTCCGAGGCCCGGGAGCGCATCGCGGTGAGCGCCTGCTGCGTGCGGGTCAGCAGTTCGTCGATGCTCGCGGCCGCCGAGAACGGATCGTTGGTCATTTCCGCGCTTTCTTCACGTCTGAGCCGATCATCGTGACCCTAGCAACCGGCTCCGACGAATCGCGGTCAGCGGCCGTCACGGGTGGCGTCCGGCGCCGCGAGCAGGCCGGACACCGGCGGCGCGGCGTGTCGCGGGCGGCCGGACGCCCGGCCGGGTCGAACCGGCCGGGCGTCCGGACCAGATCAGCGCAGACGCAGCCGCTGACCGGGGAAGATCAGGCCGGGGTCGTCGCCGACCACTGCCCGGTTGCGCTCGTGCAGGGCGCGCCAGCCACCGTCGACGCGCTGCGCCACGGCGATCTCCGACAGCGTGTCCCGGCGCCGGACCACGTACGTCCCGGCCGACGGCTGCGGCGCTGACGTCGTCGCGGCCCGCTCCGGCGCGGCCTTGCGCGTGGCGGCCCGCTTCGGGGCGGACTTCTTCGAGGTGGCCTTCTTCGGGGCCGCCCGCTCGGACCGGGTCGCCGCGGCGTTCGCCGAGCCGCCCTTCTTGCCGCAGACCGGCCACGCGCCGATGCCCTGGCCGCGCAACACCTTCTCCGCGACGGCGATCTGCTCGGACCGGCTGGCCAGGTCGGCGCGGGCGGCGTACTTCTGGCCGCCGTAGCCGTTCCAGGTGGCGCGGGAGAACTGGAGCCCGCCGTAGTAGCCGTTGCCGGTGTTGATCTTCCAGTTGCCGCCGGACTCGCAGCGCGCGACCGCGTCCCAGTTGACGCCCGCGCTGGCCGGTGTGGCCGGGCCGAACAGGCTCGCGGCGCCGACGGCGGCGCCGGCCAGGACCGCTCCGAGAGCGGTACGGCGGCTTCGGGCCGAGTATGCAGTTGCCATGTGGATTCCTCCACGCCGACGAGGTGAGCTGTCGGGTTCGGGCCGAGGAGCCCGGCCGCCGGTGGCGGCTTCACCCCGAGGTGACGATGCACCGTGGAACGTGTGGTTCCCCCGCTCCCGCACGAGGTTCGGTTACCGGGGCCGGCGGCGGGATTTGGCGTTTCCGGCCCGCGGTGCCCGCGAATGCGAACGAAACCGACGCTAAGGACGGTTTGCGACGATCGTCCACTTCTTGTGATGGTGTTCACCCGGCCGGGCTACCACCTGTGGAGCTACCGTGGCAGGGCCGAGCAAGATCACGGGAGGGGCGGGACGGATGACCGATCACGGACACGAGCTCACCTTCGGCGGCTTCATCACGCCCGCCGCCGGGCAGCCCGACCAGGTGGTGGCGCTGGCCACGCTCTGCGAACAGGTCGGGCTGGACCTGGTCACGTTCCAGGACCACCCGTACCAGCCGGGGTTCCTGGACACCTGGACGCTGATGTCCTACGTGGCCGCCGTCACCGAGCGCATCCGCCTGGCCGGCAACGTGCTCAACCTGCCGCTGCGCCAGCCGGTGGTGCTGGCCCGCAGCGTGGCCAGCCTGGACCTGCTCACCGGCGGCCGGGTCGAGATGGGACTCGGCGCGGGTGCGTTCTGGGACGCGATCGAGGCGACGGGCGGGCGGCGCCTGTCCCCCGGCGCGGCGGTCGAGGCCCTGGACGAGGCGATCCGGGTGATCCGCGAGGTCTGGGACACCGACCGCCGCGGCATGATCCGCGTCGACGGCGAGCACTACCGGGTGGTCGGCGCCAAGCGCGGTCCGGCGCCCGCGCATCGGGTGGGCATCTGGGTCGGCGCGTACAAGCCGCGCATGCTGCGCCTGGTCGGCCGCGCCGCGGACGGCTGGCTGCCCTCCCTGTCCTACCTGCCCAAGGGCCCCGACGAGCTGCCCGCCCTGAACGCGCTCGTGGACGAGGGCGCGCAGGCCGCCGGGCGCGACCCGGCCGAGATCCGCCGCATGCTCAACGTGACCGGCACGTTCGCGCGCTCGTCGGCCGGCTTCCTGGCCGGGCCGCCGGAGCAGTGGGTGGAGGAGCTGGCCGGGCTCACGCTGGAGCACGGCATCACCACGTTCATCCTCGGCAGCGACGAGCCGCGCGCGATCCAGATCTTCGCCCAGGAGGTCGCGCCGGCGGTCCGCGAACTCGTCGCCGCCGAGCGCACCGCACCCGGCAGCGGGGCCCGCGCGGTCGCCGACGACACGGCCGCCACCGGCGGCGCGGCCACGCTGGCGGTCACCCCCACCCCGGACCCGGGGGTACGTCTGAGCGCGCGCCGCCCCTGGGACGAGTCGACCCGGCCGACCGCCCCGCCGCCTCCGGCCGGCCAGGTCTACCCACCCCGGGGGCAGGCCGCCGGGCAGCACCTGGTGGACGTGCACGACCACCTGCGCCAGGAGCTGGCCCAGGTGCGCGACCTGCTGGAACAGGTCAAGCGGGGCGCCGTCTCGCCGGGCCGGGCGCGGGCGGCGCTCAACGAGATGACCATGCGGCAGAACAACTGGACGCTCGGGGCGTACTGCGCGGCCTACTGCACCATGGTCACCCAGCACCACGGGCTGGAGGACGCCTCGATCTTCCCGCACCTGCGCCGCTCCGAGGCCGGGCTGGCGGCCGTGCTCGACCGCCTCGAGGAGGAACACGTGGTGATCCACGGGGTGGTGGAGGGCGTCGACCGGGCGCTCGTGGAACTGGTCCACCGGCCCGGCGACTTCACGCAGCTCCAGGAGGCGGTGGACCTGCTCACCGACACGCTGCTGTCGCACCTGTCGTACGAGGAGCACCAGATCGTCGAGCCGCTGGCCCGGCACGGCTTCTTCCCCGGCCAGCTGTGAGGTAGCTGACTTTTGATTTCCTAAGTCAGGGGGTACCGTCGAAGCCATGACGGACCTCCTTGCGCAGCGTGACTCCTGGTCCACCGCCAACTGCTCGATCGCCCGGGCGCTGGAGGTGGTCGGCAACCGCACCACGCTGCTCCTGCTGCGCGAGGCGTCGTTCGGCACCCGCCGCTTCGACGACTTCGCGCGGCGGGTCGGCGTCAGCGAGCCCGTCGCCGCCGCACGCCTCAAGCAGCTCGTCGCCGACGGGCTGCTCGACCGGCGCCCCTACCGCGAGCCCGGGCAGCGCACCCGCGACGAGTACGTGCTCACCGCCAAGGGCAGCGACCTGATCCCGGTGCTGGTCGCGCTGCGGCAGTGGGGCGACACGTACGCCGCCGACGAGGCCGGCCCGGCCGTCCGGCTGACCCACGACGAGTGCGGCGCGGCCGTGCACGCCCGGCTGCGCTGCGACGCCGGACACGACGTACCGCCCGGCGAGCTGGCCGTCCTGCCCGGGCCGGGCCTGCTGTCCGCCTGACCCACCTTCCTTTCCCACCCCTCGGAGCGAGACATGAAGATCGCTGGAAGCACCGCCCTGGTCACCGGCGCCAACCGCGGCTTCGGCCGGCACCTGGCCGCCGAACTCGTCGCGCGCGGCGCCACCGTCTGGGCCGGCGCCCGCAACCCGGACACCGTCGACCTGCCCGGCGTCACCCCGGTACGCCTCGACATCACCGACCCCGCCTCGGTGGCCGCCGCCGCGGAGCGGGCCGGTGACGTGACGCTGCTCGTGAACAACGCCGGCGTGAGCACCGGCGCCGACCTGCTCGACGGTGACCTCGCGCAGATCCGGCTGGAGCTGGAGACGCACTACCTCGGCACGCTGTCGGTGGTACGCGCGTTCGCGCCCCGGATCGCGGCGAACGGCGGCGGCACGATCCTGAACGTGCTGTCGGCGCTGTCCTGGTTCACGATCCCCGGCGTCGGCGCGTACGGCGCGGCCAAGGCCGCCGAGTGGTCGATGACGAACGCGCTGCGCCTGGAACTAGCCGGCCGGGGCGTCCGGGTCGCCGGGCTGCACGTGGGCTACATGGACACCGAGATGGCCGCCGCCGTGCCCGGCCCGAAGGCCCACCCGGCCGACGTCGCCCGGCTCGCTGCCGACGGCATCGAGTCCGGCAGCTACGAGATCCTGGCCGACGACGTCGCCCGCCGGGTCCAGGCGGGGCTGTCCGGTGGGGTGGCCGCGCTCTACCCCGCGCTCCCCTGAACAGACCCGTCTCGCCGAGGTGGCGGGGTCAGAACCCGTCCGATGCCGCCACTTCGGCGCAATGGTGTCGATCAAGCACAAGCCACGACAACCGCCCGGACACAGCCGATCAACAGCCTTCGACAAGAGCCCGACATCAGCCGACGCTCGCCAAGCGGCGCTCCGTCAGATCCACCCGCTCGACACCTGCGCATTAGGGCCGCCCCGCCGACGCGGGCCCGCAAGACCATCTCCGCCAGAGCCCTCACTCATCTAGAGCCCCGAGCGTCCCTCCAGCTGGGATCGATCTTCCTCATTCCGGGACGCCCCAGGTGATCAACACCAGCTCGGCGAAGTGGCGGGGTCAGAGCCCGCCTGATACCACCACTTCGGCGAGCTGGAGTCGATCAAGCGGCAGCCAGCCGCCCGCACGAGCCCGGCGAAGGACTGACCCGACAACCACCCGGATCGACTTCCCGGCGCTTGATCGACACCAGCTCGCCGAGGTGGAGGCATCGGGGGCACCCAGATACCGCCACCTCGGCGTAGTGGAGTCGATCAAGCGGGCCGGGTCGGGTCGGGCTACAGGCCGCGGGCCAGGCGGTCGGCCAGGATGCGGGTGAACCGGGCCGGGTCGGCCAGCTCGCCGCCCTCGGCCAGCAACGCCATGCCGTACAGCAGCTCGGCGGTCTCGGTCAGCGCGGCCGTGTCGCCGCCCTCACCGTGCGCCTTGCGCAGCCCGGTGACCAGCGGGTGGGCCGGGTTCAGCTCCAGGATCCGCTTGACCTGGGGCACTTCCTGGCCCATCGCCCGGTACATCTTCTCCAGCGTCGGCGTCATGTCGTGCGCGTCGCCCACCACGCAGGCCGGCGAGGTGGTCAGCCGGGTGGACAGGCGAACCTCCTTGACGCTGTCGGCGAGCGCGCCGCCGAGGAACGTGAGCAGGTCGGCGTACTCCTGCCGTTCGGCCTCGGCCTTCTCCTTCTCCTCCTCGGTCTCCAGGTCCACCTGGCCCTTGGCGACCGAGCGCAGCGTCTTGCCGTCGTACGCGCCGACGCGCTCGACCCACACCTCGTCCACCGGGTCGGTGAGGATCAGCACCTCGTAGCCCTTGGCGCGGAACGCCTCCAGGTGCGGCGAGTTCTCGATGGTGGCCCGGTTCTCGCCGGTGGCGTAGTAGATCTCGCTCTGCCCGTCCTTCATCCGCTCCACGTACGCCCGCAGCGTGGTGGGCTCGGCCGGGTCGTGGGTGCTGGCGGCGCGGACCAGTTCCAGCAGTGTCTCGGTGTTGTCCGCGTCCTCCAGCAGACCCTCCTTGACCACCGCGCCGAACTCGGTCCAGAAGGTGCGGTACGACTCGGCGGACATGTCCTTGAGCGTGGCGAGGACCTTCTTGACCAGCCGGCGGCGTACCGCGCGGATCTGCCGGTCCTGCTGGAGGATCTCCCGGGAGATGTTCAGCGACAGGTCGTGCGCGTCCACCACGCCCTTGACGAAGCGCAGGTAGTTGGGCATCAGCGCGTCGCAGTCGTCCATGATGAACACGCGCTTGACGTAGAGCTGCACGCCGCGGCGGCCCTGCGGGGAGAACAGGTCCAGCGGGGCGTGCGACGGCAGGAACAGCAGCGCCTCGTACTCGAAGGTGCCCTCGCCGCGCATGTGGATGGTTTCGAGGGGGTCGGCCCAGTCGTGCGCGACGTGCCGGTAGAACTCCTTGTACTCGGCCTCGTCGACCTCGTCCCGCGAGCGCGCCCAGAGCGCCTTCATCGAGTTGAGCGTCTGCTCCTCGCGGGTGGTGGCACCGTCCTCGCCGGGCTTGTCGACCGTCATCCGGATCGGCCACGAGATGAAGTCGGAGTAGCGCTTGACGATCTCCCGGATCGTCCACTCGGCGGTGTAGTCGTGCAGGTTGTCCTCGGTGTCGACGGGCTTGAGGTGCAGCGTGACCGAGGTGCCCTGGGGTGCGTCCTCGACCTCCTCGATCGAGTACGTGCCCTCGCCGGTGGACTCCCAGCGGGTGCCGCCGGACTGTCCGGCGCGGCGGGTCAGCAGCGTCACCTTGTCGGCGACCATGAACGTGGCGTAGAAACCGACGCCGAACTGGCCGATCAGCTCCTGGGACGCGGCGGCGTCGGAGGACTCGCGCAGCTTGCGCAGCAGTTCGGCGGTGCCGGACTTGGCGATGGTGCCGATCAGGCGGACCACCTCGTCACGGGTCATGCCGATGCCGTTGTCCCGCACGGTGAGCGTACGGGCGTCCTTGTCGGCCTCGATCTCGATGTGCAGGTCGGAGGTGTCGGCCGGCAGGTCCTTGTCGACGAGCGACTCCAGCCGCAGCTTGTCCAGCGCGTCGGACGCGTTCGAGATCAGTTCGCGCAGGAAGACGTCCTTGTTCGAGTAGATCGAGTGCACCATCAGCTGCAACAGCTGACGGGCCTCGGCCTGGAACTCCAACGTCTCGACCCCGTCGCTCACACCGGCTCCTTCCCTCTGGCGGCTCCTACGGCGGAAAGGATACGAGGGGTGACCGCTGCGGCACGCACCGGCCGCCCCGGAAATCGACTGGTACAACCAGTTGACGGGTTGATGTGCACGGGGCCACACTGCTGCGCATGACCTTCGATCCCGCGCCCCGCGTCTCGGTCTCCGACCACGTCTTCGGCCGGCTGCGCGACGCGATCGTCTCCGGCCGGTACGCGCCGGACGAGACGCTGCCCGGCGAGCGCGAGCTGGCCGGCGCGTTCGCGGTCAACCGGCACGCGGTCCGGGAGGCGCTGCGCCGCCTGCAGCAGCTCGGCCTGGTCCGGGTCAGCCAGGGCGGCGCGACCCGGGTGCTGGACTGGCGGGTGCACGCCGGGCTGGACCTGGCGCTGTCACTGGCACGCTCCGGTGACGTACTCCCGGTCGAGACGCTGGTGCGCGACATGCTGGAGATGCGGGCGTGCGTCGGTATCGACGCGGCCCGGCTGTGCGCCGAGCGCGGCGACGCGGCCGTCGTCGCCGCCGTGGTCCGGGCCGCCGAGGAGTACGGCGACCTGGCCCCCGACCTGGACCTGATGAACGAGGCGAACATCGCCATCTGGCGGCTGGTCGTACGCGGCAGCGGCAACACCGCCTACCAGCTCGCCTTCAACAGCCTGGTGGCCGGCACGTTCGCGGTCGGTGACGTCCCCCCGGACGCCCGCGCGGCCGAACTGCTCGACGTCGCCGGGCACCGCCGTCTCGCCACCTCGATCGCCTCCGGTCAGGGCGCGGCGGCCGCCCGGCACGCCCGGGAGCTGCTGACCGCGCCGGTCACCCCCACCCCCACCACCACCCCCGGAAGGGAAGCGCGCGCATGATCCCCGCCGTGCTGTACGCCGTCCCGGCGTTCCTGCTCCTGATCGTGATCGAGGCGGTCTCCTACCGCTTCCTGCCCGACGACGACGAGCGCGGCTACGAGCTGCGCGACACCACCACCAGCCTGTCCATGGGGCTGGGCAGCCAGATCATCGGCTTCCCGTGGAAGCTGCTCACCGTCGGCCTGTTCGCGGCGCTGTGGACCGTGGCGCCGGTGCAGTTGTCCCCCGGCGACTGGTGGACCTGGGTGATCCTGTTCTTCGCCGACGACCTGGCCTACTACTGGTTCCACCGCTCGCACCACGAGGTGCGCGTGCTCTGGGCCAGCCACGTGGTCCACCACTCCAGCGTCTACTACAACTTCTCGACCGCGTTGCGGCAGAGCTGGACGCCGATGACCTCGCTGCCGTTCTGGCTCGCGCTGGCCCTGCTCGGCATCCCGCCGTGGATGATCTTCCTGCAGCAGTCGGTCAGCCTGCTCTACCAGTTCTTCCTGCACACCGAACGGATCAGGGTGCTGCCCCGGCCGATCGAGTGGATCTTCAACACGCCGTCGCACCACCGGGTGCACCACGGCTCCAACACCGAGTACCTGGACCGCAACTACGGCGGCATCCTGATCATCTGGGACCGGCTGTTCGGCACGTTCGAGCCCGAGCGGGCCTCCGCGCGCTACGGCCTCACCAAGAACATCGGCACCTACAACCCGCTGCGGGTGGCCACCCACGAGTTCGCCGCGATCTGGTCCGACGTACGCCGGGCCGACTGCTGGCGGCACCGACTCGGCTACCTGTTCGGCCGCCCGGGCTGGCAGCCGGTCCGATGAGGCGCTCCTGGTTGCTGCTCCTGTTCGGGCTGGTCGCCGCCGTCGAACTGGTCGGGGTCGCGCTCGACTCGACGGTGCTCCAGTGGCTGGCCAAGCCGCTGCTCGCGCCGGTGCTGCTGGCGTACCTCTGGGCGCGCCGCCGCCGGGTGGACGCGGTGGCGGTCGGCCTGGTCGCCGCCACCGCGGGCGACGTCGCCCTGCTCCTGGAGGGTGACACCGCGTTCCTGGCCGGCATGGGCTTCTTCCTGGTCACCCAGATCGCGTTCATCACCGCCTTCGTCCGGCACCGGCGCGCGCCGGTCGTGGCGTGGGCCGGCTACCTGCTCGCCTGGGCCGGGGCGAACGCGCTGCTGTGGGGCATGCTCGGGCCGCTGCGGCTGCCGGTGCTCGGCTACAGCCTGGCGCTGTGCCTGATGGCCGCCGCCGCGGCCGGGGTGTCCGCGCCTGTCGCCGCCGGCGGCGCGTTCTTCCTCGTCTCCGACCTGCTCATCGGCGTGGGCGCGGCCGGGATCGAGCTGCCCGGGCGGGGCCTGCTGGTGATGACCACCTACTGCGCGGCGCTGCTGCTGATCACCACCGGCTGGGTGGCCGCGACCCGCCCGGCGACCGGCCCGGAGTCGCCGCCCGCGGGTACCCTGCTCGCGTGGCCAGGGAGAACGGGCGCAAGCTGATCGCCTCGAACAAGAAGGCGCGGCACGACTACGACATCCTCAAGACGTACGAGGCGGGTATCGTGCTGGCCGGCACCGAGGTCAAGTCTCTGCGGGAGGGGCGGGTGTCGCTTGTCGACGCGTTCGCCCAGGAGCGCGACGGCGAGATCATGCTGTACGGCCTGCACATCGCCGAGTACGGCTTCGGCACCTGGACCAACCACGCGCCCCGGCGCACCCGCAAGCTGCTGCTGCACCGGGTGGAGATCGCCCGCATCCTGGAGAAGCTGCGCGACGGCGGCGTCACGTTGGTGCCGCTGTCGATGTACTTCGCCGACGGCTGGGCCAAGGTGGAGCTGGGCCTGGCCCGGGGCCGCCGGTCGTACGACAAGCGTCAGGCGCTGGCCGAGCGGGACGCGAAGAAGGAGATCGCCCGGGAGATGGGTCGCCGGCTCAAGGGCCGCACCACCGGCCGCCGAACCTGATCCGTCCCGTGTTGAGGACAGTCGCTGTCCGCTGGCTCCGGCAGGCTGGACGGCGACCGATCACACGTGCCGCCGGTTCGCCGGCGGGACCGACGGAAGGTGAGCCGAGATGGCCCGCGACGTGCAAATCACCATCGACTGCGCCGACCCGGCGAAGCTGGCGGCGTTCTGGGCCGAGGTCCTCGGCTACCGGGTCCAGGGCCCGCCGGAGGGCTTCGACTCGTGGGAGCAGGCGCTGACCGCGATGGGCGTTCCGCCGGAGCGGCACAACGACGCCTCGGCAGTGGTCGACCCGGAGGGGGCCGGTCCGCGACTGTTCTTCCAGCGGGTGCCGGAGTCCAAGCGGGTCAAGAACCGGGTGCATCTGGACGTCCGGGCCGCGCCCGGCCTGACCGGCGAGGCCCGGATGGCGGCGCTGGAGGCGGCGGCCGACCTGCTCGTTCCGCTCGGCGCGACGCGCGTCGGGCGCTTCGAGCCCGCTCCCCCGCTGGAGGCGGGGCACGTGCTGATGACCGATCCGGAGGGCAACGAGTTCTGCCTCGACTGAGACCCGAGGAGATTCGACAAGACTCCTTGTACATTACTTCTTGTCGGTCTAGCCTGACGGCATGACCGACGGAACCGGCAACCGGCGCCTCAGCGACCCGCGCGCCATGCGGGCGCTGGCCCACCCCACCCGGCTGCGGCTGCTCGGCGAGCTTCGCCTGCGCGGCCCGCAGACCGTCGGCATGCTGAGCGAGCGGACCGGGGAGGCGGTCGGGTCGGTCAGCTACCACGTCGGCAAGCTGGCCGAGCACGGCTTCGTGACCGAGGCCCCCGAACTCGCCCGGGACCGGCGCGAACGGTGGTGGCGGGCCGCGCACGCCACCACCGACTGGGATCCCCTCGAACTGCTCGACGACCCCGAGCGCCGGCTCGCCGGCAACCTGCTGCGCCAGGCCGCCATGCAGCGCTACGTGGCCCGCTACCAGGCGTACCTGGAATCGGAGGCCGACCTCGACCCGGCCTGGGTCCGCGGCACCACGAGCAGCGACACGGTGCTGCACCTGACCCCCGACGAGCTGGTGGAGCTGCGGGACGAACTGTCCGAGCTGGGCCGGCGCTGGCGGGAACGCGGCGCCGCCGGCCGGCCCGGCGCGGAGATGGTCACGCTCATCTGGCAGGCGTACCGGGGGCCGCGGTGACCCGCGACCGCCGGCCGCTGGCCGGACTGCTGATCGGGCACGCCGTCTCGCTGACCGGCAACGTGCTCACGCTCATCGCGCTGCCGCTCTACGTGCTGGCCGAGACCGGCTCGCCGGGCGCCACCGGGCTGGCCGGCGCGTTCGCCACCGCGCCGGTGGTGCTCGGCGGCGCGTTCGGCGGCGTGCTCGTCGACCGGATCGGCTACCGGCGCTCCAGCGTGCTCGCCGACGTGGTCTCCGGCGTGACGATCGCCGCCGTACCCCTGTTGCACTCCACCGTCGGCCTGCCGTTCCCGGCGCTGCTGGCCCTGGTCTTCGTCAGCGGACTGCTCGACACGCCGGGGCAGACCGCGCGCACCGCGCTGCTGCCGGAGGCCGCGGCGGCGGCCGGGGTGCCGATCGAGCGGGCGGCCGGGTGGGAGGACGCGACCTCGCGCGGCGCCCGGATGATCGGCGCACCCCTGGCCGGCCTGCTGGTCGGCGTGTTCGGGGCTGTGCCGGTGCTGGCGCTGGACGCGGTGACGTTCGCCGTGTCGGCGCTCGTGGTGACACTGCTGGTGCCGCGTGGCCTGCGGCCGTCCGACGACGGGAGCGAGCCGGAGACCGGCGGCTACTGGCGGCAGTTCGCCGCCGGGCTGCGCTTCCTGGTCCGCGAGCCGCTGCTGCGCGCCATGGTCCTGCTGGTGCTGGTGACGAACCTGTTCGACGCGGCCAAGAGCCAGGTGCTGCTGCCGGTGGTCGCCGAACGGGAACTCGGCGGGCCGGCCGCGTTCGGCCTGCTGGTGGGCGTCATGGGTGGTGGGGCGCTGGTCGGCTCGCTGGTGTTCAGCGCGATCGGGCACCGCCTGCCCCGCCGGGCCACGTTCGTCACCGCGTACGCGCTGTGCGGCGCCCCACCGCTGTGGGCGCTCGCCGCCGCACCGCCGCTGCCGGTGGTGGCCGCCGTGGTGGCGATGGCCGGGCTGGCCGCCGGCGCGCTCAACCCGCTGATGGGCGCGGTCCAGTTGGAGCGGGTGCCGCCGGCCATGCGGGCCCGGGTGTATGGCGTGATCGGCGCGGGCGCGTGGGCGGCCATGCCGGCCGGCGCGGTAGGCGCGGGATTCGCCGCGGACCGGTTCGGCCCGACGTCCACGCTGGTCGTGATGGGCGCCTGCTACCTGCTGGTGGTGCTGACGCCGTTGCTGGGCGGCCCGTGGCGGGACATGCGCCGGCCCACAGTGGTGCGGCAGCGCGAGCCCGAGCCCGTCTCGGAGCGCAGGCGGGAAACGCTCTCTTGACATCGACCGACTTCGTTCATACCTTCATCGAAGTCTATTTGTATGGTTTGTTTACCGTTGGGCGGGGCCGGCCGCCGTGACGGGAACAGCCACCAGCCCCGCAGGAGGCGCCCCGTGCGCACCATCCGTACCCTCGCCGCCCTGGCGGTGACAGCGGTCGGCCTCACCGCCGCCCTCACCGTCGTCCCCCACTCCCCCGCGATCGCCGCCCCGGGCGCGGTCACCTGGTCCGACGACTTCAACGGCCCCGCCGGCGCCGCGCCCGACGCGAGCAAGTGGCGCTACGACCTCGGTGGCGGCGGCTGGGGCAACAACGAGTTGCAGTACTACACCAACAGCACCCGCAACGCCGCGCTCGACGGCAACGGCAACCTGGTCATCACCGCCCGCCGGGAGAACCCCGGCGGCTACAACTGCTGGTACGGAAGCTGCCAGTACACCTCGGCCCGGCTGCTCACCAACGGCACGTTCGCCCAGGCGTACGGGCGATTCGAGGCGCGCATCAAGGTCCCGCGTGGACAGGGGCTGTGGCCGGCGTTCTGGATGCTCGGCAACGACATCGGCACGAACCCGTGGCCCGGCAGCGGCGAGATCGACATCATGGAGAACGTCGGCTACGCGCCGTCGACCGTCTGGGGCACGCTGCACGGCCCCGGCTACTCCGGCGGCAGCGGCGTCGGCGCGTCCACCTCGCTGCCCGGCGGTCAGGCGCTCGCCGACGCCTTCCACACGTTCGCCGTGGACTGGGCGCCGGACTCGATCACCTGGTACCTCGACGGCGTGGCGTACTCCCGCAAGACGCCCGCCGACATCGGCGGCAACCGGTGGGTCTTCGACCACCCGTTCTTCATGATCATGAACGTGGCGGTCGGCGGCAACTGGCCCGGCTCGCCGGACGGCAGCACCACGTTCCCGCAGACCATGACCATCGACTACGTCCGGGTCCAGGCCTGGGACAACGGCGGCGGGGGCACCGGCGGCCAGATCACCGGGTACGGCAACAAGTGCGTCGACGTGGCCAGCGCCGGCACCGCGAACGGCACCCCGGTGCAGCTCTGGACGTGCAACGGCACCGCCGCCCAGCGCTGGAACTGGAACACCGACGGCTCGGTACGCGCGCTCGGCAAGTGCCTCGACGTGGCCGCCGGGTCCACGGCGAGCGGCGCCAAGGTGCAGCTCTACGACTGCAACGGCACCGCCGCGCAGAAGTGGGTGTTCAGCGCGGCCGGCGACATCGTGAACCCCCAGGCCAACAAGTGCCTGGACGCCACCGGTCCCAGCTCGGCCGACGGCACCCGGCTGCAGATCTGGGACTGCACCGGCGCCGCCAACCAGAAGTGGCGCCGCTGACCGGCGTCCCGGCCCGGGGCGGGCGGCGCACCCGCCCGCCCCGGCGTCACCCGCACCCGCACCCGCACCCGCACCCGCACCCGCACCCGCACCCGCGATCTTGCACTTTCGGCCCGAGTCGCGCCCCGAATGTCCCGTTCGCCCGGGCACGAAGTGCAAGATCGCGGGCATGGGGTGCGGCCGGCCCACCCGCCCCCTGCCCGGCGGCCTGCCCGGCCACCCGAACCAGCCACGCGTGTCCGGTTTCCAGGATTCGCGGACCACATCCCGGGACTGCAGTAGATCTTGGTACGAAAGGGCCCCCATAGGGA
>NZ_JAAOLH010000022.1:0-81645 GCF_011602315.1 Micromonospora sp. CMU55-4
GAGCACTTGCGGAGATGGCGCGTCCATAGGCCGCACCATGCCCGATAAAGCAGGGGTACTCTCCGGCGTGGGAAACGGAATGTCATTGAGCCTGATTTGCAGGCCTGCGGGTTGTGTCTGTTTGGAGACGCTGGAAGTCATAGGAAATAGTTCAATGTAGGTGGTGTCCAGTCGTGTGCGGTTCCGATCGGATAGCAGGGAATCGTGGGCGTCTTCCCGCCGGCCGGGGCGGGTGGGGCGCTCGCCGGCTCGGGACCGGTGGCCGGGTTCACCGGCGGGACCGGCACCGGCGGCCCGGCCCACGAGGGTCGCTCGTACCCGTGCGGCGGCTCGCCGTCGCCCCGGGCCAGCCGGAACGGCCGGGTCGCCTCACGCGCCGGCTCCGGACCGGTGCCCGGCTCGGACTCGTACTGACGCGGCGGTTCCGGCTCGTACGGCCGGGTCGGTTCCGGTCCGGCGGCCGGCTCGGCGCGCAGCGGCTCGTACGGCCGTACCGGCTCGGGCCGGGGCGGCTCGTAGCCGGACGGCGGCTCGACGCGGGCCGGCATGTACGGCCGCACCGGCTCGGGCGCCCACTCGGCCGCGCGCTCGTCGCGGGCCGGCCGGTCGTCCCAGCCCGCCCGGTCGTCCCAGCCCGCGCGGTCGTCATGGCCGGCACGGTCGTCGTGGGCCGCGCGGTCGTCGTGGCTGACACGGTCGTCGTGGCTGGCAAGGTCGTCATGGGCCGAGCGGTCGTCGCGGGCGGCGCGGCGGCCGGCGGTGTCGTCCTCCCGCTCGCGCCGGTCGGCGGGCTCCGCGGCGCGGCGCGCCGCCGGCTCGCCGGTGCGGGCCCACGGCGGGGCCCAGCCGTCGCCCCAGCTCGGGCGGTTCCAGGACGGTCCGGACCAGTCGGGTTCACCGGCGCCCGGGTCGTCCGCGGCGGGCTCCCGGGAGTCGGCGGCGGCCCGGGGCCCGGCGGCGCCCGCCGGTCCGTCCGGCGGGCGGACGTCGCCCACGGGCTGCGCGGAACGGCCGGCCGGGTCGGCGGACGGCTCGCCGGCCGCCCGGTCGGCCCAGCCACGGGAGAGCGACGGGGTGGACTCGGTGTTCGGCGCGTGGAAGCCCGGTGGCACCTCGAAGCCGGATGCGGCGGCGCCGACCGGCGGCACCTGCAGGGCCGGGGGCGCGGAGGCGGGGCCGCTCTCGGCCCAGCGGGGCGCGGCGGCCGGGTCGTCGGCGGCGTGCCGGGAGCCGGCGGCGTCGGCCGGGTTCACCTGCTGCTCGGCCGGGGGCACCGGTCGCGGGGCCGGTACGGCCAGCCGCTCGCCGTCGCTCTGCCGGGGCGGTTCGTCCGCCGGCGGGGCACTGACCGGCGCCTGGCGGGTCACGCGCGACTCCTCCCCGGCGTGGTGCACGCCGTTGACGTGGCGGCCGTTCACCGGTCCCGGCTCCGGTCGGCCGGGTAGCGGAGCCGGCAGGTCACCGTGCCGGGGCGAGGAGGCGGCCCAGCCGCCGAGATCGCCGTAGGGCCAGCCGCCGGGCGCCGGAGCACCACGGGACCAGCCGTTCGGCGGGGGCGCCCAACCGCCGCCGGTACGGGCGGGTTCGTCCTGCCGGCCCGTCCCGTCGCCGTGCTCTCCCGGGGTGGCGGCTCCGGGTTGCCCTGTTTCACTCACCGCGCGCTCCTTGGTCGCCCCCGCTGAGGCTACCGTGTGGTGACAGTGGCGATAAGTTACAGCGGCGGGCCAATTCCGCGACGGGTTCACGAACCCGCACCGGTTCGGGTGATACGTGCCGGCTCGTACGCAGATACTCGGAGGTTCCCATGACCGCAGTGGGGAACGGTGCACAGACCGCCGGTCGGCCCACCCGCCTGCCCCGCTCGGCACGCCGTAAGCAGCTGCTCGCCGCTGCTCAGGAGGTGTTCGTCGCGCAGGGCTACCACGCCGCCGCGATGGACGACATCGCCGAGCGGGCCGGGGTCTCCAAGCCGGTGCTCTACCAACACTTCCCCGGGAAGATGGAGCTCTACCTGGCGCTGCTGGACACGCACTGTGACGCGATAGTGGCAAACGTGCAGGGCGCCATGAGCAGCACCAGCGACAACAAGGAACGGGTCAGCGCCGCGGTCCGCGCGTACTTCGACTTCGTCGACCACGAGAGCGAGGCGTTCCGGCTGGTCTTCGAGTCCGACCTGCGCAACGACCCGGCGGTGCGGCAGCGGGTGGAGCGGGTCGAGCAGGGCTGCATCGCGGCCATCACCGACACGATCATCTCGGACACCGGCGTCAGCCGGTCGCACGCCGAGCTGCTCGCATCGGGCCTGGTCGGCGCCGCCGAGACGGCCGCCCAGTTCTGGCTCGCCGGCGGCCGTCAGGTGCCCAAGGCGGAGGCCGAGGCGCTGGTCGCGGCCCTGTCCTGGCGGGGCATCGCCAGCTTCCCGCTGCAAGGTGAGTCAGCCTGAACATCGGGCCGCCGGATCGGATAGCCTTCCCACGGTGGCTTTTTCGCCCCAGTTGAGGAGGCACAGTGGAGGTCAAGATCGGCGTGCAGTACGCGCCGCGGGAGCTGGTCCTGGAAAGCGCGCAGTCGCCGGCCGAGATCGAGCAGATCGTGACCGACGCCTTCGCCAGGAGCGAGGGCACGCTCTCCCTGACCGACGAGAAGGGCCGGCGCGTGATCGTGCCGGTCGGCAAGGTCGCCTACGTCGAGATCGCCGAGGCGTCGCCTCGCGCGGTCGGGTTCACCGTTCGCTGATTCCCGCGGCGCCGGCCGCCGTGGCGGGCCTCCCGCCACGGCGGCTCAGTTGTTCAGCCCGACCGCCGTCATCCGCGCGGTGTGCGCCTCGGTCAGCCGGCGCAGCAGCCCCGGCACGTCCCCGCCGGTCCGGCCGATCAACGCGCTGAGCGCGCCCCGGTCGGCGGCGGCGACCCGGCCGGCCTGGGACAGCGCCTCCCCGAGCAGCCGCCGGGCCCACATGGAGAGCCGGCCCGCGGCCCGGGGATCGGCCTCGATCGCGGCCCGGATCTCGGCCGCGGCGAACTCGGCGTACCGGGAGTCGTGCAGCACGTCGAGCAGCAGCGTCCGCTCCGGCCCGTCCAGGCCGTCGGCGATCCCGCGCAGGAAGTCGTCGGTGATCGCGTCGCCCACGTACGCCTTCGTCACCGCCTCCGCCCAGTCCCGCGGCTCGGTCGAGTCGTGGTACGCCCGCAGCGCCTCGACGTAGGGGACCATCGCCTCCTCCGGGGTGACGCCCCACGCGGCGAGGCGGTCGGTCAGCCAGCGATAGTGGGCGATCTCCGCGGCGGCCATCTCGCTGAGCGCGGCGCGGCGGCCCAGGTCGGGCGCGAGGCGGGCGTCGGCGGCGAGGCGGTCGAAGGCGAGCAGTTCGCCGTACGCGACGAGCCCGAACAGGTCGATCGCGGCGGGATCGGGGGCGGTGGGACCGGCGGCGGCAGAGCCGGTCGCGGCGGGGTCGGGGGCGGCCACGAGCGCAGGCTACCGGCGCCAATGCTGTGACTCAAGTCACATCGAGCCGCCCCGCGCGCACGGCCACCACCTGGGAATCGGGACGACTCAGGGGCCGTTCAGGTAGGATGAGACAGTTGCCGTGGGCACCGATTCGGTCAGCTTCGCTGATCAAGACCGGTCCCCGACGCGCGTGCGGCCCGGTCCGGCTCGGCGATTCGCCCCCGACCGCGTGGCCCGCGCCACACACCGAACGCGCCCTGAGGACATGAGGGGCGCACCACGAGAGGGCACCCCCACATCCACATGAGCGACCAGATTTCCGGCCAGCCACTGGCCCCCACCGCTCCGGTCCCGCCGGAGGCACCCACGTTCGCCGCGCTCGGCGCGCGGCAGGAAACCGTCGAGGCGCTGGCCGCCGCCGGCATCACCCGCGCCTTCGCCATCCAGGAGTACGCGCTGCCGATCGCGCTGCGCGGCGTCGACCTGATCGGGCAGGCCCCGACCGGCACCGGCAAGACGCTCGGCTTCGGCATCCCGCTGCTGGAGCGCGTGTTCGCCCCGTCCGAGGGCAGCGACGGCGTCCCGCAGGCGCTCGTCGTCGTACCCACCCGTGAGCTGGGCATCCAGGTCGCCAAGGACCTCGACGCCGCCGGTCGCACCCGGGGCGTCCGGGTGCTGCCGATCTACGGCGGCGTGGCGTACGAGCCGCAGATCGAGGCGCTGCGCAGGGGCGTCGAGATCCTGGTCGGCACCCCCGGCCGCCTGCTGGACCTGCAGAAGCAGAAGCACCTGCGGCTCGACCGGGTCCGCGCGCTCGTCCTCGACGAGGCCGACCGCATGCTCGACCTGGGCTTCCTGGACGACGTCGAGAAGATCCTGGCGATGCTGCCGGAGGACCGGCAGACCATGCTGTTCTCGGCCACCATGCCGGACCCGATCGTCGCGCTGTCGCGGCGGTTCCTGCGCCGGCCGGTGACGATCCACGCCGGGCACACCGCCGAGACCGGCCCGTCCCCGCAGACCACGCAGCTCGCGTACCGCACGCACTCGCTGAACAAGGTCGAGATCGTGGCGCGCATCCTCCAGGCGGAGGGCCGTGGCCTGACCATGATCTTCACCCGTACGAAGCGGGCCGCCGACCGGGTCGCCGAGGATCTCGACTTCCGTGGTTTCGCCGTGGCCGCCGTGCACGGCGATCTCGGCCAGGGCGCGCGGGAGCGGGCGCTGCGGGCGTTCCGCGCCGGCAAGATCGACACGCTGGTCGCGACCGACGTGGCGGCCCGGGGCATCGACGTCACCGGCGTCACGCACGTGATCAACTACGACTGCCCCGAGGACCAGGACACCTACACCCACCGCATCGGCCGTACCGGCCGGGCCGGGGCAACGGGTGTCGCGGTGACGTTCGTCGACTGGGACGACATGCCCCGCTGGCGGATCATCGACAAGACGCTCGGGCTGGACATGCCCGAGCCGCCGGAGACGTACCACACCTCCGCGCACCTCTACACCGACCTGGCCATCCCCACCGACGTCAGCGGCACGCTGCCGACCGCCGAGCGCACCCGCGCCGGGCTGTCCGCCGAGGTCGAGGAGGACCTGGGTGGCGGCGGCCGGGCACGCCGGGGCGCGCGTCGGGGTGACAGCCGGGGCCGCGAGCGCGGCGACCGTGACCGTGGTGACCGCGGTCGGGGCCGTGCGAGCGACGGCGGGGACGCGCCCGCCGGGCAGGCCGAGGCCGGGGACGGCGAGGCGACCCGTACGCCGCGTCGGCGGCGTCGTCGCCGGGCCGGCGAGACGGTGGCCGGCGAGCCGACCGCGGTGATCAGCACCGAGGGCTCGACCGAGGCCCCCGCCGCACCGCAGGCCGCGGAGGGTGAGACGGCGAGCAAGCCGCGTCGCCGTCGTCGCCGCCGCAGCGGCAGCACCGGCGCGCCCGCCGAAGCCAGCAACGCCGACTGACGAACACCAACGGAAACGGCCTCCCGGACCCCGGTCCCGGAGGCCGTCCCCGTCCCACGACCGCCGGACCCACGCGGTGATCATGAAGTTGACGGCGCGACACGCCGTGCTCACGTACGGCCAACCTCATGATCAACCAGGTCGGCGGGGTGGGTGGAGAACTGGAGAGGTAGGTAGGGATGCCGGAAGCGCTGGAATCGGCGCTCGCCGAGGTACGGACGCTGCTGCTCGCGCCGGGGCTGACCCGGGCGGTGGCCGCCGGGCGGCGTCGTGGGCAGCGTCCCTCGGTGGTACGCGCGGAACTGCGCCCGGTCGCGCTCAAGAGCGGCCCCCGGTTGCAGATCGCCACCTCGGACGGGTCACGGCCGCACACCCGCAACGTGGCGCCGGGAGCCGAGGCCGACGCCGCGGTGGACGAACTGCTCGCCGAGCCGTTCGGCAACTGGCACGTCGAGACCGCCGACGCCACGATCCAGCTCCGGGTGACGAAGTCCGGTGAGGCGCAGGTGCACCGCGCGGCGGCCAGCCGTACCGCCGGCGAGCCGGAGCGGCACGACCGGGCCAAGGAGTGGCTGCTCGACCCGGGTGATCCCCTCTTCAAGGAGATCGGCGGCTCGGCGGCCAAACGCCGGCAGGTCGACGCGTTCCTGCGCGCGCTGGCCGCGACGCTGCCCGACGACCTCACCGGCGCGCTGCGGGTGGTGGACCTGGGCTGCGGCAACGCGTACCTGACCTTCGCCGCCTACCGCTACCTGCTGCGGCGCGGCCTGGACGTGACACTCGTCGGCGTGGACGTACGCGAGGACCAGCGCCGCCGCAACACCGAGCTGGCCGAGCGGCTGGGCTGGGCCGACCGGGTCAGCTTCGTGGCCGGCACCATCGCCGAGGCGCCCGTCGAACCGGCGCCGGACCTGGTGCTCGCGCTGCACGCCTGCGACACCGCCACCGACGAGGCGCTGGCCCGGGCGGTGCGCTGGGACGCCCGCTGGGTGCTCGCCGCGCCCTGCTGCCACCACGACCTGGCCGCCCAGCTCCGGGCGCGCCCGGCGCCGGGACCGTACGAGCTGCTGACCCGGCAGGGCATCCTCCGGGAGCGGTTCGCCGACGTGCTGACCGACGCGCTGCGGGCCGGTCTGCTGCGCCTGCACGGGTACCGCGCCGAGGTGGTGGAGTTCGTCGACTCCCAGCACACGCCGCGCAACCTGCTCATCCGGGCACGCCGGACGGCCGGAGCGCCGACCGACGGGCAGCGCGCCGAGTATCGCGAGCTGGTCGGCCAGTGGGGCGTGACGCCCCGGCTGGAGACGCTGCTGGCGGAGCGGGCCTGAGGGGCGCGCTACCGCCCCCGGTCGCCCCGGTTGCGATCGCCCCGGTCCAGCACAGACACGCGCTCACCACGGTTGGCGGGCCGCTCGCCGTCCTCGGCCGCGGTCGGGAACGGCACCACCTTCCCGCCGAGCTGCTCGGCGTTGCCGGCGGCGGCGAAGGCGTTCCACGAGATGTCCACGAGCATCCGCTTCAGCTCGGCATGCCGGAGGGCGGCGTTGCGCTGCAACGCCATCCGCGCTCCCAACACGACCGAGGCCAGCGTGGTGCAGATCGCGCCGGTCGCGGCGATCAGGTGTACGCCGGTCGCCTCGCCACCGCGTACCGCCAGCACCAGCAGCCAGATCCAGAAGCCGAGAGCGAACAACGCGGCCTTGGCCACGAAGAAGAGGCTCACCGCGCCGGGGCGATGCGGTACGGGACGGTCCGGCTCGGCCATGCTTCTCCTCCATCGATTCTCAGGGTTCACTCAGCCTATTACCCGAAGCGCATTACCCGAAGCAAGCTTCCGCATTCACCGAGTCCCGCCGACGAGATCTCCGGACCGATCAGTCAGTTACTTCTGCGCCCCGGCGTACTAGGCTCGATCGACAGAGCCGGGCCACCGGCGGGAGGGGCAGATCCGACAGGGATGGGTTCGGCAGACGTTTCGCCGCAGATGGCCTTCGCGCGCTTCGTACGCCGGGCCATCGACGACGCGCGCGAGGAACGCGGCTGGACGGTCACCGATCTGGCCACCCACACCGGAGTCGGCCGCTCGACGGTGTTCCGCTGGCTGGCCGGCGACTGGCAGGACTACCCCGAACTCGCCAAGGTGCGCGGCTTCTGCGCCGCTCTCGACCTGCCCGTGGCGGCCGCGTTCCGCGCGCTGGGCCTGCCCGACGCCGGGCCGGTGCCGCGCCGCCGAGGTGCCGAGGAGGGTCCGGTGGAGGCCGACGTGCGGGTGATCCTGGACCGGCTGGCCGACCCGAGCGTGCCCGCCGAGGAGAAGCACCACATCCGTGATCTGCTCCGCTACCTGGCCCGCCGCCCGGTCCGCCGCGCCGGCTGACCGAGGGCTCAGGCCACCGTCAGCGTGAACTCGGCGGTCCGCACCACGCCGCCGACCTGGAAGTCCAGGAACATCCGGTAGTTGCCCGGCCCCGGCGCGGTCAGCCAGAACGTCACCTCGTCGCCGTCGCGCACCGGCTCCGGGTGTACGTGCAGGTAACCGAGGTCGCCCTCGCGCAGCGCGACCAGGTGCCCGAACGCGCCGAGGTACGGCTGAAGCGGCGCTGCCCCGCCGTCCGCGCCGGTGATCCGGAACCGCAGCGGCACCGAGCGTCCCACCTCCGGGGTGCCCGTGTACGCGGCGGTGAACCCGTCGACGGTGGCCGACGTCGCGGCGGCGGGCAACGGCCGGGGCCGGTACGCGCCGGGCGCGGCCAGGTCGGCGCCGAGCACCACGGCGACCTGTCCACCGTCGTCGGCGACGGCGGTGAAGTCCGCGTACATCCGCCAGGAGCCCGCCTCGATCGGCCCGAGCGGCACCGACCAGCTGCCGTCGGCGGCCATCGTGGGGTGCAGGTGCAGGTAACCGCTCAGGTCACGGCGCACCACGATCACATGCATCGGCTTGTCGTGCACCACGGCGAACCGGGTGACCGCGCGGCGCTTGTCGTCGCGGATCTGGAAGCGCAGCTCACCGGCGCGGCCGGCGGTCAGCTCGGCGTTCGACGGGACCAGCGTGTAACCGGCCGAGGTGATCGACAGCCCGGCCGCGCCGTCGCCGCCGCCCTGGGTGACGGTGGCGCCGTCGTGGGAGTGCGCGCCGGTGCCGGGCGCGTGGGCGTGCATGCCGCCGTCGCCCGTGGTGGCCCCGCTCGCCGTGGCTGCGGGCCGCGCCGGGTCGGCGGGCGCGTTCATCCGGCCGAGCCCGAAGCCGAGCAGCACGGCGAGCACGAGCCCGCCCACCACCAGGGCCAACCGCAGCGTCTCCCGATCCACCGCGACCGGGCCGCCCGCGGCCACCCCGGCGCGGGGCGGTGTCGCGCCGGTCACGGCGTCGTCGGGGACGACGCCGGTGCCGGACGTGCCGGACGACGACTCAGGCACCGCCGCCGACCAGCTCGTAACCCGCCTCGTCCACGGCGGCACGGACCGACTCGACCGCCAGCGGGGCGTCACTGGTGACGGTGGCGGTGCCACCGGCCAGATCGATCCGGACCTCCTCGACGCCGGGCAGCGCGGACAGCTCCTCGGTCACCGCCCGGACGCAGTGTTCGCAGGTCATCCCGGTCACGGCGTACGTCTGGACGACGGGTAGCTGCTCGGTCATGACCCCACGGTACCGCCGGTCACCTGCGGCTCCGCCGACGGTCCGCCGACGGTGGCGACGCTCGCATTCCGGCCGCGCCGGGAACTTTTCGACGGCCGGGACCTGTCACGCGGACGCGACGGGTCAGGCGGCCACCGCGAGCGCCAGCGGCAGCACGTCCGGCGCGCCGGCCCGGCGCAGCAGCCGCGCCACCATGGCCATGGTCCAGCCCGAGTCGACCAGGTCGTCCACCAGCAGCACCGGCCCGTCCAGCCCCGGCAGCGCGTCGGCCAGCTCGTCCGGCAGGCGGAAGGCGTCGTGCAGCGCGCGTACCCGCTGGGCGCTGTTGCCGCGCGGCCCGCCGCCGCCGGACGGACCGGCCGGGACGACGTGGCCGAGCAGCGGCAGCCGGCCCACGGCGGCGATCCGCTCGGCCAGCGAGCCCACCAGCAGCGGTCGCGTCCGCGAGCCGACCGCGACCACGCCCACCGGCCGCCGGGGCCACGGGTCGTCGCCGTGCGCCCACGCCTTCAGCACCTCGACCACGGCCGCCACCACGTCGTCGGGCACCGGGCCGTCGGGCGCCTCCGGCCCGACCAGCCCGCGCAGCCGCCCGCCCCACCCCAGGTCGGAGAGGCGTCCCACGGCCCGGCCGGGCAGCGCCTGCTCCGCCGGGGCGATGCGGCCCTTCAGGGGTACGCCGACCGCGTCCAACCCGGTGGGCCAGAGCTTCTTGGGCGGGATCGCGACGCCGGGGCGCCCGAGGAACGTCTGCGCGGCGGTCAGCGCCTCGTCGGAGACGGCTGCCTCGAACAGCGGGCCGGCGCAGTTGTCGCACCGCCCGCAGTCGGCCGCCCCGGTGTCGTCCAGCCCTTCCCGCAGGTAGCGCATGCGGCAGCCGGACGTCGAGGCGTACTCCCGCATGGCCCGCTGCTCGGCGGCGCGCGCGTCGGCGACGCGCCGCAACCGGGCCTCGTCGTAGACCCACGGCTCGCCGGTGGCGAGCCAGCCGCCGCGCACCCGGCGGACCGCGCCGTCCACGTCGAGCACCTTGAGCATCAGCTCCAGCCGGGCCCGGCGCAGGTCGACCACCGGTTCGAGGGCCTGGGTGGAGATCGGCCGCTCGGTGTCCAGCGCGGCCAGCACGGCGCGGACCTGTTCCTCGGGCGGGAAGGCGAGCGAGGCGAAGTACCGCCAGATGGCCGCGTCCTCCACGCCGGGCAGGAGCAGCACCTCGGCGTGCTCGACTGCCCGGCCGGCGCGGCCGACCTGCTGGTAGTAGGCGATCGGCGAGGGCGGCGCGCCCAGGTGCACCACGAAGCCGAGGTCGGGCTTGTCGAAGCCCATGCCGAGCGCGCTCGTGGCGACCAGCGCCTTGATCTTGTTGTCGAGCAGGTCCTGTTCGGCGGCCCGCCGGTCGGCGTCCTCGGCCTGCCCGGTGTAGGAGGCGACCGACCAGCCCCGGCGGCGCAGGAAGTCGGCCGTCTCGGTGGCCGCCGCGACGGTGAGCGTGTAAATGATCCCCGAGCCGGGGAGCCGGTCCAGGTGGTCGGCCAGCCAGGCCAGGCGGTGCGCCGGGGTCGGCAGATCGAGTACGCCCAGGCGCAGCGACTCCCGGTCGAGCGTGCCCCGCAGCACCAGCGCGTCACCCAGTTGCTCGGCCACGTCCTGCGTGACCCGGGCGTTGGCGGTGGCGGTGGTGGCGAGCACCGGCGTGCGCTCGGGCAGGTTGGCCAGGAACGTGCGCAGCCGCCGGTAGTCGGGGCGGAAGTCGTGCCCCCAGTCGGAGACGCAGTGCGCCTCGTCCACCACCAGCAGCCCGGTGGTGGCGGCGAGCTTCGGCAGGACGCCGTCGCGGAAGTCCGGGTTGTTCAGCCGCTCCGGGCTGATCAGCAGCACGTCGACCGCCCCGGCGTGGATCTCGGCGGTGATCTCGTCCCACTCGTCCAGGTTCGCCGAGTTGATGGTGCGGGCCCGGATGCCGGCGCGGGCCGCCGACTCGACCTGGTTGCGCATCAGCGCCAGCAGCGGCGAGACGATCACCGTCGGCCCGTGCCGGTTGCCCTCGCGCAGCAGCGCGGTCGCCACGAAGTAGACGGCCGACTTGCCCCAGCCGGTGCGCTGCACGCAGAGCACCCGCCGCCGGTCGACCACCAGCGCCTCGATGGCCCGCCACTGGTCCTCGCGCAGCCGGGCGTGGTCACCCGCCAGCCGCCGCAGCACCGCCTCGGCGCGTTCCCGTACGGCCGTCCGATCCTGGCTCATCCGGCATTTCTACCAGGAGCGGCGGGGGCGGCCGTCCCTTCCGCGTGTCAGCGGCCGAGTACGGAACCGCCGTTGACGCCGAGCACCTGCCCGGTGACGTACCCGGCGGACGGGCCGACCAGGTAGCTGACCGCCGCCGCGATGTCGTCCGGCACACCGGCCCGGCCGACGAGCGTGGCGGCGACGCGCTTGGCGTGCCCCTCGGGCGTCATCCGGTCGCCGAAGAATTCAGTCTCGGCCACGTAGCCGGGGCTCACCACGTTGACGGTGATCTGGTCCGGGCCGAGCTGGGCGGCCAGGTCGTACGCCCAGCCGTGCAGCGCGGCCTTCGCGGCCGAGTACGGCCCGCCGCCGCCGCGCTGCGCGGCGATCGAGCTGAGCAGGACAACCCGGCCGCCGGGGCGGCGCAGGGCGGGCAGCAGCGCCTCGGTGAGCAGTACGGCGGTGAGCACGTTGGCGTCCAGGTTGGCCCGCCACCAGTCCGCCACCCCGCCGAGCGAATCGGTGGACCCGCCCAGGAATCCACCGGCGTTGTTGACGACGGCGTCCACGGCGCGCTCACCCACGGCGTCCACGACCGCGCCGACCTGCCCCGGATCGGTCAGGTCGGCGACGACGGCCGTGACCGCCCCGTCCCGCCCGCTCTCGGCACCGATCCGGCGTGCGGCGGCGTCGAGCACGTCCCCCCGCCGCCCCACCACGAGAACATCGAACCCGTCCCCGACGAGCCCCCGCGCCACGGCAGCCCCGATCCCGGTCCCACCCCCACTGACCACAGCAAGCCGCCGCTCCCCCATGACCGCTCCCCTTCCCGCTGTCCCCGCTCTCCCCGTTGATCAAGGAGTTTGCGTCATCCTAACCGCGAAATCAGGACACAAACTCCTTGATCAACGGGGTGGAGGGAGAGGGCCGGAGGTCAGCGGGGGCGGTGGAGGGCCTTCAGGAGGGGGGTCACGCGGGAGCGCAGGCTGGCCAGGCCGCCGGGGAAGAAGTAGACGGCCAGGATGAACACCGTGCCCAGGACGAACAACGGCTGGCTCAGCGGGTGACTGAGGAACGCGGGCAGGCTGTTCACCGCGTCGCTGCTGCCGAACGCGGTGAGCCGGTGGTCCAGGTACATGTACAGGACGCCGCCCAGCACCGGCCCCCACCGCGTACCGGGACCGCCGAGCACCACCATGACCAGCAGCGACAGCGTCAGCTCCGACGACGTGATGTGCGGGCTGGCGCCGCCGACGATCAGCACGTAGACCACCCCACCGGCCGACGCGAGACCACCGGCGAGCGTGAACGCGACCAGCTTGAACCGGTACGGGTCGAGCCCGAGCACGCCGATGCGTCGCTCGTCGTCGCGCAGCCCGGCCAGCACCCGCCCGGTCGGCGAGGCGCTGACCCGGTGCACGACCAGGACCACCATGGCCAGGTACGCCAGCGCCAGCCAGTACAGGTTCACCGTGTTGGTGACCCCCACCAAGGCAGCCGGCAGCCCCGACACGTCCAGCGGCAGGCCCTCCTCGCCACCGGTGAGGCCGCCGAAGTCGCGGGCCACCAGGATCGCCCCGACCTGCGCGAACGCCAGCGTCACCATGGCGAACGCGATGCCGACGGTGCGCAGCGCCACCGCGCCGAGCAGCGCGGCGAGCGTGGTTCCGCCGATCACCGTGAGCACGGCGGCCTGCCACAGCGGCAGCCCGGCCTTGGTGACCAGGATGTCGGTGCCGTACACGCCGGCGGCGAAGTAGAGGGCGTGGCCGAAGGAGAGCATTCCGGTACGCCCGAACAGCAGGTCGTATCCGGCCGCGAGCCCGCCGAAGACCAGGCAGATGGCGAGCAGTTGCAGCGTGCCCGGCGAGTTGAGCGGCCCCTCGAAGATCCCGGGCAGGTTCAGCGTCGAGTACGGCAGGATCGCCGCCACCACCAGGGCCACCAACGGCAGGTACGGACGCAGGCCGTGCCAGCGGGAACGCCCGGGGGTCAGTTCGTCGGGCACCTGCGCCGGAGGCGCGTCGACCACCGAGTTGGTCATGCGTGAGCCACCTTTCCGGCCAGGCCCTGCGGACGCAGCAGCAGCACCACGGCGAGCAGACCGACCACGCACAGGTCGCCCAGCCCGGACGTGCCGTAGTAGTTGACGAACTGTTGCAGCAGCCCCACCGCGACCGCCGCGTACGCGGACCCGACCACCGAGCCCATCCCGCCGATCACCACCACGATGAACGCGAAGATCAGCAGTGAGCCGCCCTGCCCCGGCGAGACGGTGCCGAAGTAGACGCCGCCGAGCGCGCCGGCCAGCGCGGCGGCGGCCCCGCCGATCGCGAAGACCAGCGTGAACGCCTTGCGCACGTCGATGCCGAGCGCCGTCACCATCTCCCGGTTCTCCACGCCGGCCCGGATGATCAGGCCGTACCGGGTCCAGCGCAGGAACGCCAGCAACGCGCCGAGCACCACAGCGGCGGCGACGATCAGCAGCAGCCCGGCGTTCGGCACCTGCGCGCCGAGCACCGACGTCACGTTCCGGCTCCACTCCGGGCGCGGGAACGGTCGCGGGTCGGCGCCCCAGGTGGCCTGGAGCAGCGCCACCCCGGCGAGCGACAGGCCGACGGTGACGAGCACCTGCTCGATGGTGCGGGAGTAGAGCGGCCGGATCAGCACCAGCTCCACCAGCACGGCGACGAGCGAACCGGCCAGCACGCCGAAGACGACGGCGAGCACGAAGCCGAACCCGTCCGGTCCGGCGCCGGGCAGGTTGCCCGAGGCCCACCACGTCGCGTACGCGCCCACGCCGAGGAACAGCCCGTGCGCGAAGTTGAGCACGTCGGCGAGGCCGAACACCAGCGACAGGCCGGAGGCTACGAGGAAGTACAGCGCCGCCAGGCCCAGCCCGGTCAGCGTCAGCAGGACCACGGTGTTCACGCGTGCACCTCCCCGGAGCCGGAACCCACACCGAGCAGCGACTTCGTCAGCGCGGTCTCCAGCAGCAACTCCTGGGCGTCGCCGGTCCACGCGACCTTCCCGGCGGAGAGCACCACCGCGTCGGTCGCCAGCCGCCGTACCACCGCCAGGTTCTGCTCGACCAGCAGCACCGGCACGGATTCCGCGACCCGTTCCAGCACCTCGGCCACTTCGGTCACCACCTTCGGCGCCAGCCCTTTCGTCGGCTCGTCGACGAGCAGCAGCCGGTTGTCGTTGAGCAGCACCCGGCCGATCGCGAGCATCTGCTGCTGCCCGCCGGACAGCGAGCCGGCCCGTTGCCGTCCGCGCCGCTCCAGCTCCGGGAAGAGCGAGAAGACCTTGTCGTACGCGGGCGCGACACCGCGCCGTTCGGCCAGCCGCAGGTTCTCCGCGACGGTGAGCCCGGCGAAGACGCAGCGGTCCTCCGGCACGTAGCCGAGGCCGTCGCGGACCAGCCGGTGGGTGGGGCGGGCGAGCAGGCTGCGCGCCCCCATGCGTACGCTGCCGCGCACCTCGCCGCCGCGCGGCGTCAGCCCGACGATCGCGCGCAGCGTGGTGGTCTTGCCGACGCCGTTGCGCCCGAGCAGCACCGTCACGCCGGTCGGCGCGACCTCGAACGACACGCCCTGGAGGATGTGCAGCCCGGCGATCCGCACGGACAGGTCCGCCACGGACAGGACAGGTTCCGCCATCAGAGCGCCTCCCCCAGGTACGCCTCCTGCACTGTGGCGTTCGCCATCACCGTCTCCGGGGTGTCGCACGCCAGCAGCGCGCCGTGGTGCATCACGGCGATCCGGTCGGCCAGTTCCAGGATCACGTCCATGTGGTGTTCCACCATGAGCACCGCCCGGCCGCTGTCCCCGGTCAGCGACTTGATCACGCTGACCAGCTCGGGCACGTCCTCGGCGCTCACCCCGGCCATCGGCTCGTCCAGCAGCATCACCCGGGGCTCCCCGGCGAGCAGCAGCGCGATCTCCAGCTTGCGCTTCTCGCCGTGGGCCAGGGTGCCGGCGAGCGCCGTACCCCTGTAGTGCAGGCCGACCCGGTCGAGCGCCGCGTCGGCGGCGGCGGCCACCTCCCGGTCGGCCGCCGCCCGCCGCCACAGCTTCATCGAGCCACCCCGGTGTGCCTGTACGGCGAGCCGGACGTTCTCCCGCACGCTGAGCGAGCCGAAGACCGAGGACGCCTGGAAGGTACGCCCCAGTCCGAGCCGGGCACGCCGGTGCGGCGCAAGCGCGGTGATGTCCGCGCCGTCCAGCAGGACCGTGCCCTCGGTGGGCCGGCGCAGGCCGGTGATCAGGTTGAACAGGGAGGTCTTGCCGGCGCCGTTGGGCCCGATCACGCCGAGGAACTCCCCCGGCGCCAGATCGAGGTAGACGGAGTCGACGATGGCGACCTCACCGATCCGCCAGGTCAGACCGCGGGTGGCGAGCATCGGTCAGCCCTTCATCTGCGCGACCGGCGGCGCGCTCTCGTCACCGGTGAGCGACTTCTGCGCGGTCGCCGTGAAGGTGGTGCCGCTGCCGGAGAGCTTCGCCTGGTACATCGGCTGGAGCAGGGCGTGGTCCTCGGCGCGGATCTTCATGGTGCCCTTGACGCCCTCGAACTCCCAGCCCTCCAGCGCGGTGACCATCTTCTCCACGTCGTCGCCGCCTTCCTGCACGGCCCGGACGACCATCTGCGCGGCGGCGAACCCGTCCGGGTGGAACAGGTCGAGCGTGCCGCCCGGCACCTTCGCCTTCGCGGCCTTCGCGGCCTCGGTGTCGCTGGCGCCGTCGAAGTAGTGCGACAGGAACGAGATCTTGCTGCCGGCCGCGCCGAACGTCGGCCACGAGGCGCGGATGTCCAGGCCGGTGACGACGGTGGTGGAGGCGAGGACGCCCTGCTGGTCGAGCGTCTGCCACATGGCGCCGGCGGTGGTGCCGGCCCAGGCGACGAAGAGCAGGTCCGGCTTGGCGGCCTTGATCTGGCTGGCGAACGGCGTGAACTCGGTGGCGCTGGCCGGGGCCCGCACGCTGCTCACGTTCGCGCCCGCGCCCCCGATGACGGCCTTGACGGCGGCCTCGTTCGCGTCGCCGAACGCGCCGTCCTGCGCGAACACCACGACCTTCTTGCCGCCCGCGTCGCCGATGAACGAACGGGCGGTCACCACGTCCTGCCACGACTGCCGGCCGGAACGGAACGTGTACTTGTTCGCGCCGGTCACCGCGTCCGTCGCGGCCGGGCCGGAGATGAACAGCACCTTGTTCTGCGCGGCGATCGGCGCGACCTGGAGCGCCACCCCGGAGGAGGTGGACCCGGCGATGATCTTCGTACCCTTGCCGATCAGGTCCTTCGCGGCGGACACGGCCTTGGCCGGGTCGCCCGCGTCGTCGGCCTCGGTCACCTCGATCGTGCGGTCACCGACCTTGCCGGTGCCCTTGGTGGCGAAGTCGAGGCCGGCCTTGAAGCCCTCGATGTACTGCTTGCCGTAGCTGGCGAGCGGCCCGGACTGGGAGTAGACCAGACCGACCTTGACCGGGGCGGCGGCGTCGCCGCCGCCGGATGCGGTGTCCTGCGGGCTGCCACAGGCCGTGGCAGCCAGAACGACCGCCACCGAGGTGGCGGCGGTAAGGAACACCCGTCGCGTGTGCCGGATCGTCATTGCGACTCCAGGTGAGGACAGGGGGAATGTCAGTTGTCGGCTCACGCTAGAAGTGACGTCACCCACGGGCTATGTGGTCGGCGCACACAAGTGCCCGGGACAGGATGGCCGCTCGTTACAACGCCGGACATCGGCACGTAACCGCGCCGACCCGGGATGGCCGCACCCACCACGCGCACCTCGCCGGGAATGTCGGCCCACGCCATCGCGCCGGTCACCGCCCGCCGCATTCCCCGTCATGGTCGGCCGCCCGTGCGCATCGCCGGCCACCGTCACGCGGCCGGTCGCACCAGACCCAGTGGCGTACCGACTGATCGTCCTTCCGCGACACGGTCGTCCCGGCGCGCTCCACGTCGGCCAGGAACCCGAGCGCCCGGCAGATGGCCCGCGCGAACCCGCGCGCGCCGTCGAGGTCGGCCGCGAGAACCGGCAGGTGTACGACGAACCGCTCCCGGCTCACCGCTGCGCGCCCGGCGTGAACCGGGACTGCCAGCTCTTGAGCGCCGCCTTGATGCGGGTGTTCTCCTCGGCGTACCGGGACGCGTCGCGCCGGGCCAGCGCCAGGTCACCGGCCACCCGGTAGAGGAAGGCGTGCACCTCCGCCGGGTCGAGTCCGTGCCGCACGGTGCGGAACTTCCGCTCGCGGATCTGCCCGACGCTCAGCGGCCGGCACGACTCCGAGCGGTACCAGCCCTGGTTCGGCGGCCTCCGGGTCCGGTTACGCCGCGCCGACTGGAACAGGTTGAGCACGTTTCGCACGCCGATCCTCCTCACCGAGCCGTGGAGGCGGCCCGCCCGCAGACAGGGGACGCGGGCGGGCCGCCGACCCCGAGACCGCAGCCCGTTCGGCGGTACGACCCCGGAGCCCAATCCGGGTCCGACTCCCGAGGTTTGCCGAACCAACCGGAGCCGGACGCGACTCAACCTACACCAGTATCTGGTTACGCGCGAGCCTCCACTCTCGACGCGCTGGGCAACTTGTTGCAGTTACTTGTGCAGGTAGGGCAGGATCGGATTCGCCGAACCAACCGGAGTCCCCACCATGCCCACAGCAGAAGCACCGTTCCGCCGTATCGCCAACGACATCGCCGCGAAGATCAAGAGTGGCGAGCTGAAGCCGGGCGACCGGCTGCCCTCGACCCGCGAGTTGGCCGAGTCCTACGGCGTCCACATGAACACGGCCTACCGGGCGATGTCGTTGCTGCACGATCGCGAGCTGATCACCGGCCAGCCCGGCCGAGGCACCTACGTAGCCGAACCCCCGGCCTGATCAACTCCACTACGCCGAGGTGGCGGCATCACCCCGCCCCGCCCCGCCGATCTTGGAGTTGTGGCGCCTCAGATGCCCGGTTCGCGGCTTACGCGAGGCACCACAAGTCCAAGATCGATGGAGCGGCCCGAGATCTTGGTACGGGATGGCCCCTCGGGGGGCCGTTTCGTACCAAGATCTCGGGAGCGGGCGAGCGCGACGGACCCCGGGCACGCTCACGGGGTGCCCGCCGCTGCGGCGAGCACCCCGTGAACAGGAGCAACGGTCAGCGGCCGGCTCGGGCGGCCACCGCCGTGTCGGGGTGGTCGCTGAACACGCCGTCCAGGCCCAGGTCGAAGAACAGCTCGTACTCGGACGTGATGTCACCACGCGCGTTCGGGTCGGTGCCGATGCGGAAGTCCACCGGCAGGAACTGGTTCTCGGCCCGGAACGTCCACGCGTGCACCACCAGCTTCTGCCGGTGCGCGTCGCGGATCACCGGGGTCGGCGCGAGCAGCCGTCCGGCGGAGTCGCGGGGCACGATCAGGTTCTTGTTCAGGCCGACGCCGTCGGCGTACCGGGAGATCCAGGCCAGTCCGGCGGGCGTGGCCAGGTCCGCGTAGGTCCGCTTGTCGCCGCCCGCGACGAAGTCGTAGGGCGCGCCGCTGGCGTCCATGAGCTGCACCAGCCGTACGTCGATCATCTTGTCGAGTTTGCGCAGGTTGGCGGTCTCGAAGCTCTGCACGAACACCGGGTCGGCGCGGTGGGTGAGCCGGTTGCGGCGCAGCACCGCCACCAGCGGCTCCTCCAGCGGGCGGCCGATCGAGGCGAAGTAGGTGGGGTGCTTGGTCTCCGGGTAGACGCCGATGGTCCGGCCGCGGGCCTTCGACTCGGCCCGCGCCAGGTCGATGACCTCCTGGAACGTCGGGATCTCGAACCTGCCGTCGAACGCGGTGTTCGCGACGCGCACCTGCGGCAGCCGCTCCTTGGCCCGCAGCGTCTTCAGCTCGGCCAGCGTGAAGTCCTCGGTGAACCAGCCGGTGACTGTCACCCCGTCGATGGTCTTCGTGGCCTTGCGGGCGGCGAACTCGGGGCGGGCGGCCACGTCTGTCGTACCGGAGATCTCGTTCTCGTGCCGCGCGACCAGGACGCCGTCCTTCGTCGCGACCAGGTCCGGCTCGATGAAGTCGGCGCCCTGCCGGATGGCGAGCCGGTAGGCCTCCAGGGTGTGCTCCGGGCGGTAGCCGCTCGCGCCGCGGTGGCCGATCACGATCGGCCGCTGGGTCGCGCGGGTCTGCTCGGCGGCGCGGTGGTCCGGGCCGGCCTGGGCGGCCACGGCCGGCACCACCACAGCCGCCGCGAGCAGCGCGCCGGCCACGCCGAGGGCGGAAAGGGTACGTCGCAACGCCGTCTCCTGTCGTCGATGGGTACGCACAGCAGACCGGGCGCGGTTGACCGCCAGTTGGTCGGTTCCTGACCTGCCGGTGAATCTCCGGACGGAAGATGACGGGATGCGCCGCCTGCTCCGGAAGCCCGTGCGGCTGGTGCCGTTGGGGTTCCTGGCGGTGATCCTGGTCGGCACCGGTCTGCTCATGCTGCCCTGGGCCACCAGCGAGGAGCGGTACACCCCGTTCGTCACCGCGCTGTTCACGTCCACGTCGGCGGTGTCGGTGACCGGGATGGCGGTGACCGACACGCCGAACTACTGGAACGGCTTCGGGCTCGTGATGATCACCGTGCTGACGCAGCTCGGCGGCCTGGGCATCCTGACCGGGGCGTCGCTGGTGATCCTGGCGGTCTCCCGCCAGCTCGGCCTGCGCAACCGGCTGCTCGTGCAGGCGGAGACCGCCGAGTTCGGCCTCGGCGACGTACGCCGGCTGCTGTTGCGCATCGCGGCGACCGTCTTCGTCACCGAGGCCCTGATGACGGCGGTGGTCGCCGCGCGCCTGTTCCTGGCCTACGACTACCGGCCGGGCCGGGCGCTGTGGTCGGCGGTGTTCCACTCGGTGCAGGCGTTCAACAACGGCGGCTTCGCGCTCTACTCGGACGGTCTGATCGCGTTCTCCCGCGACGGCTGGGTGGCGCTGCCGCTCAGCATCGGCGCGATCATCGGCGGGCTCGGTTTTCCGGCGCTGTTCGAGGCGGTACGCGAGTGGCGGCAGCCGGCGCGCTGGGCGGTCGCCACGAAGCTGACCGTCTGGGGCAGCGTGGTGCTGACCGTCTTCGGCGTCGCCTACCTGCTGATGGCCGAGTGGGGCAACCCGTTCACGATCGGCACCTTCGACGTGCCGGGCAAGCTGCTGGCGTCGTTCACCCAGATCGCGTTGAGCCGTACCGGCGGCTTCGACGTCATAAACGTCGGGCGGCTCACCGACGAGAGCTACCCCATGCTGATCGGCCTGATGTTCATCGGCGGCGGCAGCGCCAGCACGGCCGGCGGCATCAAGGTCTCCACGTTCTTCCTGCTCGGCTTCGCCATCTGGGCCGAGTTGCGGGGCGAGCCGGACACCACTGTCGGTCGCCGCCGGGTGGCGGCGGCCAGCCAGCGGCAGGCGCTGACCGTGGCGCTGCTGAGCGTGGCGCTCGTGGCGGGCGGGACGGTCGGCCTGATCGGTTTGACCTCGCACGTATCGTTCTCGGCCGCGTTGTTCGAGGTCACCTCCGCGTTCAGCACCACCGGCCTGACCGTCGGGGTGTCCGGGCAGCTCTCCCCACCCGGTCAGTACGTGCTGATCGCGCTCATGTACATCGGCCGGGTCGGGCCGCTCACGCTCGGCTCGGCCATCGCGTTGAACACCCGTCGACGGCTGTACCGCTACCCGGAGGAGCAACCCATTGTCGGCTAGACGCCCGGAGGAGACCGGCATCGCGGTGATCGGCCTGGGCCGGTTCGGCTCGCGCCTCGCGGACTCGCTGTCCCGCCTCGGTTACGAGGTGCTGGCGATCGACCACGACCCGGCGCGGGTCCAGCACTGGTCGGCCGACCTCGACCGGGTGGTGCAGGCGGACACCACCGAGGAGGTGGTGCTGCGCCAGCTCGGGCTGGCGGACTTCCGCCGGGTGGTGGTCGCGATCGGGGCGTCGCTGGAGGCGAGCGTGCTCACCGTACTGGCCCTGGCCGAGCTGGGGATCGAGCAGATCTGGGCGCGGGCCACCTCGGAGAAGCACGCCAAGATCCTGCACTCGGTCGGCGCGCACCACGTGGTCTTTCCCGAGGCGGAGACCGGTGAGCGGGTGGCGCATCTGATCGTCAGCCGGATGCTCGACTTCATCGAGTTCGACGACGACTTCGCCATCGCCAAGGTCAAGGTCCCGGCGCCGCTGGTCGGGCGGTCGCTGCGCGACATCGCGCCGCAGGACCGGTACGGCGTGATGGTGGTGGGTGAGAAGCAGGCCGGGGAACGGTTCCGGTACGTCGGACCGGACACGGTGCTGGAGGCGGACAGCGTGCTCATCGTGGAGGGCGGCATCACCCAGGTGCAACGCTTCTCCGCGCTGGCCTGACCGTCAGTCCTTCTTCGGGCCCTTGCCCTTGCCCTTGCCCGGCCCACCCCCCTTCGACTGGTCTACTGTGCTTTTCCCTTGGGGCCCTCCTTGCCCTTGCCGGGCTTCGGTGCGGCCTTGGGCTTCGCCGGTTTGGGCTTCGCCGGCCCGCTCTTGGTGGTGGTCTTCGCCGTGGTCTTGGTGGGCGACTTGACCGGCGTCTTCACCGGCGGCGCGGTGGTGGGCGCCGAGCCGGCGATCCCGGACACCTGCACGCCGCAACTCTTGCCGCCGACGGTGAACTCCACCGGCAGCGTGTTGCTCCCGGTGTAGCGGCCGGCCAGCGTGAGCTTCGCCGACGCGCCGGGCGCCAGCGCCGGGGTCGCGGTGGGCGCGGGAATCGACACGGTACGCCCCTCCTGCCGGGCCGGCGGCTGGGCCGTGGTGACCGTCTGCTTGCCGGGGAACGTGAAGTTCATGGTCCAGCCGCGCAGTTCCCGGTCACCGGTGTTGGTAAGCGTCAACTCGGCGGAGAAGTCCTTGCCGGTGTCGCGGCGCAGCGAGTAGTCGACAGCGCAGGGCGTCGGCTCGGGCAGGCTCATCCGCGCCTCGGTCGGCTCGACGCCGCCGCTGGCCGGGCTCCGCGACGTCAGTCCCCACATCGTGGCGGTCACCGCGACCAGTCCGACGGCGGCGACACCGGCCTCCACCTTGCGCCGCCGCGCCACCGCCCGCCGCGTGCGGGTACGCACCGCCGAGAACGGCAGCGCGTCGGTCTCCGCCGACCACGGCAGGATCGTGGTGCCCGCGTTCTCGGCGAGCGCCGGGTCCATCCGGCCGAACGCCGGTGACACCGGCACGATCGCCGCGATCCCTGCGGCCTCGGCGAGCGTACGGGCCACCTCGGCGGTCGCCGGGCGGTCCTCGGGGCGCTTGGCCAGGCACCGCTGCACCAGCGCGGCGACCGGCTCGGGCAGGCCCGGCACCGGCGGCATCGGGTCCGGGTCGCGGTACATGTGCGCGCGCAGCATCTCGGTGGTGGTGCTGGCCTGCCACGGCAGGCGGCCGGTCAGCATCCGGTAGAGCAGCAGCCCGACCGCGTACACGTCGGTGGCGGGCGAGACGTGCCCGTTGTCCAGCCGTTCCGGCGCGAGGTAGGCCGGCGTGCCGAGCAGCGCGCCGTCCGGCCCCTTGTCGCTCTCCCCCACCAGCGCCGAGATGCCGAAGTCGACGACCTTCACGCCGGTCGGGGTCAGCATGACGTTGCCCGGGGTCACGTCCCGGTGCACCACGCCACGGGCGTGCGCGGCGGCCAGCGCCGAGGCGACCTCCGCGCCGATGGTCATCGCCTCCCGCCAGGGAAGCTGCCCGTCGCGGCCGAGCCGCCCGCTGAGCGGACCGCCGTCGACAAGTTCCATGACCACGTACGGCACGGTCAGGCCGACCTGGACCGACTCGCCGTAGTCGTACACGTTGGTGATGTTGGGGTGGCACAGCCGCGCGGCGGCCTGCGCCTCCACCCGGATCCGGTGCCGGAACGCCTTGTCGCTGGCCAGCCGTGAGGCCAGCACCTTGACCGCCACCTGGCGGCCCAGCACCTCGTCGTAGCCGCGCCAGACGACCGACATGCCGCCCGCACCCAACTGCTCGACGAGCCGATAGCGCTCGCCGAGCAGTTGCACGCCGTTCCTGACCGGTCCACCCATGGTCGGTCCTGTTGCCCGAAGTGGGCCCCGGTACACCTCAGCGGTCGGAATCGGTCAGGAAAGTCACCCGTTCAGGCGGTCGCGAGGAGTTGGTCCACCGGCGCGTAGTCGTCGGTGAGCACCATCGCGTCGCCCACCCATCCGGTCACCGCCGCCTCGTCCATCAGCTCGGCCCGCTCCGGCAGCAGCTTCAGACCGGGCGGGATCGCGGCCAGCGGCAGCGGCGCGTCCGAGGCGACGATCACGAAGTTGGCGCCCTGCTCCCCGTCGATCGCGCCGGGCGGCGCGATCAGCGCGACGTGCGCGAACTCGGCCTTCACCGTGGCCAGCTCGGCCCGGATGAACCGGCCCGGCGGGTAGTCGATGACGTTCTGCACGTAGATCCCGTCCGGGCGCAGCACCCGCCGGATGTCGGCGGCCATCTCCCGGGTCGCCAGGTGCCACGGCACCACCAGGTGCCCGAACGCGTCGCCGACGATGAAGTCGCGGCTGTCGGTCGGCTCGCCGCGCAGCAGCACCCGCGCGTCGCCCACCTCGGCGCGCATCTTCGGGCCGGTGCGCAGGCCCAGCTCCCGCCGGTCCAGCTCGACCAGCCCGCCGTCCAGCTCGAACACCAGGTTGTCGGTGCCGGGCCGGGTCGCGGCCAGGTAGTTCGGCACGGTGAAGCCGCCGCCGCCCAGGTGCAGCGCGTCCATCGGCTGCTTCGCCGGCCGGGCCACGTCCGCAACCAGGCCGATCCACTGCGTGTACGCGTACTTCAGGTGGTTCGGCTCGTTCAGGTCGACGTAGGAGTGCTCGGCCGAGTTGAGGTAGAGCGTGCGTCCCTGCGGCCACGACGGGTCCACCTCGACCCGGGCGCAGTGGTACGCGGTCTCCACGTCGCACGGGTTCGGCGCGGCAGCGGTGAGCCCCGCCGCGGCGAGACCGAGCAACGCCAGCGCGGCCTTGACCCGGCCCGGCGTGGACGGCCCGCCGGCCCCGGCCTGCCGTCGCAGCCACACGCCGAGCCCCAGCCCGGTCACCCCGAGCGCGGCAGCGAGTCCCAGCACGATGACGGAGCTGGACAGCGCGGCCACCAGCACGAAGCCGGTGCCCAGCGTGGCGGTGATGCCGCCGAGCGTGCCGATGCTGGACAACTTGCCCACCACCTGGCCGGTGCGGCGCAGGTCGGCGAGCTGAAGCTTCACCACGAGCGGGGTGATCCCGGCCAGCAGCGCCGCCGGCAGCACCACGGTCAGCGCTGTCAGCAGGAGCACCGCGCTCGCCGCGCCACCGCGCAGCACCTCACCGGCGTACCTGACGATCGGCAGCGTGACGGCAGTGGCGATGCCCGCCAGCACCAGCGCCGGGGCGAGCAGGGTGCGCGGGTCACGCCGGTCGGCGAGCCACCCGCCGAACCACGCCCCGTACGCGATCGCGGCCAGCGCCATGCCGATGACCGAGCTGGTCACCTGGAGCGTCACCCCGACGTACGGGCCGACCAGGCGCAACGAGACGGTCTCCAGCACCAGCACCGCGCCGCTGGAGAAGAAGACGAGGAACGCGGCGAGCCCGTTCGGGAGGGCCCGCGGCGGAACCGGGGCGTCGGCCGCCGGTTCCGCCATGACGTCGGACGATGTGCTGCTCACCGTGGCGATGGTACGCAGCGCCGCCGGCGGGCCGCGTCAATACATCGAGATGTGAACATGGTTTGTGTGGTCCGCAGCCGGGCTGCCGCCACCGCTGTACGCGCGCCAGCCGGTGTTCGGCATCCAGATCTGCCGATACCAGATGACGTACATGATGCCGAGCCGGTTCGCGTTGTTCTTCGCCCAGGCGGCGAGGCTGTCGCCGTACGCCTTGTCGCCGCCGGTGGCCGTCTTGTCCTCGAACCCGCCGCTGGCGGCGGAGAAGTCGCAGGCCCGGCCCTTGGGGTGCTCGCCGCCGCCACCGCTGCGATGACACGAGGCGTAGCGCTTGTAACCGGCCGCCTTGGCCTGCTGGAGCATGTGCAGCGTGCGCGGCGTGATGCAGCCGGACGCGGGCGTCGGGTCGTCCACCGAGCACGACTCCGACGGCCACGAGCCGTCCGAGTTGCGCGGCGCGGGCTTCGCCGACGAGGAGGTGCCGTTGAACCCGGACCCGGCGCCGGAGCTGACCTTCGCCAGCGCCACCTCGGCGTCCTTCTTCTTGCGGGCCTGCACCGCGACCTGCTTGGCCTGCTCGCGCACCTCGGCATCGATGGCGAGCTTCGCCTCGGCCGCCTGCGCCTTCGCGTCGGCCAGCTCCCGCAGCCGTTTGCTGTCCCGCTGGGCCATCACGTCCAGCTCGGCGGCGCGCTTGAGGAAGTCGTTCGGGTCGGCGCTGGCCAGCAGCATCGACGTCGCGGTCAGCCGGCCCATCCGGTACGACTGCGCGGCCACCTCACCGGCCTGCGCGCTGAGCCCGACGAGGCGTACCTCGATGTCCTTGAGCTGGGCGTCGAGCGCCTTCTGCCGGCGCTTGGAGTTCTCCAGCTTGTTCTGGGCCTCGATGTGGCCCTTCGCCGCCGCCTCCAGCGCCGCCCGCAGCTGCTTGCTGCCGCCCTCGTTCGGGGCGTTCGGGCTGGGTACGGCGGCGGCCGGCCCGGCGGCCACGCCGGAGCCGAGAAGCACGGCCAGCGCGGCGAACGCGGCGAGCAGCGACCGCCGGGCGCGCCGGCCGGTAGAGCTGGTCCTGGGCACGTGTTGGTCCTTCCGTCGACCGCCGGCCCCCGTACACCGAGCGGCGTCTCCGCCGGCGCCGGTCGGCGGCCTGCTGGCGGAGACCGCCGGTCACGATACCGGAACACGCGCGACACGCCAGGCCGGCGACGGCGTACGGCGGCTGGCGTCGACGCAGCGTGCCGTGGCCGTCGCGCAGCGCCGCTCAACCACCCAGCAGGGCGGCGCTCACCTCGTCCCAGATCTCCGGGCTCGCCGCCACGAGCAGTCCCTTGCCGTCGTCGGCCGGGTGGTAGTCGGCGCCGTCGAAGCGGCGGGCCACACCGCCGGCCTCGCGCACCAGCAGGGTGCCCGGCGTGTGATCCCACGGCAGGGTACGCCAGAACAACACGAACTGCTGCGCGCCGGTGAGGATGTCCAGGTACTCCCGGCCGGCGCAGTGCTGGCCGGGCAGCAACTCACCGATGCGGCGCCCGCCCTCCTCCACCTGGCGGCGGAAGTCCGGCGGCAGGAACTTCGTCGCCGCGGTGCCCCGCAGCGCGCCCACCCGCGGCTCCGCCGGCGGCGTCCGCAGCGTCGCTCCGTCCAGCCGGGTGCCCGCGCCGAGCCGGCCCGCCGCCATGGTGCCGTCCAGCGGGTCGTACACCCAGGAGGCCACCGGTACGCCGTCCGTGAGCAGCGCCGCCATCAGCGCGAACGGCCGCCGCCCGGCGGCGAAGTTGGAGGTGCCGTCGACCGGGTCGACGAGCCATACGTCACCGCTGCCGCGCAGGTGCCGCAGCAGGTCCGGGTCCTCGGCGACGGCCTCCTCGCCGACCACCACCGAACCGGGCAGCAACTGACGCAGACCCTCGGAGATCAGCGCCTCGGCCTCCCGGTCGGCGACAGTCACCACCTCGCCGGGCGCCTTCTCGGAGATGTCTGCCTCGTCGAGCCGGCGGAACAACGGCACGACGACCTTCGCCGCCGCCTCCCGCAGCAGCGCGCCGACGTCGTCCAGCAGCGGGTCAGCCACGCGGAGGCAGCTTGACCACGCTGACGAAGAACTCGTCGATCTGGCGGACCACCGAGATGAAGCGCTCGAAGTCCACCGGCTTGGTCACGTAGGCGTTGGCGTGCAGCTGGTAGCTGCGCAGGATGTCCTCGTCGGCCTGCGAGGTGGTGAGCACCACGACCGGGATGCGGCGCAGTTCCCCGTCCTTCTTGATCTCCTCCAGCACCTCCCGGCCGTCGCGCCGGGGCAGGTTCAGGTCGAGCAGGATCAGGTCGGGCGTCACCGCGTCCGCGTACTGGCCCTCACGGCGCAGGTACGCGAGCGCCTCGGCGCCGTCGGAGACGACGGTGAGGCGGTTGCGGAGCTTGTGCTCCTCGAACGCCTCCTGGGTCATCAGCACGTCGCCCGGATCGTCCTCGACGAGCAGGACCTCGATCGGGCTCTTGCCGTCCGCGGGCGCGGTCATCCCACCGTCTCCTTCATGCCACCGTTTGTACCGTGTCCGTCCGCCTCCGCGGGCGGCTCTTCGCGTGCTTCGCCGTCCGGCTGACGCCCGACGGCCGCCGGGTCACCCTCGGCGGCCTCGGCCTGCTCCCCGGCCTCGGCCACCTCCGCCGCCTCCGCCGCCTTGGCGGCCTCGATGTCGGCCTCCAGCGCGGGCAGCGTGAACCGGATCGTGGTGCCCTCGTCGGCGTCGGTGTCCACCCAGACCCGGCCGCCGTGATACTCCACGATCTTCTTGACGATCGCCAGCCCGATGCCGGTGCCCGGGTACGCGTCCTTCGAGTGCAGCCGCTGGAAGATCACGAAGATCTTGTCGGCGAACTCCGGCTCGATCCCGATGCCGTTGTCCCGGCAGCTGATCTCCCACTCGCCGTCGACCAGCCGCGCCGACACGTGCACCTTCGGCGGCACATCCGGGCGGCGGAACTTCACCGAGTTGCTGACCAGGTTGACCAGCAGATTGGTCAACAGCGGCTCCTCGCCGCGGATGGTCGGCATCTCGCCCCAGGTCAGCTCCGCGTCGGCGTACTGCACGGCCGCCTCGGTCTGCCCCGCCACGTCGCCCATCACCTTGTTCAGGTCGACCTCGGTGAAACCGGTGGTCAGCCGGCCGATCCGGGAGAACGCCAGCAGGTCGTTGATCAGCCGCTGCATGCGCTGCGCGCCGTCCACCGCGAACGCGATGTACTGGTCGGCGCGCTCGTCGAGCTGCCCGGCGTACCGCCGCTGCAGGAGCTGGCAGAAGCTGGCCACCTTGCGCAGCGGCTCCTGCAGGTCGTGCGACGCGACGTAGGCGAACTGCTCCAGGTCACGGTTGGAGCGGGTCAGCTCCTCGGCCTGCTTCTGCAACTGGCTGTTGACCCACTCGATGCGCTCCCGCGCCTCGCGTACCTCGTCCAGCTCGCGGGCGATCTTCATCCGCATCTGGTCGATGTCCTCGGCGAGGCGGCGGAACTCCGGCGGCCCGGACCCCTCGATGCGGTGCCGGTAGTCGCCGTCGGCCACCTCACGCACCTGGCCGACCAGGGCGGCCAGCGGGCGGATCAGGATCCGGTCCAGCGAGAGCAGCATGACCACGCCGGCCGTCGTGACCACCAGCGCGGCGATGATCAGCAGCACGACAAGCGTGTTGCTCGTCGCGTTGACGCGGTCGGCGGTCTCCTGCCGGACGGTGAGGATCTCGTCCTGGAGCGTGTTCACCGACGAACGGATGCCGTCGAACTGCTGCCGCGTCGCGTCGGTGATCAGCGCCTGGCCCGCCGCCGCGCCGTCCCGCTCGACCGTGCTGATCACCGGCTCGGCCACCTGGCTCCGCCACTGCGCGGTCTTCTGCTCCACCACGTCCAGCGACCGGCGCACGTCCGGGTAGTCGGCGGAGAGATCGCGGATCGAGGCGGCCAGGCTCTGCTCGCGCTTCACGCCCTCCTGGTACGGCTCCAGGTCGGTGCGGTCGCCGTTCACCGCGTACCCGCGCACCGAGGTCTCCTGGTCGAGCAGCGCGCTCATCAGCTCCTGCGCCTGCACCCGCAGCGGACCGGTCTTGAGCAGCACCGCGTCGATGTTCTGGCGGTTCTGCGCGGCGACCGCCGCCTCCGCGCCGGCCAGCCCGAGCAGCAGCACGACCACCACGCCGAGCAGCGCGGCCACCCGCCGCCGCAGGGTCCACCCCTGCTGGTACGCCTTCACCGGTTCCTCCCCGTCGCCCTTCGCGCTCGCGCTCACCGGCCGCTGCCCCGCGTGACCAGCAACATCGCCACGTCGTCGGCCAGCGGGCCACCGTTTATCTGCTCGGCGCGGCCCACCAGCCAGGCGGGCAGCTCGGACAGCGGCACCGCCCGGTTGGCCGGGTCGGCGAGCAGATCGGTCAGACCGGGCACGTCGAGCCGTTCGTCACCGCCGTCCACCCGGCCCTCGATGAGGCCGTCGGTGTACATCAGCAGGGACCAGTCGTCGGTGTCGAACTCCAGGTCGAAGGCGATCGGGCGGCGCGGCCGTACGCCCAGCAGCAGCCCGCCCCTGGCCGGCACCGGCGCGACAGTGCCGCCGCTGAGCAGCAGCGGCGGCGGGTGACCCGCGAGGCGTACGGTGGCCCGCGCCGACGCCAGGTCGAGCCGGGTGGTGGCCACCGTCGCGAAGATCTCCTGGAGGCGGCGCTCGCTCATCAGCACCTGCTCCAGCGCGGGCAGCACCTCGTCGTCCGGCACCCCGGCCAGCACCAGCGCCCGCCAGGCCACGCGCAGCTCGACGCCGAGCGCCGCCTCGTCCACGCCGTGCCCGCAGACGTCGCCGACGATCAGGTCGATCCGGTCCGGCCGGGTCTGCACCACGTCGTAGAAGTCGCCGCCGATCAGCGCGGCGTGCCGGCCGGGCCGGTAGAACGTGTGCACCGACACCTCGTCGGTGGTCATCAACGGCTGCGGCAGCAGGCCGCGCTCCAGGCGGGCGGACTCGGCCTGGCGCAGCTCCACCTCACGCAGCCGGCGGGCGTTCTCGTCGGCCCGCTTGCGCTCCACCGCGTACCGCAGCGCCCGGGTCAGCAGGACCCCGTCGACCTGGCCCTTGACCAGGTAGTCCTGCGCGCCCTCGGCGACCGCGACGATGCCCAGGTGCTCGTCGGACCGGCCGGTCAGCACGCAGACCGCCGCGCCGCTGGCCATCTCCAGCACCCGGCGCAGCCCGTCCAGGCCCTGCGCGTCCGGCAGGCCCAGGTCGAGCAGGACGCAGTCCACGCCCATCACCCGCTGCCGGGCCTCGCTGAGACTGGTCGCCACCAGCAGGTCGATCATCGAGTTGGTCTCGGCGAGCAGCTCGCCGACCAGGAAGGCGTCGCCCTCGTCGTCCTCGACCAGCAGCACCCGTAGCCGCTCGCCCGGCGGTACGCCGCCGTGCAGCCCCGCCCCGGCCGACGGCACGTGGACGGCGCCCGACGCGCCGGAACCCCGCTGCGGTCGGGTAACCGCCGCGAGTCGCGGGAGTTCGCTGGTGATGTCGGGCTCCTTCCGAATGCCCTGCTGATCCTGACTCAGACCACAGTCATACACAACGCGGCCGACACCGGCGCGGCGGAGCGGGTGACCGGTCCACCTCCACAGCGGCACGGTCGACAGACGATGTTACGCCGGGAGCGCTGTCACGCCCGCAGCGCACCGTCCGAGGACTGCCGCCGCAGCCCCCGGGGGTGCAGGATGATGCCCACCCCGTTGATCCACCCCGAGGAGTCCCCGTGGGCGCACCCCCCACCCGTCCCGCCGACCGGGCGCTCACCAAGCCCCGCCGCCGGCTGACCAGCGCCGTCGCCGCGCTGATCGCGCTGCTCGCCGTCGGGGCGGGCGTCCTGGTCGGCCTCTCCACCCCGGCCCCGGCCCCGGCGGACGCGCCCGAGCGCGAGTTCAGCGCCGCCCGGGCGTACCGGAACGTCGAGGTGATCGCCGCCGAGCCGCACGTGGCGGGCAGCGCCGCGAACGACCGGGTACGCGAGCACCTGGTGGCGACGCTGCGCGGGCTGGGCCTGCAGACCGAGGTGCAGGACGCGGTCGCGCCCGAGGCCGGGCAGCTGTCCGGCGCGGCCGGCGGGGCCACGCTGGCCCGGGTCCGCAACGTGGTGGCCCGCCTTCCCGGCACCGATCCGACCGGAAAAGTGTTCCTGGTCTCCCACTACGACTCGGTGCAGACCGGGCCGGGCGGCAACGACGACGCCGCCGGCACCGCCACGATCCTGGAGGTGGCACGGGCGCTCACCACCGGCCCGCGCCCCCGCAACGACATCGTCTTCGTGCTCACCGACGCGGAGGAGGCGTGCCTGTGCGGGGCCGCCGGGTTCGCCGGCGACCACCCGCTCGCCCGCGACGGCGGGGTGGTGCTCAACCTGGAGGCGCGCGGCTCCACCGGCCCGGTGATCATGTTCGAGACGTCCCGGAACAACGCGAAGCTGGTCGAGGTGTTCGGCAAGGCCGCGCCGCACCCGGTGGGCACCTCGTTCGCGGTGGAGATCTACCGCGCGCTGCCGAACGACACCGACTTCACCGCGTTCCTCGACCGCAAATTCGTGGGCCTGAACTCGGCGTACATCGACGGCGGCGCGATCTACCACACCCCGCTGGACGTGCCGGCCCGAGTGGACCGGGGCAGCCTCCAGATGCACGGCGACAACGCGCTCGGCCTGGCCCGCGAATTCGGCCGCACCGACCTGGGCGACCTGAGCGCCGGCCACGACGACACCTACTTCCCGGTGCTCGGCGGGCTCGTCCGCTACCCCGGCTGGCTGACGCTGCCGCTCGCCGTCGCCGCGCTGCTCGCCGTCGGCGCGCTCGGCTGGCTCCTGCGCCGCCGGGGCCGGGCCACCGCCGGCACGCTCGCCGCCGGCTTCGGCCTGACCCTGCTGCCGGTCGTCGTGGCGCCGCTCGGCGCGTGGCTGCTCTGGGCCGCGATCACCACGATCCGCCCCGGGTACGCCGAACTGCTCGACCCGTACCGCCCGGTCTGGTATCGGCTCGCCGTGGTGGCGCTCTCCGCCGCGGTGCTGTTCTGCTGGTACGCGCTGCTGCGCCGCCGGGTCGGCCCGGCCGCGCTGGCGTTCGGCGGGCTGGCCTGGCTCGCCGTGTTCGGTGTGCTGCTCGCGGTGGCGGTGCCCGGTGGGGCGTACCTGACGACACTGCCCGCCCTGGCCGGCGCGCTCGCCGGTTTCGCCGCGCTCGCCACCCGGCGCGACGGACCGTGGCCGGTGGTCGCGGTGACACTCGCCGCCGCGGTGGCGGTGGTGATCCTGCTGCCGCCGGTGGTGCTGCTGTTCCCGGCGCTCGGCATGGGCATGGGCGCGGTAGCCGCGCTCGTCGCGGTGCTGCTCGGCCTCGCCGTACTCCCGGTGGTGGACCTGCTGCACCCCCGGGCCAGCGGCCAGCGCGGCCTGCTCGCGCTGCGCGCACGCCGGCTCGGCGCGCTGCCCGCCGCGGCCGCCGCGCTGGCGGCGGTGGTGCTCGCCGGGGTCGGCCTCGCAGTGGACCGCTTCGACGCCGCGCATCCCGTGCCGACCCACCTGATGTACGCGCTGGACGCGGGCACCGGGAAGGCGGCTTGGCTCACCCGCGAGGAGAAGCCGCAGCCCTGGACCGACGGCTACGTCGACCGGAGCATCGCGGTGGCCGACGACTTCCCCGGGCTGGGCAACAGTGAGATGCGCGCCGGACCGGCCGCCGCAGCGCCCGTGCCCGCCCCGAAGCTGGACCTGCTCTCCGACACCCGCACCGGTGACCAGCGCGTGCTGCGCCTGCGCGTGACGCCGCAGCGGCAGGTACGCCTGCTCACGCTGCACGTCGACACCAGCACCGCCACCGTGCGGTCCGCCTCGGTGGCCGGGCGGGACGTGCCGGTCGAGCCGGGCGGCGGGAAGTGGGGGTTCGGGATCGTGTTCCACGCCCCGCCGCCGGAGGGTGTCGAGGTGACGCTGACGCTCGTGCCCGGCGCCGGGGCCGTTTCGGTGCGCGCGATGGACGCCAGTGACGGGCTCTCCGGGGTGCCCGGGTTCCGGGAGCGGCCGGAGGGTGTGGGCGTGGTCGGCTCGCACAGCTCGGAGATGCTGGCGGTGGCGCGCACGTACCCGCTCTGACCGCCACTTACTTGCACCACCTCGCCGAAGTGGCGGTATCCCCGCGCCGGGATACCGCCACTTCGGCGTACTGGAGTGGATCAACGCCGCCCCAGCACCTCGGCGACCCGCAGGAAACCGTCCGTGCCGTGGCCCAGCCCGACGGCCCGGTGGGTCATGCCTTCGACCGCACGCATCACCCCGGCGTCGATGCCGTGCGCCTCGGACGTGTGGACGATGTGCGCCATGGACGACACCGCGGAGGTGATCGGGTTGCCGTCTCCGGGGAACGTGCCCGTGTCCATCTCCACCGCGCCCTCCTCGAAGATGGGCGGCAGGATCGCGGCGATGCCAGTGGCGAACGGCGCGAGTTCCCGGGCCGTGACGCCTTCCGCCCTGGCCACCGCCAGCGCGTGCGCGTAGCCCGCCATCGCGGTCCAGAAGATGTCGAGCAGCGCGATGTCGTACGCCGCCGCGCGCCCGATCTCCTCCCCGAGGTGGGTGTGGGTGCCGCCCAGCGCGCCGAGCACCGGCTGGTGCTTCCGGTAGAGGCCGGCCGGACCGCTGTAGATGACCACCGCGCCCGCGGTGCCGGTGGTGGTGGTCGGCGTCATGATCGCCCCGTCTAGGTACCGGACGCCGTGCCCGGCCGCCCACCGCGCGGTGTCCCGGGCCCGGTCCGGGGTGTCGGCCGTCAGGCTGACGACCGTGCGACCCGTGAGCGCGGCGGCCACCGCATCGCGTCGCAGGATGGCGTCCGACGCGTCGTAGTTCACCACGCAGACCACAGTCAGCCCGCTCGCGGCGACCGCCTCCTCGGCGGTCCGTGCGCTCGTCGCGCCCCGCTCGACCAGCTCACGGTCCTTGCCGGGCGTGCGATTCCAGACCGTCGTGGGCACTCCGGCGCTCAGGAAGGCGCCGGCCAGCGCACGACCCATCGGTCCCAGACCGAGCACCGTGACAGACTTGTCGGGATTGGTGTTCACGCAGACTCCTCTTGTCGAACGGGACGCAGATGACGCGCAGCCGGGCCCAGGATCTGAACGTCTGTGGAGTGACGGCCGCGATCGCCGTGATCGACGGCAAGTGGAAGACAGCCCTGCTCTGGCTGCTGGAATCCGGCCCGCGCCGCCCCGGAGAGCTGCGCCGGCAGCTTCCGGGACTCACCGAGAAGGTGCTGACTCAGGCGTTACGCGAGATGGAGGGCGACGGACTGGTGCACCGGGAGGCGTACGAGGTGCTGCCGTTGAAGACCGAGTACTCGCTCACCGCTTTCGGCCGCGAACTGGCCGAGGCGCTGGCTCCCCTCTCCGACTGGGGCCACCGCCGCCTGGACAAACTCGCCGAAGCCCGCACCGCCTCCTGACCTGTTCTTTTCCGCCTCTGCCCACAACCAGGTTCGTCGCGGTCGCGCACGCCGACAAGTACCCACAAAAAAGTGGCTACGTCTGCTGATCGACCGCGAGACTCGGGTCATGGAATTCCTCTGCTACCACCGCGACCGGCTCGGCTCGGCGTCTCTGCGCCAGGAACTGGTCGAGGAGCACTGGTCCTACATGGACCGGTACGCGGAGCAGATGATCGCGCGCGGCCCGACCCTCGCCGACGACGGCTCGCCGACCGGCAGCGTGCACATCCTGAGCCTGCCCGACCCCGCCGCCGCACGGGCGTTCGCCTTCGACGAGCCCAACTACCAGGCCGGCGTGTACCGGGACGTGATGCTGCGCCGGTGGCGGAACATGCTGGGCCGCACCATGTGGGACTTCCCCGGCGGCCGGACCGGCGGCAACCGCTACCTGGTGCTCGGACTCGGTCCAGAGCGGAGCGCGGGCCTGGTGCTGCCGCAGCGGCAGGACGAGCTGATCGCGTACGGGCCGCTGCTGTCCGACGACGGCGCGACCTGGCTCGGTACGGCGGCGTTGGTGCGGGCGACCGGCCCGGACGACGCGCGGGCGGTGCTGGCCGTCGACCGGTATGCCGAGGTGGAGGCGCACCACTGGGTGTTCGGTGGCCGCCCAAGCCCGGATGCCGCCGCCTCGGTGTAGCAGAGCGCGGTGAACCCTGGTTGTAGGGTCGCGGGAGTGATCGACGCGATCTTGGCCGCCGTGGTGCGTCACCGACGCCCCACCCTGGTGACTGGTCTGCTGGTGGCGGGCGGGAACGCGGCAGCCATGGGCTACGCGCCGAACGTGGCGCGGGCGACGGCCCTCCCGCTCCTCCTCCTCGCCCTGGCCCTCCTGCTCCTGGCGGTCATCAGCATGGGGACACGGCCCGCCGCTCTGATGGTCCTGCCGCGGGACGTGGCTTTCGCCTCACCGGTCCCGGCGTGGCGGGTTCTCCTCACCCTGGGTCTCCTCGGCCAGTCCTCCGCGACCGTCGGCGCATACCTGCGCTCCACGGAAGCGGGCATCGCCACCACGTTCGACGTCGGCGTCGGCCTGCTCTGGTTCCTGCTGATCGCGCTGCTGGTAGCTGCGGCGTGGCGTGGGCACAGCGTGCGGCTCAGCCCGGACGGCGTACGCACGACGGGACTCCTCGGGTCGCGCATGATCCCGTGGGAGGCAGGGGCGCGCGTCGAGGCGCCGAGCAACGACAGGCGGTCCACCATGCGGCTGCCGCTGACGATCGCGAACCCCGCGCTGGTGCGGCGTCGTGGCCTGGTGGGCCGCCCCGCGATACCCGTCGACGGCGTCCAGCCCGGCTTCCTCGCCTCCGTGATCGGCCAGTACGTCGCCCACCCGGACCATCGGGCCGCCATCGGCACGCCGGACGAATACCGTCGGCTGGTTGCCGACCTGCACGGTAGGGCCGGTTGACCTAACTCCCACATAGAGTTCCGCCGTTTGGGATCGCGGATGCGGAAGCGTTCTCCCCGGCGGCAAGGATGGCCGCGCCGCGACCCGATCCTCATCTAGGCCGAGGTGCATAGTCCATCAAACGGGCCAGACCACCTCTGACCTGCGGAGCAGAACCGAGCCCTCCTCGTTCAAGGATACACGAGCAGGACTCACGTTAACCCCCGGACCAGATAATTGCACATGAGGTGGTAGTGTTCATCCTGGCCTACTGTCTGTTCGTCGCGACACCTTAGTCAAGGTCAGTCAAGGAGCAGGCAATGCTTGATCAGAGGGACCGAGTCTTGAACGTTGGTGATCTCGTTCAGGTCCGATGGCCGCACAGGTTCGTCACCCCGGGGCGGGTGATAGCGCCGGACATGCAGGGGTTCGCCCTTACCGACAAAGGACTTACGCCCGTTCCTCACGTAGTTGTGACGACGCACCTGCCACACATGGTGCTACCGCCCGGTGTGCGCGTCTTGCCGATTGGAACCCCGGCCTACGCAAGCTTCCAACTCGATGAAGTCGAATTAGTTGGAGCTGATCCGGACTGGGATCCGTTCGAGAAGCGCCCGACCGCGAGTCCGGAAGAACTGCGCGTGATTTCCGGTGAACGATGGTGGCGCGTCCCTTCCTATGCTGGTCCTACCCACGTGGGTGCTTACATCCCCAGCACCTGGTACCCGCAAGGGGCGCCGGCCTGGGCATGGGAGGACGGTTGGCGCAAGGCGAATGTCGTTCATGCGTCCAGTGGATGGATTAAGGTTAAATTCCGCGACGGGTACCAGAGGCCGGGAGGGCCGAAGGCATACCGCCCTCACGAGATATCGCCAGTTCTGTGCCAAGAATCGGAGGCAGATATCAAGGTGGACTGGCGCAGGCAACCCATGCCTCGCTACGAGATGTATCCCATGCCCGAAATTTAGAGGTGGCTGCCAGATACCGATCTGACTCTTATAGCCTGGCGGGCGCGGGCGCGCCTACTTATGCCATCCCGTCGCCCTTCGTCCGCACACCTGTGGGTGGGGCCCACCCCGTCGAGGTGGAACGCACCACTGCCTGAACGACCTTAACCGGGTAGGCCCCACCTGCTCCGCTCTGTGCGGACGAAGGTTGTCGGGATAGCGACACCTGCGCGAGCGCGCACAGAAAGCTGTCACATCTCTAGCGATACGCGACCGATTGCCTGCTTGCCCCTTGAGGGACCGCCCGTGAGTCTCGCATTTCTTGGGACGCTTGGTTAGCATCCGCCGGTGGACATCCTCTCGGATGCGCAGTACGAAGTACTCACCTTCGTTGGCGCTTGCAACCGGAACTTCTACAACCCCACTGCGATGCAGGTAATGCTCTGGCGGAGCAACCGCCGCCCTGAACAGGCTGTGTACCGGACCGTTCGTCGACAGTTTGGGCCAGCTGTCGACCTTACTGCGCCCCTACACGGGATGGACACGGCGAGTGATCGAATGGCTGCGTCTCTTTGGGGGGATGCCTTACGGCCGTTGCAGGACGCGTTCGCCTCCATCGCGAAGCAGCTTGCTCCGCTCGGCTCTGGCGGCAGCAAGGTTCGATACGTGCAGGAACTAGTGAAGCCGGCCGAGACGGAGGTTGCACACTTGCTCAGGCTTACGTGGCTAGAGGAAGTGCCAGCGCCTCATGGCGGGGAAGCCGGACTCCGGCTTACCGATCTAGGCCGCGCGCTGCTCCGTGATGCCGAGAGCGACGAGGAGAGCGACGAAGATGTCAGCGTCGTGGTCCTTGGGCGGGAGGACCCTCTCGCTTACCCAATCCTAGTTGGGCAGTTTGCGGTGGCTGGGGCCGGGCTACTAGTCGACCCTTACCTAAAACTGGCGGATTTGCACACGATCGTGGTTAGCACGCAGCTCACACGGCTGCTGGTGAGTGGCAAACCCAACAACCGCGGCGTGGTCGCCTCCATGGAGGCTTACCTCGGAAGCCAGAGCCTCCCCCGGCCGGTCGAGGTTCGATCGTCAATTGGGTTGCACGATCGAGTTCTCATCGCGGACGAAGGGGATGTGCTCACCGTTGGCACCTCCCTCAATGGCATAGGGCGGACGACTACAGTCATGACCCCGATCCCGTCTCCCGCTCGTGAGTCGTTGCGGAACGAGTATGAGCGGCTCTGGCGGGAGGCCACTCTGGTTGGCCCAACCCCTGCTGAGGATGAGGCTGACGAGCCTTCAGACAGCGCACCTCGGTCACGCGGACCCGGGCTTCACCCTCCGGACCTACACGCACCTGCTGCCAACGAGTGAGGACCGCACCCGGCGAGCCATCGACAAGGCGCTGGGTGAGGACCAGGAGGAGGACGACCCTCCGGAGCCCGTAGACGGCCTGGAGACGGCATGATCTTGCTTTCGGCCCCCTCTGAACGACCCAGGACGCAGGTCAGGGGGCATGCCGGTTCTACTTCCAGCGGAAATGCACGAACAAACGGCCGAAGTTCTTCGAGTCCTTCTCGACCCGGTGGTAGAGCTGCTTCACGTCCTTCTGGTCGAGGAACCGCAGCACCTTCTTCTTCAGCGCGCCCGACCCCTTACCCGGGATGATCTCCACGAGGGTGGCCTTCTTCGCCACCGCCTCGTCGATGATCCCGCGCAGCGCACGATCGATGTCGTGGCCCTTGTTGTAGATGTCGTGGAGGTCGAGCTTGAGCTTCACGGTCCCATCCTAGGTACGCGGAAGGGCAGCCCGGGCGGGCTGCCCTTCCGCGTGATCAGTCAACGGCCGACCTTGCCCTCCACCCGGCGCAGCGCGGTGGCGTAGTCGGTGTTCGTCGAGTACATCGCGGCCGCGATGCGCAGGTGCCGCAGCGCGTCCACGGGCCGGTTCATCCGCTCCAGCGTGCGGCCGAGCACGTGGTGCGCGTAGTGGTCGCTCGGGTCCCGGTCGACCAGCTCGCGCAACTGCTCCTCGGCCCGGTTGAGCTGGGCCGACTGGAAGTAGGCGCGGGCCAGCAGCTGCCGGACCGACGAGTTGTCCGGCTCGGCCTCGATGATCGGTTCGAGCAGCCGGGCCGCTCCGGTCGGGTCACCCGCTTCGAAGAACATGGTCGCCCGCCGGTACTCCGCCAGAAGATCCACTCGACCCACCTCCTCGTGTCGCGCCAGGCCTTGGTCCGACGCTGGCACAACACCGGCGGGAGCGCGAGTGTTCCTGCGGGGCGAAAGATCAGGTTGTGGGGTCGTACCGGCCGCCGACCAGGTCCCAGGCCCGGACACCGCCCACGATTCCGGCGGTGTTCGGGACGATTACCACGTCATCGCCCATCCGGGCCACCTGCTCGGGCCGGATCAGCCGGGAGTTGCCGCCGCCGAGGTACAGCCGGTCCCAGCGGAACACCGGCCGCAGGCCGTCCACCACCTGCCGGATCCGCCGGGACCAGAACGCGTCGCCGAGGCGCCGCCGTTCCGGCTCCCCCACGTACGTGTCGTAGGTGGTGTTCCACCGCACCGGCGCGTGCGACAGCTCCAGGTGCGGCGCCAGCACCCCGCCGTCGAAGAGCGCGCTGCCCAGCCCGGTACCGAGCGTCAGCACCAGCTCGCAGCCGGTCCCGGCGACCACGCCCGCGCCGTGCACCTCGGCGTCGTTCAACACCAGCGCCGGCACGCCGAACGCCTCGGCCAGCGCGGTGCGCGCGTCGTACCCGGACCACTCGGCCAGCAGGTCCGGGTCGACGCGGCTGCGCGGCCCGGACCGCGTCACATAGTGCGGCGTGGCCACCACGACGCCGTGCCGGATCATGCCGGGCATGCCGACGGTGAGCCGGTCCGCCGTGGGCAGGCGGGCGCCGAGATCCAGCAGCGTCTTGACGAACAAGACAGGCGGCAGCGGGTACGGCGTGGGCACGCGCAACGGCCGCGCGCGCATGGTCCCGGCGGCATCCAGCACGGAGGCCTTGATCCCGCCGCCACCGCAGTCGATCGCCAGTGTGGTCACCACGGCAGTGAGTCTCCCTCAGATCGGTGCCGCCGCAAGCGTGGGTCGCGGTAATCCGGATGCGCACGCCGGTAGGCTCGGTGCCCTGATGAGCGCCACGTTGATCGCCAAGGACCTCACCGCCGGCCACGGTGACCGCCTCCTCTTCGAAGACCTCGACCTGGTCGTCGCGCCCGGCGACGTGGTGGGTCTGGTCGGGGTCAACGGCGCGGGCAAGTCCACGCTGCTGCGTACCCTCGCCGGGCTGGTCCCACGCGAGCAGGGCACGGTCTCACTCAGCCCGCCCACGGCGACCGTCGGCTACCTGCCGCAGGAGCCGGAGCGCCGGCCCGGCGAGACGGTCCGCGAGTTCCTGGCCCGGCGCACCGGGGTCAGCGCCGCGCAGGCCGCGCTCGACGCCGCCACCGAGGCGCTCACCGCCGGGGCGGCGGGCGCCGACGACGCGTACGCGAATGCTCTGGAACGCTGGCTCGACCTCGGCGGCGCGGACCTGGACGAGCGGGCCGCGCAGGTGGCCGCGGAGCTGGGTCTCGACGTCGGCCTCGACCACCCGATGACCGGCCTGTCCGGCGGGCAGGCCGCCCGCGCCGGGCTCGCGTCGCTGCTGCTCAGCCGGTACGACGTCTTCCTGCTCGACGAGCCCACGAACGACCTCGACCTGGCCGGGCTGGACCGGCTGGAACGCTTCGTCACCGGGCTGCGCGCCGGGACCGTGGTGGTCAGCCACGACCGCGAGTTCCTCACCCGCACCGTCACCCGGATCGTCGAGCTGGACCTGCATCAGCGGCAGGTCAACCACTTCGGCGGTGGCTACGCGGCCTATCTGGAGGAGCGGGAGGTGGCGCGCCGGCACGCCCGCGAGGAGTACGAGGAGTACGCCGACACGAAGGCCGACCTGGAGGCGCGCGCCCGCACCCAGCGGGCGTGGATGGAGAAGGGCGTCAAGAACGCCCGGCGCAAGGCCACCGACAACGACAAGATCGGCCGCAAGTTCCGCACCGAGTCGACCGAGAAGCAGGCCGCGAAGGCCAAGCAGACGGCCCGGCTGATCGAGCGGCTGGAGGTGGTCGAGGAGCCGCGCAAGGAGTGGGAGCTGCGGATGGAGATCGCCGCCGCGCCCCGCGCCGGCGCCGTCGTGGCCTCGCTGCGAGGAGCAGTGGTACGCCGTGGCGGCTTCACGCTCGGCCCGGTGGACCTGCAGATCGACTGGGCCGACCGGGTGGCGATCACCGGGGCGAACGGCTCCGGCAAGAGCACCCTGCTCGCCGCGCTGCTCGGGCGGCTCCCGCTGGACGAGGGGCACGCCGCGCTCGGCCCCGGCGTGGTGGTCGGCGAGGTCGACCAGGCCCGGGGACTCTTCCTCGGCGACCAGCCGCTGCTCGACGCGTTCGGCGCCGCCGTACCCGATCTCGCCCCGGCGGACGTGCGGACGCTGCTGGCGAAGTTCGGGCTGCGCGCCGACCACGTGCTGCGGCCGGCGGCGACGCTGTCCCCCGGCGAGCGGACCCGGGCCGCGCTGGCGCTGCTGCAGGGGCGCGGCGTGAACCTGCTGGTGCTCGACGAGCCGACCAACCACCTCGACCTGGCCGCGATCGAGCAGCTGGAGTCGGCGCTGGCGAGCTACCCGGGCACGCTGCTGCTGGTCACGCACGACCGGCGGATGCTCGACGCGGTGAGCGTCAACCGGCGGCTGCGCGTGGCGGACGGACGGATCGCCGAACACTGATCCATGCCGAGTCGGCCGGGCGGGTCCACAATGAGCGCATGCTCAAGTGGGAGTACGCGCTGCTGGTCCGTCGTCGTCAACCCGCGTCGACCGACCTCGGGTTCGAGGTCGTCTTCATCTGGTACGGCCCGGACGGCTCCATGATCGACGTGACACCGTACGGCGACACCGCGCTGGCCCACCTGAACCGGGCCGGTGACCAGGGCTGGGAACTGGTCGCGATGAGCGAGGACCCGTCGCTGCCCGGCAACAACGAGCTGCACCGCTACCACCTCAAGCGCCCGAAGGCAGCGGCCGCCCAGCCGCGCCAGCGGATGCGCAGCTCCCGCACCATCCGCCGAACCCTCTCCCCCTGACCCTCCTCCCTCCCCCCCCCCCCCCCCCCCCCCCCGCCCCTCCCGCCCCTCAGCGCGTCGATCTTGCAGTTGCGGCCCTTCGTCTGCCCCTTTTGCGAGCTTGGCCCGGGCCACAACTCCATGATCGACAGCGCCCACCCCAAGCCGCCCGTCGGAGCGTGCACCCCCGACCCGAAACCGGCGGTGATCAAGGAGTTCGTGTGGACGTCGCCCTCGAAAAAGGACACAAACTCCTTGATCAACGGGGTGGGGGGTGGCCTCTCGCGATCGAGGAGTTCGGGTCCATCCACGCCAACGCCAGCACGAACTCCTTGATCCCCGAGTCGCGGGAGATCTTGGAAGGAAAGTGCCCCCATGACCGCCGAAATCTTCCAAGATCTCGGACGCGCCCCGGTGATCAAGGAGTTTGTGTCCTCGCGGGCGTCTTCTGGTGACACAAACTCCTTGATCAACGGGGTGGGGCGGGGCGGACGGCGGGACGGGGTGGAGGAGGACGGCGGACGGGTCGGGGCATATTGGGGTGAAATGGGGGTAACGGGCCGCCGGAGGTGGCGCATGGTGGCGATGGGGCAGACCGCGCTCTCGGGTGAGCGACTCCGGCAGACCGACGAGTTTCTCGCCGAGGCGTGGGCCGACCTGGTCCGGCACGACGAGCGGCTACGCGGGACGACCGTCGAGGTGCGCTTCGACCGGGGGGTGGCGCACCTGACCGGCGCGGTCGCCGACCCGGCGCAGTTGCGGCTGGTACGGGAGTTGATCGGCCGGCTGTCGGGCGTACTCGGGGTCTGGTGCCGGGTCGCCGTGGGCGGGCGGGCGCCGGTGGTGGTCGACCTGGGCTGCGGCGCGACCAAGCAGTGGCCGGGCAATCTGGGGCTGGACATCTATCCGGCGCCGGGGGTGAACGCGGTCGCCAACCTCGCCGGCTCGCTGCCGCTGCGCGACGCCTCGGTGGACGTGTTCTTCGCGGTGCACATCGTCGAGCACCTGATCGACTTCCTGCCACTGTTCGACGAGTGCCACCGGGTGCTGCGGCCCGGCGGTGTGCTCCACGTGATGAGCCCCTGGTGGCGGCACGTCAACGCGGTGGCCGACCCGACCCACGTACGCCTGCTGGACGTGCAGACGTTCAAGGGCATCTGCGGTCAGCGCCCGCCGGGTACGCCGCGCTGGTATCCGCTGCACGTCGGCTGCGACGGCGCGTCGGTCTTCGCCGACCTCACTCCCCTGCCCCCGGACGCGCCGCCCCCACCCGCATCCCACCTGGCCCGCTTCTTCGACTGACCCCGGCCGAGCCGGACCCCACCCCGGACCCACCCGGACCCGGACCCACCCCGTCGATCATGAAGTTGGCGGCACTCAAGGAGATCGACATCGCCGCCAACTTCATGATCGACGCGGCTGGGACGCGGCTGAGACGCGGCCGGGACGCGGCCGGGACGCGGCTGAGACGCGGCCGGGACGCGGCTGAGACGCGGGGCTAGAGGGGGGCGGACTCTCGCAGGGCTAGGTGGTGAGGGGTTACCAGCTCGCGGGGTGGGGAGTCGCGGTCGGGGCCGAGACGTCCGGCCAGGAGCTCGACCGCCAGGCGGGCGATGCGTTCCTTGTCGGGGGCGACTGTGGTCAGCGTCGGGATCGAGAAGCGGCCGTCCTCGATGTCGTCGAAGCCGGCCACCGCGACGTCCTCGGGCACGCGCAGGCCCGCCTCGTGCAGGGCGCGCAGCGCGCCGAGCGCGAGCGTGTCGTTGAAGCAGAAGACGGCGTCGGGGCGTACCCCGGTGGCGAGCAGGTGCCGCATGGCGGCGGCGCCGTCCGCGCGGTGCCAGGCCGGCGAGGGCGCCACCAGGCGGTCGTCGTACGCGATGCCGGCCTCGGCCAGCGCGGCGGTGTAGCCGGCCAGGCGGAGCCGGGCGCTGGCGCCCTCGGGGGTGCGCTGGGAGCCGATCGCGGCGATCCGGCGGCGGCCGAGCCCGATCAGGTGGGCGGTGATCTCCCGGGCGGCGGCCACGTTGTCGATCATGATGTGGTCGGCGGGGCCGTTGTCGACCCGTTCGCCGAGCAGCACCACGGGCAGGCCGTGCAGGGCGGCGAGGTCGTCGGAGGTGAGCGCGAGCGGGCTCAGGATCAGGCCGTCGATCATGTGGTCGCCGATGCCGCTGGCGGCCTTGCGCTCCTGCTCGGAGCCGCCGCCGGTCTGGTGGATGAGCACCGTCCAGTCGTGCTCGGCGGCGGCGGTGACGACGTGCCGGGCCAGCTCGGCGAAGTAGGGGATGTCGAGCTCGGGCACGGCCAGGGCGATCACCCCGGTACGCCCTTTGCGCAGGTTGCGGGCCGACAGGTTGGGCCGGTAGTTGAGCGCGGCGATGGCCTCCTCGACCCGGGCCCGGGTGTCGGCGCGTACGTGCTGGTAGCCGTTGACGACGTTGGAAACGGTCTTCACCGACACTCCGGCCCGCTCCGCGACGTCCTTGAGCCTGTGCCGCACTGAACTGTCCTCCCGGTGAACGCTGGCCGCACTGTACCGCCTCACGACGACGTGACGACCTCTTCACACGGGAGAGTTACAACGTTGCAGAATTCACGGTCGATCAGGGCGGAGCCCTCCCGGCCCGCGCGTCGGGAGGGCTCCGCGGTGCCCGCCTCAGGGGGTGGGGGCGGGCTCGGGGGTGTCCGAGTGCTCGCGCCGGGCGAGCCGGTTCTTGCGGTGGCCGTACCCGAAGTAGATGACCGCGCCGATCAGCATCCAGGCGAGGAACCGCAGCCAGGTCTCCACCGACAGGTTCAGGCTCAGGTAGAGGCACGCCACGGCGGTGAGGATCGGCAACACCGGCGAGAACGGCACCTTGAACGGCCGCTCCAGGTCGGGCCGGCGCTTGCGCAGGATCGGCACCGCGATCGCGACCAGCGTGAACGCGCAGAGCGCGCCGATGCTGACCAGGTCGGCCAGCGCCGACAGCGGAAGGAAACCGGCGAGCAGCGCCACCGCGACGGTCATGATCCCGGCGATCCGGTACGGGGTACCCCAGCGCGGGTGCACCTTGGCGATGGCGGGCGGGATGAGCCCGTCCCGGGCGATGGCGAAGCCGATCCGGCCCATGGCCACCAGGTCGACCAGGATCACGCTGGTGAGCCCGGCGACGGCGGCGATGGAGACGAGCACCGCGGCCCAGCCGGCGCCGACCGCCCGGAACGCGGACGCGATCGGCGCGCCCTCGTCGATCTCGGTGTACTTGACCATGCCGACCACGACCAGCGAGACGCCGATGTAGAGCACCGTGGAGATGAGCAGCGTGCCGAGCAGACCCAGCGGCAGGTCCCGCTTGGGCTTGCGGGTCTCCTCACCCAGGTTCGCCACGGCCTCGAACCCGGTGTACGCGAAGAACACCACTGCGGCGGCGGTGAGCACCCCGACGAAACCGAAGACGGAGGGCTCCAGCCCGAAGATGACCTGGGTGACCGGCTGCTTGATGCCGTCGTCCCCGGCGCCGGCCGGCTCGGCGGCCGGGATGAACGGGCTGAGGTTGGCCGCCTTGACGAAGAACAGCCCGGCGATGATCACGAAGGCGCAGATCGCCACCTTGACCAGCACCAGCAGGTTGGTGACCCGGGCGGACTCCCGGATGCCGACGATGGCGACCACGCCGAGCACCAGCACGATGCCGATCGCGCCGAGGTTGACGACGCTGCCCTCCTCGGCGAACCAGGCGCTGGGCAGGCCGAACAGGTCGGCGAGGTAGCCGGACCAGCCGCGGGCCACCACCGCCGCGCCGAGCGCGAACTCCAGCAGCAGGTCCCAGCCGATGATCCAGGCGACGATCTCGCCCATCGTCGCGTACGCGTAGGTGTAGGCGCTGCCGGCGGTCGGCACGCTGCTGGCCAGTTCGGCGTAGCAGAGCGCGGCGAGCAGCGCGACCAGGCCGGCGATGCCGAACGAGATCACCACGCCCGGCCCGGCGCTGTTGCGCGCCTCGACACCGGTGAGCGTGAAGATGCCGGTGCCGATCACGATGCCGATGCCGAAGCCCATCAGGTCGACCGCGCCGAGCCGGCGCCGCAGTCCCGGCTTGCCGTCCTCGCCGTCGGCGTCGCCCTGGGCGAGCACGTCCCCGATCGGCTTGGTTCGCAGGACCGACATCTGATCACCTCCCCCGCCGTGTGGCCGCCACGGTGGCGGTCTGTGACCGGGCTAGCTACCCAGCCGTTTTCCGCTCCAATCCCGCACGGCAGGTATCGGAATCGTCACGATCCGGCCGAGGTCGGACGGCGCGGGACATCGATCACCGGTCAAGGTCTTGCGCCGGGCACGGATAGGTGAAAGTTTCCTACCGGAGGCGTGGGCAGTGCGGCGAATCTTGCCGCAACCCCGCCGCCGACCGTCCCCCCGGACCCGACGAAGGGACCGCACCGCATGAAGGCAACTCGGCTCGGAGCCGCCGCGCTGGCCGCGGCGCTGCTCAGCGCGCTGGTCGCCGGCACGCCGGCGCAGGCCGCACCCGACGACACCAGCACCGCCACTTCCCCCTCCACCGACTGCGTCACCGACCCGGCCACCCCCAAGCGCCAGTTCCGGGCCATGTGGATCGCCTCGGTGACGAACATCGACTGGCCCACAAAGGACTCCTGGACCGCGCCGGACCAGGTGGCCAAGCAGAAGGCCGAATACCTGGCCTGGCTCGACCTGGCCCAGAAGCTCAACCACAACGCCGTCGTGGTCCAGGTCCGCCCGACCGCCGACGCGTTCTGGCCCTCGCCGTACGAGCCGTGGTCGGAGTACCTGACCGGCGTACGCGGCAAGAACCCCGGCTGGGACCCGCTGGCCTTCCTGGTCGACGAGTCGCACAAGCGGAACCTGGAGTTCCACGCCTGGTTCAACCCGTACCGCGTCTCCATGCCCGCCCCCGGCGGCGCCGGCGCCGACCTGTCGCAACTGGCTCCGGACAGCCCGGCCCGCCAGCACCCCGACTGGGTCTTCGCCTACCCGCCCGCCGGCGTCGCCGGCAGCCGGCTCTACTACAACCCCGGCGTCCCCGAGGTCCGCGAGTTCGTCCAGACCGCGATGATGGACGCGGTCAAGCGGTACGACATCGACGGCGTGCACTTCGACGACTACTTCTACCCGTACCCGAGCGGCACCCACCAGGTGCCCGACGACGCCACGTTCGCGGCGTACAACAGGGGCTTCACGGACAAGGCCGACTGGCGGCGGGACAACATCAACCTGCTGATCCAGGAGATGAACGCCAAGATCAAGGCGGTCAAGCCGTGGGTGAAGTTCGGCGTCAGCCCGTTCGGCATCTGGCGCAACGCGTCGGCCGACCCGAACGGCTCGGACACCACCGGCTCGCAGTCGTACGACATCATCTCCGCCGACTCCCGCAAGTGGGTCAAGGAGGAGTGGATCGACTACATCGTGCCGCAGCTCTACTGGTACATCGGCCAGTACCCGGCCGCGGACTACGCCCGGCTCGTGCCGTGGTGGGCCGAGCAGGTGCGCGGCACGCGGGTCCAGCTCTACATCGGCCAGGCCGACTACAAGAGCGGTGACCCGGCGTACGGGTCGTTCTGGATGAACCCGCAGGAGCTGTCGAACCACCTGACGCTCAACCGGTCGTACCCGGAGGTGCTCGGCAACGTGCACTTCTCCGCGGTGCAGGTGCGGGCGAACCGGCTCGGCGCCACCGACATCTACGCCGCCGAGCACTACTCCCGCCCCGCGCTGGTGCCCACCATGACGCACCTGCCGCGCAAGCCGCTGCTGTTCCCGGTGGTCACCAAGGCCCAGCGGGAGGCGGGCGGGGTACGCCTGAGCTGGCGTCAGCCGGCCGACGGCAAGGGCCCGCTCGGCACCGCCACGTCGTACGCGATCTACCGGTTCGACGGGCACGGCCTGGCCGGGCGCTGCGACTTCGCCGACGCCTCGCACCTGGTCGGCACCGTGCGGGCCACCGACGGCGCCGTGCAGTCCTGGGTGGACACCACGGCGGCCGACGGCGCCCGGTACACCTACTACGTGACCGCGCTGGACCGGCTGGCGAACGAGAGCCCGGCGAGCCCGCCGCGCTTCGTCCGCTGATTCACCCCGAATGCCCCCGGGCCGCCTCGCCGGTCCGGGGGCATTCGTCTGTTCAGGCGGATGTCAGCGAGCCGTTCCCCGGGGCATCGCCCCAGCTCACCCCTTTGATCGACACTTGTCGACACCCGGAGATCCCGGCCACCACCACGCGGAGGTTCCCGTGTCCCGTCGCCTCGCCACCACCCTCGCCGCCGGCGCACTCGCCCTGCTCACACTGCTCGGTCTGGCCACACCGGCCGCCGCCGCGGTGAGCACCCAGCAGAAGCTGTCCGTCCTGACCAGCTGGACGCAGACCAGCGCGTCCAGCTACAACGCCTGGAACAGCGCCCGGCAGAACCGGTCCCCCTGGACCGAGTACGGCTTCGACTGGTCCACCGACTACTGCTCGTCCAGCCCGGACAACCCGATCGGCTTCAACTTCAAGCTCTCCTGCTACCGGCACGACTTCGGCTACCGCAACCACAAGGCGATGGGCGTCTTCTCCGCCAACAAGGCCCGTCTGGACAACGCCTTCTACGCCGACCTGAAGCGGGTCTGCGCCACGTACAACGCGGTGGTCCGGCCCGCCTGCTACAGCCTCGCCTGGACGTACTACCAGGCGGTGAGCGTCTTCGGTTCGGTCGCCGCCGTGTCCCCGGCCGACCTCGACCGCGCCGCCCGGATGAAGGCCGACGCCGAACGCCACGCCGCCGCCCGCGCCTGACGCACCACGCGGGGAGTCCGCCGCACGGCGGGCTCCCCGGCGCAGTACGGAACGGTCGCCCGCCTCAGCCCGCCGTGCTGCGCGGCTGGAACGCCGGCCAGGAGCCCTGCGCGGGAACGCCGAACCGGGGTGAGTCGGCGGCCAGGTCCGGGTGCTCGACGTGCAGCGCCAGCGCCGCCACCTCGTCCAGCCGCAGCCCCGCCCCGGCGCCGTAGGCGGCGTCGAACGCCTCGTCGCCGAGCACCCGGCGCAGCTCCGCCTGCCGGGCCGCCCAGTACGGGCCGTATATCCCCGGCGTGGCCCGCAGGTTCGACCGGGTGGCCTGCGCCGCGCCGAACAGCCGGGCCGCGGAGAGCGCGTCCCCGGCCAGCGCGCAGCGCACCGCTATCGCGTTGATCGTGTCGCAGGCCCGGCCCAGGTAGCCGTGGCTCATCCGCGACCGCAACGCCACCAGCAGGTGCTCGTGCGCCGCCACCAGGTCACCCCGGGCCAGCGCCACCATCCCGAGCAGCATGTCCACCGAACGGCCGCCCCGCTCCGCCGGCCGCGACGCCTCGACCGGGCGGGCCGCGGCGAGCACCTCGGCGGCCTCGTCCAGCGCGCCCCGGCGCCAGAGCAGCTCGGCCAGGTTGTAGACGGCGAGCAGCGCGTCCCCGACCACGTCCTGCGCGTACGCCCAGTCGATCACCTCGCGGCAGACCCGCTCCGCCTCGGCGAACTGGCCCATGTCGACGAGCGGCGCGGCGCGCCCGGCCAGCACCCGGGCCAGCAGCCCCCGGTCACCGGACTGCCGGGCGGCCGCCTCGGCCCGCTGCGAGTACCGCAGCTCCTCGCCGAACTCGCCGTCCGCGCCCGCGTGCAGCGAATGCATGTGGTACGCGGCGGCCAGCTCGGCCTCCGGCATCACCTCGCCGGTCTCGGCGAGCCGGCCGTAGAGCCGGAACAGCCAGAGCCGCCCCTCCCGGGCCAGCCCGCGTTCCCGCCACCACTGGTCCAGGTCGCCGGCCAGGCGCAGCCCCGCCCGGGCGCTACCGCCGGTCGCGCACCAGCGCAGCGCGGCCCGCAACTCACCGGCCAGCGGATCCAGCGCGTACAGGGAGAGCGTCACCGGACGGCCGTCCGGCCCGAGGCACGCCCGGTCCAGCGCGTGCCGGCACCAGTCCACGTGCCGGTCCCGGGCGCTCTGCTCCTCGCCCGCCTCGACCAGCCGCCGGGCCGCGTACGCCCGGATCGGGTCGAGCATCCGGTACGTGCTGCCCGAGGCGTGCGGCTCGGCCAGCACCATCGACTTGTCCACGAGAACCGAGAGCGGGTCGAGCGGGTCCTCGCCGAGCAGCCACTGCACGGTGGGCAGGTCCACCGGTCCGGCGAACACCGCCATCCAGCGCAGCAGCCGGGCCGAACGCGCGCCGAGCGTCCGGTACGACCAGGTGACGGTCGCCTGGATGGTCAGGTGCCGCTCACTGGCCGAGCGCTGCACCGCGCGGGTCGCCGGCGTGGGCGGTGCGGCACCGGTCGCCGCGGCCACCAGGTCCACGGTGTCCTGCTGGTTGCCGCTCCAGCCCGCCTCCACCGGCGGCGGCTCCGCCGTCTCCCGTCCCGCGTCGAGCGTGCCCAGCATGTCGTCCAGCCGCTCCGCCAGCTGCCCGGCGGAGAGCACCCGCAGCCGGGCGGCGGCCAGCTCTATGGCCAGCGGCAGCCCGTCCAGGCGGCGGACCACCCGGTGCAGGTCGGCCTGCTCGGCCGCCTCCGGCGCCCGCCCGCCCCGGGCCACCGCCGTGCGGTCCAGCAGCAACGCCACCGCGTCACTGCCACCGTCGGGCCCCTCGTCCACCGACAGCGGCGGGATCCGCCACACCACCTCACCTGGTACGCCGAACGACTCCCGGCTGGTCGCCAGCACCCGTACGCCCCGGCCACCGGCCAGCAGCCGGCTGATCACCTCGGCCGACGCCGCGGTCTGGGCGTCACAGGTGTCCAGCAGCACGAGCATCCGGCGCGGCGCCGCGTACTCGACGAGGGTGTCGAGCATCGGCCGGCCGGGCTCCGGGCGGAGGCCGAGCACGGCGGCGATCTCGAACGCCACGAGCCCCGGGTCGGTCACCGCGGCGATGTCGACGAACCAGACCCCGTCCGGGTAGTCCTCCACGATCCCGGAGGCCAGCTCCACGGCCAGCCGGGTCTTGCCGGCACCGCCCGCGCCGAGCACCGTCACCAGGCGGTACGCCTCGACCAGCCGGCCCAGCTCGGCGCGCTCGGCCTGCCGGCCGACGAACGAGGTGACCTGGGTGGGCAGGTTGTGAGCCGCCGCGTCGGCGGTACGCGGGCGCGGGAAACGCCGCTCCAGACCGGGCGCGACGAGCTGGAACAGCCGCTCCCGGTCGTCGAAGCCACGCAGCCGGTGCAGGCCGAGGTCCAGCAGGGACACACCGTCCGGCAGCGGTTCGGCGTGCTTGGCGGTGGCGGCCGAGCAGAGCACCTGCCCGCCGTGCGCGGCGGCGGCCACCCGGGCGGCCCGGTGCACCTCGGGGCTGGCGTACTCGCCGTCGCGCGGCTCGGCGTAGCCGGTGTGCAGTCCCATCCGGACCCGGGGCGTGGCGTCCGGGTTGGGCCAGTCGTGACCGGCGAGCGCGCGCTGCGCGGTCAGGCAGGCGTGCACCGCGGCGGCGGCGTCCGGGAACGCGAGGAAGAACGAGTCGCCCTCGGTCAGCAGCTCGGCCCCGTCGGTGCCGGCGAGGGTGTCCCGCAGCAGCCGGCGATGCTCGTGCAGCACCGGCCGGTAGACCGGGCCCAGCATCCGGGCCAGCCGGGTCGAACCTTCGATGTCGGTGAACACGAAGGTCACCCACCCGCTCGGGAGGTGGTGTTCTGGCGACATACGTCGAACCTCCGCCCGCTGACGTCGGATCCATGCTGCCCTATGATCGCGCCGTCACGCATCGTGAGAACGGTTGGGCGGATTCCGACCCAAGGTGCCAAAAGATCACACGGGCGGCAAGAGCCGGTTCGACCCGCGGGACGAGCGGCGGAAACTCAGCAGCCGCAGGAGCCGCCGCAGCAACCTCCACCGCTGGGAATCCCACCAGTCGGGCCGGAACCACCACGCCCGGTGACGGCGACAGCGGAGAGCAGCTTCACCGTGTCGGCGTGACCCCGCGGGCAGGTGGCCGGCTGGGCGGCCTCGGCCATCGGGCGGTTGACCTCGAAGGTGTCGCCGCAGGCGCGGCAACGGAACTCGTACCGGGGCATGACATCAGCGTACGGCGGACCTGACGCCGTCACACGGATGGGTGATACTCGACGGGTGGTGGACGGCGAACGGCGAGCGACGGCCCGGCCCCTGCGACCCGCCGTGCCGCCCGACGGCGACGCCCGGCCCGTCCCGCGTCCCCGCCGCGAGCGCGACCCCATTCCCCCGAAGCCGCCCGCCGGCCCGGCCCGCGACCCGGACGCCACGGCTGGCGAGCCGAGCACGGACCCGGGCGCGAAGCCGCAGCCCGAGCCGGACGCGAAGCCGGGGCGCACGCCCGACGCCGGAGCCGACACGGACACGAAGGCTGACGCGGGTGCCCCGTCCGGCGAGAAGCCGGAGGCGAAGGCCGGGGCGGCGGACGACGCGCAGCCGGCCGGCGGGCGACGTCGGCGCGTGCCGTTCGCGCACGCCGTCCGCACCCGCCCGCGGCAGCTCGCCGTCGGCGCGGCCAGCGCCACCCGCGCCTGGTCCCGCCGCCCCGCCGGGCGGACCACGCTGCCGGCGCTGTTCCTGCTCGCCCTGGTCGGCGCCGCCACCACGGCCGGCGCGGTGATCGTGCCGGCCGCCGTCGGCAGGCCGGCGTCGGTCGACGAGGCCCTGCCGGAGCCGACCGTGGCGCGGACCGCCGCGCCCGCCGCGACGCCCCTGTTCCCGGACCCGTCCGGGCTGTCCGGCACCGCCGCGCCGACCGGAACGCCGCTGCCCGGCGGCGTGACTGTCGCACCGCCCACCGGTCGTCCCGCCGACGCCCTCGCCGACTGGGCGAGGCGGGTCAGCGCGGTCACCGCCATCCCGGTGGTGGCGCTCCAGGCGTACGCCTACGCCGAGCTGGTGCTCGCCCAGACCAACCGTGCCTGCCAGCTGAGCTGGACCACGCTCGCCGCCATCGGGCACGTCGAGTCCGGGCACGGCTCGGCCAACGGCGCCACGCTCGGGCCCGACGGCCGGGCCCTGCCGGAGATCAAGGGGCAGCCGCTCGACGGGCAGGGCGGCCGGTCCCGGATCCTCGACACCGACCAGGGGCAGCTCGACGGCGACCGCGTCTACGACCGGGCGCTCGGGCCGATGCAGTTCATCCCGACCACCTGGCAGGAGATCGGCGCCGACGCGGACAACGACGGCGTGAAGAACCCCCACGACATCGACGACGCGGCGCTGGCCGCCGGCCAGTATCTGTGCAAGGGCGGCCGGAACATGACCATCCCGGGTGACTGGTGGGGGGCCATCCTCTCGTACAACGATGTGCGCCGGTACGCCCAGGCGGTCTTCGACAAGGCCGACGAGTACGGCAGGCTCAGCCGCAACGTGAGGTGACCGCTCGCGTACATTCGCGGACTGAACCCTTCCCCCCGGCAGCGGTTGACGGCAAGCTAGACGGGTGATGGTGCGCGAGTGGAACCCTCGGACCGCCTCGTCCGCCGAGATCGCGTCCCTGCTGGACACGCTGAACGCGGTCCTGGCGGCCGACCTGCCGCAGGACCCGCCCTGGCAGGAGAGCTCCATGCGGGAGTACCTGTCCGAGGTGATGCCCGGCGAGCGGCGGATCTCCTGGGTGGCTCAGGAGGACGACGCTCCGGACGGCACGCCCGGAGCGATCGTCGGGCATGTGCACGTGCTGCTGCTGGGCGGCATCGGCGTACTGGAGGTGCTGGTGCATCCGGCGGTCCGGCGCACCGGGCTCGGCCGTGAGCTGGTCCGGGTGGCCGCCCGCCGGGTGTGGGACGAGGGCTTCCAGTCGATCGGCGTGGAGGTGGTCGGCGACACCCCGGCCGTGGCGTTCTACGAGTCGCTGGGCTTCACCCGCGACTATGTGGAGACCCGCAGCGTGCTCGACCTGCGCACGGTGGACTGGCCGGCGCTGACCGAGATGGCCGCCGAGGTGGGCGCGGGCTATCACGTGGAGTTCTGGCCCGGCGGGCCGCCGGACGAGCTGCTCGAGGCGTACGCGCGGGCCAAGGCCGAGGTGCGCGACTCCGACGACGTGGAACTGCGGCCCAGCTCCTACGACCCGGACCGGCTGCGGGACAGTCTCGCCACGTTGCACCGGCGCGGCATGAAGCCGTACATCGTGCTGGCGTTGCACGAGCGGACCGGGGACGTGGCCGGGCTGACCGAGGTGGTGGTGCCGGCGCAGCACCCGACCCGGGCCGACCAGTACGACACGATCGTCGTCCACGACCACCGTGGTTACGGCATCGACCGGGCCATCAAGGCGCGGATGCTGCTGGAGCTGCGCTCGGCCGAGCCCCAGCTGGTCGAGGTGCAGACCTGGAACGCGCAGGACAACGAGTCGATGCTGAAGGTCAACGCCGAGCTGGGTTACCGCCCCGACCGCGACTGGTGCGAGTACGGGGTGGACGTCGCCGAACTGGTGCACCGGCTGGACAGTCACCGCTGACCGTTCACCGGACGGCCACCGAAGGGCTGGACGGTGGACCCACGAGACCCTTAACGTTCGTTAGTTCCTGTCCACCCACCGTGGAGGCCCCATGCGCCCGCGCCGCACCCTCGCCGCGCTCGCGACCACCGCCGCCGTCACCCTCACGGCGATCGCTGTCGCACCCCCCGCGGCCAGCGCCGCGCCCACCGACCTGCTCATTTCCGAGTACGTCGAGGGGTCGTCCAACAACAAGGCCGTCGAGCTGTACAACGGCACCGGCGCCCCGATCGACCTGGCTGCCGCGGGCTACCAGCTCCAGCTCTACTTCAACGGCGCCAGCACGTCGACGAACATCGCGCTGACCGGCACCGTCGCCGCCGGGGACGTGTTCGTCTTCGCCGCCGCGTCGGCCGCGCCCGCGATCCTCGCCCAGGCCGACCAGACGTACGGCGGGTCGCTGTTCAACGGCGACGACGCGATCGTGCTGCGCAAGGGTGACACGGTGGTCGACTCCCTCGGCCAGGTCGGCGTCGACCCGGGCAGCGAGTGGGGCAGCGGGCTCACCAGCACCGCCGACAACACGTTGCGCCGGCTGCCCTCGGTGACCGCCGGCGACACCGATCCGGCGGACCCGTTCGACCCGGCCGCGCAGTGGGCCGGCTTCGCCACCGACACGTTCGACGGGCTGGGCAGCCACACCATCGGCGGAGGCGGCCCGGTCGACCAGCCGCCGACGCTGGCCTGCGGCGGCGCGCTGACGCTGTCGGCGGGCGCCACCGCGACCCGCGAGGTGACCGCGACCGACGCCGACGACACGATCACCGACCTCGCGGTCACCGCCGTCGTGCCGGCTCCGGCGAGCGGCTCGATCAGCCGTACCGCGTTCACCCCGGCGGCCGGGGACGGTGGCACGGCCACCGCCACGCTGACCGCCACCGGCCTGCCGGCCGGCAGCTACGCGGTCACGGTGACCGCCACCGACGACGACGGCGACACCGCCACCTGCACGCTCTCCGTGCAGGCCACCAGCGTGCTGTCGATCGGCGAGGTGCAGGGCCGCACCGGCGACGACGAGGACGGCCGCGCCGACCGGTCGCCGCTCGCCCCGGCCAGCGGCAACGGCACCAGCTCCCAGTTGTACGACGTGCGCGGCGTCATCACCGGCATGTCGCTGACCCGCAGCTCGGCCGGGGCCGACCAGTGGGGCTTCTACCTGCAGAGCCGGCTCGGCACCGAGGACGGCGACCCGCTCACCTCCGACGGGCTGTTCGTCTTCATGGGCTCGTTCACCACGCTGATCGGCGGGTACGCCCCCACCGTCGGCGACGAGGTAGTGCTGCGCGGCCGGGTCTCCGAGTACTTCAACCAGACCCAGCTCTCCGGCGCCTCGCTGGTCCGCAAGCTCGACTCCGGCCTCGACGTGGACACCGCGGTCCGGGTCGACGACGCGGTCCCGCCGGCCGAGGCGGCCGCCGCCGACCTGTTCTGGGAGCGGCACGAGGGCGAGCGGATGCGGGTACGCGCCGGCAGCGGCGTATCCGCGCCCCGGCACATCTACTCCTCCACCGCCGACTCCGAGATCTACGTGCTGGACCGGGAGGACCCGGTCATGAAGCGGTCCGACCCGTACGCCCGCCGGGTGTTCCGGGACGCGCACCCGCTCGACGACATCCCCGGCACGCTCTTCGACAACGGCAACAACCAGCGCATCCTGCTGGGAGCGGGCGGCGTGAAGGCGGCCGCCGGTGACTCCCGCGCGCTGCTGCCCGAGGCGCGCACGTTCGACACGCTGACCGAGGACGCCTACGGCTCCGTGTCGTACGCGTTCAGCAAGTACAGCGTGCAGCCCGAGCAGCTCACCCTGACCGGTGGCGCGGACCCGGCCGCGAACCACCCGCCGCAGCCGGCCGACCGCGGCAGCGAGGTCGCGATCGCCACCTACAACGTGGAGAATCTGTACGACTACCGGGACGACCCGTTCGACGGCTGCGACTTCGCCGGCAACACCGGATGTACGGGGGTCAGCCCGCCGTTCGACTACGTGCCGGCGAGCCAGGAGGCGTACGCCGCCAAGCTGGCCGCGCAGGCCCGGCAGATCGTCAACTCGCTGCACAGCCCGGACCTGATCCTGGTGCAGGAGGCCGAGGACCAGGACATCTGCTCGGTGGTCGACGGCGCCCTGGCGTGCGGTGACACGAACAACGCCGACGGCGCGCCGGACACCGTGCAGGAGCTGGCGCTGGCCATCGCGGCCAACGGCGGCCCCGCCTACGCCGCCGCGTACGACCGCACCGGCGCGGACGCCCGCGGCATCGCCTCGGCGTTCCTCTACCGCACCGACCGGCTCACGCTGGCCGAGGCGACCGCCGCGGACCCGCTGCTGGGCTCCGCGCCGACCGTCCAGTACCGCTCGGCGGCGCTCGCGTCCAACGCGGACGTGCAGAACCCGAAGGCGTTCAACGCGGTGCTGCCCGCCGACGTGGACCGGTCGACCGGCGTGGACGGCAGCAACGTCTACACCCGCGCGGCCCAGCTGGCCCGGTTCACCGTCAAGGCCGCGCCCGGCTCGACCGAGCGGTTCACGCTCTGGGCGGTCGCCAACCACTTCTCGTCCGGGCCGGACAGCCGGGTCGGGCAGCGCCGCGAGCAGGCCGCGTACGGCGCCGCGATCGTCGCGGCGGTCGAGGCGAGCGGCCCGAACGCCCGAGTGGTCTACGGCGGCGACCTGAACGTGTTCCCCCGCCCGGACGACCCGATCGCCACCGCACAGAACCCGACTCCGTCGGACCAGCTCGCCCCGCTGTACGAGGCCGGGCTGCACAACCTCTGGGACGACCTGGTGGCGGACGCGCCCGCGTCGGCGTACTCGTACACCTTCAGCGGCCAGGCGCAGACGCTGGACAACCTGTTCGTGAACGACCCGATGCACGACGACCTGGTGCAGGTACGGACGGCGCACATCAACGCCGACTATCCGACCGACGCGCCGGAGCTGGGTGACCGGGGCGCCAGCGACCACGACCCGCAGGTGGCCCGGTTCCGGTCGCGTGCCTCGCTGCGGGTGGCCGACACCTCGGTGGCAGAGGGCGACAAGGGCACCCGCGCGATGACGTTCACCGTCACCGTGTCCCGCCCGCTCTCCGAGCCGGCGTTGATCTGCGCGACCACCTACGGCACGACCGCCCAGGCCGGGTCGGACTACGACCCGTACGTGGGTTGCAAGCTGCTCCCCGCGGGCCAGACCTCGCTGGCGTTCCCGGTCACCGTGCGCGGCGACCGCAAGCGCGAGGCGGACGAGAAGCTCACGCTGTACGTGGCGGGTGTGCCGGGCCTGCGGCTGGCCGACCCGTCCGGCGTCGGGACGATCCTGAACGACGACTGACAGGTGTTCCGGGCGGCGGCCCGTCGATTCGCTCATGGGCGGATCGGCGGGCCGCCGCGGTATCCGCACCGCTGCGGATCGGGCGGGGGCGGCACGTTCCGGTACTTGGCCACCCGCACCTCCCACTGGCTGCGGCGGCGCAGCGCGTCCCGGACCGCCCGGTCGCGGTAGAAGGTCTCCGGCGGGCGGGCCAGCCCGTACCGGTCGGCCCACCACTCCCCCGGCTCCGGGTCGGTGACGACGTCGAGGTGGGACGGGTACCGCCGCTCCGCGCCGTCACGCAGGTCGGCCCGGTCACGCATCGGCTTGAGCACCGTGCCGGCCTCGTCGACGACCACGAGCCGGAAGCCGGCCGTGCCCACGATGCGCGACAGCATGGCCAGGCTCGGCGTCAGGCTGCCCGCCTCGATCCGCCCGACCGTGCTCGGATGCACCCGGGCGAACCGGGCCAGCTCACGCTGGCTGGCGTCGGCCCGGCGACGCACCGCCCGGATGATCCCCGACGCCGGGAACGGGACGTCGAACGGCTCGGTGAGCAGCGCCGGCCCGCCGCCCTCCGCAAGCCCGCCCTCCACCGCCGGCCCGCCGTCAGCCGCTGTCACGGGGGTCGCTGGGGTCGCTGCCGGTACTGCGGTCGCCCAACTCCCGGGAGTCGCTGAGGGCACGGCCGTCGCGCAGGTCACGTAGGCAGCGGCCGTCGCGGAGATTGCGCATGGTGCTTCCGGCGCGGCGCAGGCACCTGTGCCGGTGGCCGCCTCCGGCCCGGTGTCGGCGATGTCTGTCACGCCGCCCACGGTCCCGCCTGCCGCATCGGCCCGGCAACCCCGCTCCGCATCCCTGTGGAAAACCTGGAATCCGCCGCCCGACCAGACCTCGCCGTGCGTCAACCGCCCCACTCAAGGCACACGGGGCGTGACATCACTGTGCGTTAGCCAGTACTGCCGAAGCGAACGCCGCACACTCAAGACAAATAACAACCAATCCGGACACAATGCTCGAAATAGCCGAGCCAAGGAAGACCACCTCAGGCGCCTTTGCTCTGCAGCCTTCGAAGCACTGCTTACGCTTCGTGACAGTTGCGCCCGTGGCTGCAGAGCAAAGTCGGCTGAGGGGCATAGCGCCTGCCGCCCTGAAAACTACTGTGAGCTACCGCGCCTGGCTGTGGACAACTTGAGGCAACGCACCGCCCGCGGATCTCACCGACGCGCCACGACACGCGCGCCGGCGCGAGCCCGCCCCGGGTCCGACGCCGGGCGGCCGGGCGGCCGGGCGAGGGTCAGTAGCGCTCGCGCAGCAACTGGGCCGCCTCGACCGCCCAGTAGGTGAGGATGATCTGCGCACCGGCCCGGCGGATCGAGGTGAGCGTCTCCAGCATCACCCGCTCCCGGTCGATCCAGCCGTTCGCGGCGGCCGCCTCGACCATCGCGTACTCGCCGGAGACCTGGTAGGCGGCGACCGGGACGTCCACCGCGGCCCGGACCGCCGACACCACGTCGAGGTAGGGCAGCGCGGGCTTCACCATCACCATGTCGGCGCCCTCGGCCACGTCCAGCTCGACCTCGCGCAGCGACTCGCGCAGGTTCGCCGGGTCCTGCTGGTAGGTTCGCCGGTCGCCCTCCAGCGCCGACTCCACCGCGTCGCGGAACGGGCCGTAGAAGGCGGAGGCGTACTTCACCGCGTACGCGAGCACCGAGACGTCCTGGTGCCCGGCGGCGTCGAGCGCCTTGCGGACCACGCCGACCTGGCCGTCCATCATCCCGGACGGGCCGACCACGTGGACCCCGGCGGCGGCCTGGGCCACCGCCATGTCGGCGTACGCGGCGAGCGTGGCGTCGTTGTCGACCCCGCCGTCCGGGGTGAGCAGGCCGCAGTGCCCGTGCGAGGTGAACTCGTCCAGGCAGAGGTCGCTCATCACCACAGTCGCGTCACCGACCTCGGCGACCACGTCCCGGATCGCCACGTTCAGGATGCCCGCCGGGTCGACACCGCCGGAGCCGGTCTCGTCGCGCGTCGCCGGCACCCCGAACAGCATGATCCCGCCGACCCCGGCCTGGACCGCTTCGACGGCGGCCTTGCGCAGCGAGTCCCGGGAGTGCTGGAGCACTCCCGGGAGCGACGCGATCGCCCTCGGCTCGGTCAGCCCCTCCTTGACGAACATCGGCACGACCAGTTCGGCCGGGTCGACGCGGGTCTCGGAGACCAGCCGCCGCACGGCCGCGTTGCGACGCAGCCGGCGGGGCCGGATCTCGGGGTACGGCATGAGGGAGCCTCCTGTCAGCGGAACCTCAGGGCGGTCGGGCCCTGCACCTTGGAGCCCCGGCGCTGCTTCGCCGGCATGGCGGCGAGCTTCTCCCGCAGTTCGACGGCGTAGGCGGCGAGCGCCTCCACCAGGTCGGGCACCGAGGCGTGCGGCGGCTGCACGTCGACCCGCAGGCCGAACTCGGTGGCGGTCTCCGCCGTCTTGGGCCCGATCACTGCAACAACCGTGCGCGCATGCGGCTTCCCGGCGATACCGACAAGGTTCCGCACCGTGGACGACGAGGTGAACAGCACGGCGTCGAACCCGCCCGACTTGATCGCGTCGCGGATCTCGGCCGGCGGCGGGGCCGCCCGCACCGTCCGGTACGCGGTCACGTCGTCGACCTCCCAGCCCCGCTCGGTGAGCCCGGCGGCAAGCGTCTCGGTCGCGATGTCGGCGCGCGGCAGCAGCACCCGGCCGACCGGGTCGAGGACCTCGTCGTGCGGCGAGAACTCGGCCAGCAGGCCCTCGGAGGACTGCTCCCCGGAGGGGATCAGCTCCGGCTGGATGCCGAACGCGCGGACCGCCTCGGCGGTGGCGTCACCGATACAGGCGATCTTGACGCCGCCGAAGTGACGGGCGTCGAGGCCGTGCTCGGCGAACTTCTCCCACACCGCCCGGACCGCGTTGACCGAGGTGAAGATCACCCAGGCGTACCGGCCGTCGACCAGGCCCTTGACCGCCCGCTCCATCTGCGCCGGGGTACGCGGCGGCTCGACCGCGATGGTCGGCACCTCGCACGGGATCGCCCCGTACGCGCGCAGCCGGGCGCTCATCACGCCGGCCTGCTCCTTGGTGCGGGGCACCAGCACCTTCCAGCCGTACAGCGGGCGGTTCTCCCACCAGCTCAGCTTGTCGCGGTCGGTGACGGCCGCGCCGACGGTGAGCACCACCCGGCCGGTGAAGCCGAGCGCCGCCGCGACGAAGGAGTCGACAGTCGACGTGGTGGTGTACTGCGTCTCGCCGGTGCCGTCGCCGGTCACCCCGACCGCTGTGGTGCCGTCGACGCCGGCGGCCAGCAGGCCGTCCCGGACGGCGGCCAGGTCACCGGCGTCCACGGCGAGCGCCAGCGAAGCCCGGCCCACGGCCGTGGCGAGCGCGTCGAAGTCGAGCGCGGTGACGTCCTCGACGTCGGCGGCGGTGCGTACGCCCGGCAGCGGGACGCCCGCGTAGGTGGCCACGCCCTCGGCCTGGCCGACGCCCGGCACCACCTCGAAGTGCGCTGCGGTACGCGCGACCGCCTGCACCTCCTTGACCACCGAGTCGTGGCCGAACGGGTCACCGGCGACCAGGTGCACGGCGTTCTGCCCGGACCGGGCCGCGGAGATCAGCACCTTCGCCACGTCCCCCGGCACGCCCTCGGCGGGGCTGAACTCGGCGTCGGGCCGGGCCTGGGCGCGTACGTGCGCCAGGAGCGACTCGGGTACGCCCCGGTCGTAGACCACCTGGTCGGCCTCGACCAGGGCGTCCAGCGCCCGGCGGGTCAGCAGGCCGGGGTCGCCGGGACCGGCCCCGACGAAAGCGATCTGGCCTACGGGCTTACGGGTGCGGGTCATTCTGTGCTCCCAAGTTGCTGGGTCCCCGGGCCGGCCTGTGCGTCCTGGCCGAGGATCGAGTCGGCGCCGAGTTCGAGGAGTTCGGCGGCGAGTGCCTTGCCGATCTCCGCCGCGTCGGCGGGCGTTCCGGTGCGGGACAGCCGGAGGTCACGCGAACCGTCCGGGCTGATCACCGCACCGCGCAGGTAGATCTCCTGAATCACGTCGCCCTCGTCGGTGGGCTCGCCTTCGGCGAGGACGGCGTACGCGGCCACGGGTGCGCTGCATCCTGCCTCCAGGGTGGCCAGCAGCGCCCGTTCCGCGGTGATCGCGGCGCGGGACGGCTCGTGGTCGAGCAGCGCGAGCATCTCGATCACGTCCTGGTCGTCGGCCCGGCACTCGACGGCCAGCGCGCCCTGAGCGGGCGCGGGCAGCATGAGCATCGGGTCGAGCGTCTCGGTGATGACGTCGGCGCGGCCGATCCGGTTGAGCCCGGCGCGGGCCAGCACGACGGCGTCGAGGTCGGCGTCCGGGCCGAGCACCCGGCTGAGCCGGGTGTCGATGTTGCCCCGGATCGGGGTGACCTCCAACTGCATGCCCAGCGCGTGCAGCTGGGCGATCCGGCGCAGCGCGCCGGTGCCGACGCGGGCGCCGGGGGGCAGCTCGGCGAGCGTACGGCCGTCGGTGGCCACCAGCGCGTCGCGCGGGTCCTGCCGGGGCGGCACGGCCGCGACGTGCAGGCCGGGCGCCGCCGCGGTGGGCAGGTCCTTGTACGAGTGGACGGCGAAGTCGATCTCACCGGCGGTCAGCGCGTCGCGCAGCGCGGACACGAACACGCCGACGCCGAGTCGCTGCACCGGGGCGGTCGACTTGTCCCCGGCGGTCACCACCTCGACCAGCTCGACCGGGCGGCCGGTGGCCGCGGTGAGGGCTTCGGCCACGTGGCCGGACTGGGCCATCGCCAGGGCGCTGCCCCGGGTGCCGAGGCGCAGTGGGGCGGTCATCGCGCACCTCCGGTGGGCGGGATGTCGGCGGCGTCGAACGACGGCCGCCCGTCGAGATCGGTGGCGACCACGTCGGGAACGGTGTCGACCGGGGACGTCTGCGGAACGTCCAGGTCGAACAGCTCGCGCAGCAGCGCCGCGTACTGGTCGCCGCCGGGCTCGGCGGCGAGCTGGCGGACCCGTACGGTCGGCTGGTGCAGCAGCCGCTGGACGACCCGGTGCACGGTCCGGGCCACCTCGGCGCGCTGGTCGTCGCTGAGGTCGGGGCGGCGCTGACCGAGCCGGCGCAGCTCGGTGGCGACCACGTCGTCGGCCCGGCCGCGCAGGGCGGCCACCGTCGGCGCCACGTCGGCGCCGCGCAGCCAGCTCAGGAACGACTCGACCTCACCGGCGACGATCCGGGCCACCTCGGCGGCGTCGGCGGCGGCCGGCCCGTCGGCGAGCACGGCGGCCATCCGGTCGATGTCGACGACCTCGACGCCGGGCAGCTCGGCGACGCCGGGCTCGACGTCGCGCGGTACGGCCAGGTCGAGCAGGACCAGCGGGCCGCGGTCGGCGTCCCGGCGGGCCAGTGCCCGGGTCACCACGTCGCGGGTGAGCACCGGCTCGGTGGCGGCGGTGGCGGCGACCACGACGTCGACGTCGGCGAGCGCGGTGATCAGCTCGGCCATCGGCACGGCGGACGCGCCGTACGACTCGGCGAGCCGGACGGCACGGGCGGCGCCCCGGTTGGTCACGGTGAGCGGGCCGGCGCCCAGCCGGGACAGCGTGGCCACGCCCAGCGAGCCCATCGCGCCCGCGCCGACGATCATCGCGGGCCGCCCGGCCAGCTCGCCGTCGAGCATCTCGGCGGCGAGGTCGAGCGCGGCGGTGACGACGCTCTGCCCGGCCCGGTCGATGTTGGTCTCGGCGTGCGCGCGCTTGCCGACCCGCAGCGCCTGCTGCATCAGCTCGTGCAGCAGGCGGCCGGCCGAGTCGGCGCCACCGGCGGAGTGGTAGGCGTCGCGGAGCTGGCCGAGGATCTGCGCCTCGCCGACCACCATCGAGTCGAGCCCGGCGGCCACCCGGAAGACGTGGTCCACGGCGGCGGCGTCGTAGTGCACGTAGAGGTGCGGGGCGAGCGCCGCCGGCTGGCAGCCGGCCTGATCGGCCAGGACCGCGCAGATGTCGCCGAGTCCGCCGTGGAACCCGGAGACGGCGGCGTAGACCTCCACCCGGTTGCAGGTGGAGACCAGGACGGCCTCGGCGACGTACGGCTGGGCGATCAGGCGGTCCAGCGTCCGGGTGAGGTCGGCGGGCGGGACGGCGAGCTGTTCCAGGGTGGCGACCGGGGCGGTGCGGTAGGACGCGCCGACGACGAGCAGTTTCACGTGCCGATCGCCTCCTGGGTGTCGGTGGCCGCGAGTCCGCCGGGCAGGGCGGTGAGGGCGGTCCCGCCGGTGGCGGGGAGCGCGGTCAGCGACGCCTTGCGGTGCTCGTGGAAGGACAGGATCTGCAGCTCGATGGCGAGGTCGACCTTGCGCACGTCGACCCCGTCCGGGACCGAGAGTACGCAGGGCGCGAAGTTGAGGATGCTCGTCACGCCGACGGCGACCAGCTGATCGGCGACCGCCTGGGCGGCCGGGGCGGGCGTGGCGATGACGCCGATCGAGATCGATTCCTCGGCGACCACCTGGGGCAGGTCGTCGATGTGCTGGACGACGAGTCCGTTGATCCGCTCGCCGACCCGGGACCGGTCGGCGTCGAGGAGCGCGGCGATACGGAAGCCGCGGTTGGCGAAGCCGTCGTAGCCGGCCAGCGCGTGACCGAGGTTACCGACGCCGACGAGCGCGACGGCCCGGCACTGGGTGAGGCCGAGCACCGAGGAGATCTGGTCGACCAGGAGCGCCACGTCGTAGCCGACGCCCCGGGTGCCGTACGAGCCGAGGTGGGACAGGTCCTTGCGGAGCTTCGCGGAGTTGACGCCTGCCGCGTTGGCGAGCCCTTCGCTGGACACCGTCTCGTGCCCGGAGTCGGCGAGCGTGTGCAGCGCACGCAGGTATTCCGGGAGCCGGGACACGGTCGCCTCGGGCAGGTCCGGAAGCGCCGGTACGGCACCGGTGCGGCCGGGCGCGCCTGGTTGACGGTGCTGACTCATGAGACTCCGTGCGGTGCGATCCTCGACCAGCGACGGGGGCCGGTCGTTTCGGGACTCCCGCTGGCGACCGAGATTGCCGGCTGTGCTAGCAGGGCGCGTCGGAACTACAGAGTAGGCGCTTGTGAAGAGGTGCACAAATCGCGATCTTGAAAGCTCGCGACGCGCCTTCACCTGCCCCTCCATTCCCGCAAGATCGATCGACCGCCTCCCTTGGCGGCGCGTGGCGATTATTGCTCAATCCCGACTTCCCTGACCAATCGCGCGCGGCTCGTAGCGCTCCGTCACCGGCGTGGCGAGGCGAGTCTCACGTTTTGCAGTAGGGAGAACCCCACCCCCAAGAGGCCAGCGTGCGGGATGGGTCGGCGGGGCACGCGCCCATAGCCTCGAACCATGACCGCCGCACCACTGGCCACCGCGCCCACTCCGCTGTCCCCCGTCCACGGGCTGCTGCGCCGCCTCGCCCGCGACACCACCTACGTACTCGTGGGCTTCCCGCTGGCGATCGTCGGCTTCGTGCTCGCGGTGGTGGGGATCTCACTGAGCGCCGGGCTGCTGGTGACCACGCTCGGCCTGCCGATCCTCGCCGGCTTCCTCTACGCCGCCCGTGGGCTGGCCGACATCGAGCGGCTCCGGCTCGCCGCGGTGCTGGACCGGCCCCGGGTACGCCCGGTCTACCGCCGGCCGGAGCCGGGCGCCGGGTTCTGGCGGCGGGTGTTCACCCCGATCCGGGACGCGCAGTCGTGGCTCGACCTGCTGCACGCGTTCGTCCGGCTGCTGGTGGCCCTGCCCACGTTCGTGCTGCTGGTGGTCTGGTGGGTGCTGGCCCTGGGCGGCACGCTCTACGTCGCCTACGACTGGGCCATCCCGCGCGGCGTCGACGACCAGGACCTGAGCCAGCTCCTCGGGATGGGTGACGGCGCCGGCGCGCGGATCGCCCTGAACACCGCGATCGGGCTGTTCGCCCTGTTCACGCTCCCGCTGGTGGCGCGCGGCTGCGCCCGCCTGCAGGCCGGGCTGGCGTACTCGCTGCTCACCGGCGTGGCCGAGATGCGGCAGCGGATCATCACGCTGGAGGAGCAGAAGCGCGCCGCCGCCTCGGCCGAAGCGGTCGCGCTGCGCCGGCTGGAGCGCGACATCCACGACGGCCCGCAGCAGCGGCTGGTCCGGCTCGCCATGGACCTCGGCCGGGCCCGCCACCAGCTCGCCGACAACCCGGACGCGGCCCGGCAGACGCTCGACGAGGCAGTGGCCCAGACCCGGGAGACGCTGGACGAGCTGCGCGCGCTGTCCCGGGGCATCGCGCCGCCGATCCTGGTCGACCGGGGCCTGCCCAGCGCGCTCGCCGCGCTGGCCGCCCGGGCGCTGGTGCCGACCGAACTGGTGGTGGACGACGACCTGGGCACCGCCGCCGGCCGGCTCGATCCGGGGCTGGAGAGCACCGCGTACTTCGTGGTGGCCGAGGCGCTGACGAACGTGTCGAAGCACAGCCGGGCGAACGCCTGCCGGGTGGAGGTCACCCGGAAGGTGGGCCGGCTGGAGATCACCGTCACCGACGACGGCGTCGGCGGCGCGCACCTGGCCAAGGGCCACGGGCTCAACGGCATCGCCGACCGGGTCCGGGCGGCCGGCGGCACGCTGGAGGTGACCAGCCCGGCCGGCGGCCCGACCCGGGTCCACGCCGAACTACCGAGGTGACCCGGACCGCCGGGTCGGGGCGTGATAGACACCGGACCCATGCGGGTGGTGATCGCGGACGACGCCGTACTGCTCCGGGAGGGGCTGATCCGGCTGCTGACCGAGTACGGGCACGAGGTGGTGGCGGCCGTCGGTGACGGTGACGCGCTGGTCGAGGCGGTGGTGGCGCACCGGCCCGACGTCTCGGTGGTGGACGTGCGGATGCCGCCCTCACACACCGACGAGGGACTGCGCGCCTCGGTGGAGGCCCGCCGCCGGGTGCCGGGTACGCCGATCCTGGTGCTGTCCCAGTACGTCGAGGTGTCGTACGCCGACGACCTGCTGGACACCGCGGGCGGCGCCGGCGGCGGCATCGGCTACCTGCTCAAGGACCGGGTCGCCGCGATCGACGAGTTCCTGGACGGGCTGGCCCGGGTGGCCGCCGGCGGCACCGTGCTCGACCCGGAGGTGATCAGCCAGTTGCTGGTCCGTCGGCGGCGCGACGACCCGCTGGCGTCGCTGACCCCGCGCGAGCGCGAGGTGCTGGCGCTGATGGCCGAGGGCCGCTCGAACACCGCCATCGCCCGGGCGCTGGTGGTCAGCGACGGCGCGGTCGAGAAGCACGTCCGCAACATCTTCACCAAGCTCGACCTGCCCCCGGACGCGACCACGCACCACCGCCGTGTCCTGGCCGTCCTGGCCCACCTGCGCGCCTGACCGGGCCGGGTCAGGCGAGCGTGCGGGCCAGCGTCACCGCCTCGGTGAGCGTGTCGGCGGCCGGGTGGCCGCTGCCGCGCAGCCGGTCCGGGTCGGACAGGCCACCGGTGTAGAGGACGCAGCGGGCGCCGACCGAGGCGGCCGCGTCGGCGTCGTCGAGCGAGTCACCGATCAGCACCACCTCGTGGCCGCCCAGCCCCAGCTCGGCCAGGTGCTTCTCCAGCCACTCGGCCTTGTGCCCGCCGCCGACTGTGGCACGCAGCCCGTCCACCCGGCGGAAGTGCGGCGTCAGCCCGTACGTGTGCACCGTCGGCACCAGCTCGTCGTGGAACCACATGGACAGCAGCGACTGGCTGCCCTCCCAGGACTCGATCGCGGTGGTGGCGTCGGCGGCCAGGGCGCAGGTGGTCAGCCCGGCCCGGTAGGCGTCGTGGAAGACCCGGTCCAGCGTGCCGAACGCCTCGGCGTCCACGGCCCGGCCGAGCATCTCGGCGTAGTAGTCGGCGATCGGCCGCCGGAACCGGACCCGGTGCTCGGCCGCGGTGACCGCCGGCCCGCCGGCGCTGGCGAAGGCCACGTTCGTGGCCTGGACCACCAGGTCGAGGTCGTCGAGGAGCGTTCCGTTCCAGTCCCACACGAGGTGGCGTCGCATACCCGTCACCCGAGCACTCTAAGGCTAGAGCTGCGGCGTGGTCAGGTCGCGCAGCAGCCGGTCCTCCTCGACCCGCCAGTAGCCGTGTTCCTTGCCGTCGAGCAGCACCACCGGCAGCCGGTCGCCGTAGTCGCGCTCCATCTCCAGGTCGCCGGTGACGTCCCGCTCCACCCACCGGTCGCCGGTGACCGCGACCACCCGGTCGAGCGCGGCCTTCGCGTCGTCGCACAGGTGGCAGCCGGGCCGGGTGATCAGGATGAGCCTCGGGTCACTGGACATCGGATACCTCCGTGCGGATCTCGGTCGGCGACGCCGGCGACGGCACCACGGGCGCCGGGCGCAGCTCGGTCTTGCGCACCTTCCCGATCGCCGAGTACGGCAGGCTGTCGACGAACTCGACGGCGGTCGGGCACTTGAACCGGGCCAGGTTACGCGCGCAGTGGGCGAGCAGGTCGTCAGCCGTCACCGGCGGACCGGCCGCCCGGACCACGTACGCCCGCACAGTCTCGCCGGTCCGCGGGTGCGGCACGCCGAGGACCGCCGACTCGGCCACCCCGGGGTGCGCCTGGAGCACCAGCTCCACCTCGTGCGGGTAGACGTTGAAGCCGTTTACCAGGATCAGCTCGCCGAGCCGGTCGACCAGGAACAGGTCGCCGTCGCCGTCGGCGTACGCGACGTCGCCGGTGGCCCACCAGCCGTCCGGGTCCGGCCCGCCCCGCCCGGCCGGCCAGTAACCGGCGAACAGGTTCTCCCCGCGTACCATGATCTGCCCGGGGTCGGTGCCGGCCAGCTCGTCGGAGAGGTCCATCTCGTCCTCGTCGGGGGCGTCGGCTGGCACTCCGTCGCGCCACAGCTCGACGCCGTCGGCCCCGGTCAGGCGCAGCTCGACGCCGGGCAGCGGACGGCCGATCGAGCCGGGTTTCGGCTCGCCGCCGACGAGTGTCGACGTGAGCACCGGCGCGGTCTCGGTGAGCCCGTAGCCGACGTGCACCGGGTGCCCGGTCAGCTCGGTGAAGCGCGCCCCGACGGCCGGCGGCAGCGGCGCCGCGCCGCACACCGCGACGCGCACCGAGGCGAGCGCCGCGGCCGGGTCACGCTCCGCCTCGGCCCAGGTCAGGAACATCGACGGTACGCCGACGAGCACCGTGACCCGGTGCCGGGCGATCTCGTCCAGCGCCCCGGACGGGCCGGGCTCGTCGACGAGCACACCCGTCGCGCCGTGCCGCACCACGGCGCCGAGCACCGTGTTCAGCCCGTACGCGTGGAACAGCGGAAGGGCGAGCAGCACGACGTCGTCGGGGCCGACCACCGGCGGCTCGATCCGGTCGGTCTGGTCGTGGTTGGCGGCGAGCGCGCGGTGCGACAGCATCGCGCCCTTGGGCCGTCCCTCGGTGCCGGAGGTGTAGAGCAGGACGGCGAGGTCGTCGCCGGCGCGGGCCGGGAACCCGTCCGGCCCGGTGTCGCCGCGTACCGGCGGCGCGGTGTGCACGGCGCGCAGCCCGGGCAGCTCGGCGCGGTTCACCCGGGCGGTCACCTCGGGGGCGCCGACCAGCACCGTCGCGCCGGAGTCGGTGAGCACGTGCCGCAGCTCGCGGGCGGTGAGCGCGGGGTTGACCGGTACGGCGATCAGGCCGGCCCGGAGCGCGGCGAGGTAGGTGACCACGAAGTCCGGGGTGTTGCCGAACGCGACAGCCACCCGGGGCGGATGTCCCGGTCCGGCGGCCGGCGGCGCGTCGGCGAGCAGCGCGCGGGCGGTGGCGGTGACCGCGTCGTCCAGCTCGGACCAGGTGAGCGTCCGCTCGCGCCAGCGCAGCGCGGCCCGGTCGCCCCGTTCGGTGGCGGCCCGGCGGAGCCGGTCGGCGAGGTTCGGCGCGGAGCTTTCGGCGGCGTCCTGCACGGTGGCTGAGTCTGGCACAGCGGCGTCCGCCGGACCATGCCCGGACACGGCACCGGGTCCGCCACACGGGACTGGGAATGCAGTACGGTGGGATTCCCGAGCGCGGGATAACGATCTCCAGCGGCACGAGCCGAGCGACCCGGGGCGACCCGTGCGAGCCGCCCTCGCGACACGCCGAGCGGAAAGAAAATCTGCTCCGACCAGGACTTTCCACTGCGGACCACGATCCGGCGCGAAAGTCAACCACACGCGACGGACAACGGGTCCGCCATTCGTGCGATCCGGCGGGAAATACTTCCGCTCTGTGTAACGGACTTGCCACGCGTGGGTGACGTTGGCCCTATCATCACTCGGGTCGGCTCACCCCATTTGCCGTGAGTCGACACCCCTCAGCCCGAGGAGGCCCCCGTGCCCGTCAGCGCATTGGACCAGCACCTCAAGGGGATCTGCCGCCCGTCGGCACGTCCCGACCCGGCCGCGCCCGGCCGGGTTCCACCCGGTCCCCCGGCACCACAGTGGCGCCCGGTGCGGTCGCTGCCCACTCGGACCGGGGAGGCGCGGTGACCACCTTCGGTTACGCCGAACGGCCGGCCGGCGTCACCGGCCCGACCCAGCGCAACCCGCTCAACGAGCGCGCGGACCCGCCTCCACGCAGCGCCGAGAGCCAGCTCGCGGTACGCGGCGAGGGGCGGCGCGTACGCAGCCGCGCGCACCACACGAACGAGGCGCCGGCGCGTCCCGCGACGCCCGGCGGCAACGCGAAACCCGCGGCCGGCCGCCTCGGCAGCCCGGCCCGCCCGACCATGCCGGCGCAGGCCCGGCGCGGTGACGCGGCCACCGGCGCGGAGCCGTCCGCCGCGGAGACCGCGATCCTGCCGGCGGTGACCACAGGCGACACCGCCGTCCTGCCCGCCGTGCCGGCCGCCACGCCCGCCACCGGATTCCCCAGCCGCCCCGACCCGTCCGACCCGGCCACCGAGGTGTGGACGCTCGTCGAACGCGCGCAGGCCGGCGAGTCCGAGGCGTTCGGCCTGATCTACGACAGGTACGTCGACACCGTCTTCCGGTTCGTCTACTTCCGGGTCGGCAACCGCCAGCTCGCCGAGGACCTCACCTCCGACACGTTCCTGCGCGCGCTCAAGCGGATCGGCAGCTTCACTTGGCAGGGGCGCGACCTCGGCGCCTGGCTGGTCACCATCGCCCGCAACCTGGTCGCCGACCACTTCAAGTCGGGGCGCTACCGGCTGGAGGTGACCACCGGCGACGTCCTCGACGCCGACCGGGAGGACCGCGGTCCGGAGGGCAGCCCGGAGGCGGCGGTGGTGGAGCACATCACCAACGTCGCCCTGCTCACCGCCGTCAAGCAGCTCAACCCGGAGCAGCAGGAGTGCATCGTGCTGCGGTTCCTCCAGGGCTTCTCGGTGGCCGAGACGGCCCGTGCCATGGGCAAGAACGAGGGCGCCATCAAGGCCCTCCAGTACCGCGCGGTACGGGCCCTGGCCCGCCTGCTGCCCGACGGCTTCCACTCCTGACCGGCAGCCACCGTCCCGTTTCCTCACCGGCGCCACCGCCGGGCGCTGTCGCGTGCCCGACGCCCCACGCAGGCCGATCACTCTTGGTGATTTCGCCGCCGTCCCAGCCGTAACCGGCGACCGGCGCGGTCCGTTTCTCCGGGTGCGACCAGTGGTTGTCCCGGCGTCCCCCGGGCCACCCGGTCCGGCGGGTCGGGTCGGCCGTTCCGGTCGACTCGGTGCCACACGCTGCCACCGGTCGCTGGTGACGACGACGGCCGCCCGGCCGTGACCAGCGAGAGGGGGTGCCGCGGTGGACAGCGACCTCTTCTCCCGTCGGCGGGCCGAGCGCTTCGCGCAACTCCTCGACGAGGCCAACGGCGGACGCCGGCACCACGTCCGGTCCAAGGCGGACGGTGAACTCACCGCGCTCGTCGAGGTGAGCCGCCGGCTCAGCGCCGAACGGCCCGACGTCGAGGTGGACGCCGAGTTCCGCACCGGACTGCGGGCGATGCTCGTGGCCACCGCCGAACGTGAGGGCGTCGGCACTCCGGCCAAGACCACCACCGGGGTACGCGGAACGCTGCTGCCCGCGATCACCGGACGCCGGGCGCGGGCCCGGGGCGCGATCCTGGTCGGCGTGGCCGCCGGCGCGGTCGCCCTCTCCGGCATCTCCGCCGCCAGCGAGAACGCGCTGCCCGGTGACGCCCTGTACGGCATGAAGCGCTCCACCGAGCGCGCCCAGCTCGCGCTCGCCAGCTCGGACATCAGCCGTGGGCAGCTCTTCCTCGACTTCGCCCGCACCCGGCTGGACGAGGCCGCCTCGGTGCGCGGCGACCGGCTCGGTTTCAGCGCCGTCCTGGACGACATGGACGCGGACACCCGCCAGGGCGTACGCCTGCTGACCACGGTCGCGGCGCAGCGTTCCGACCCGGTGGCGCTGGACGCGGTGGACACGTTCCTGGCCGGCCAGCGCCGGGTGGTCAGCGGCCTGCTGGACCGGCCCGACCACGCCGAGCGGGACCGCACCCGCCGCTCGCTGGCGCTGCTCGACGCGGCCGGCAAGCGCGCCGACGCGCTGCGCGAGGCGATCGCCTGCGGACTGCCCGCGCCGCAGGCCAGCGACGCGCTCGGGCCCGCCCCGGCGGCCTGCCCGGCCGACCGCTGAGCGCGTACGCCGACCGCGCCACACTTCTCCCGGCGGACACCCACCCGTCACACCGTGCCGGATACGCTCGACGCGGAGGGCGTACGCGGTCGTCGAGGCAGGGAGGTCACCGTGGCCGGAACCCGGAAGGTGACCGTCAGCACCGACGCGCACGGGCACACCACGGGCTGGTCGGAGGCCCCGTCGGCGCCCGCGACCACGATCCCGCCGGACCCCACCGCCGCCGCCTTCTTCGACGTGGACAACACGATGATGCAGGGCGCCTCGATCTACTGGTTCGCCCGCGGGCTGGCCGCCCGGAAGTACTTCACCACCGGTGACCTGGCCCGTTTCGCCTGGCAGCAGGCCCGGTTCCGGCTGCTCGCCACCGAGCACGCGGGCGACATGTCCCAGGCCAAGGAGGCAGCGCTCGCGTTCGTGCAGGGCTGGCGGGTGGACGACATCGAGCGTCTCGCCGACGAGATCTTCGACGAGCTGATGGCCCCGCGCATCTGGGCCGGCACCCGCCGCCTCGCCCAGCGTCACCTCGACGCGGGCGAGCGGGTCTGGCTGGTCAGCGCCGCCCCGGTGGAGATCGGCCGGGTGATCGCCGCCCGGCTCGGCCTTACCGGCGCGATCGGCACGGTGGCCGAGGTGGTCGACGGCGCGTACACCGGGCGGCTGGTCGGTGACCTGATGCACGGGCCGGCGAAGGCCGAGGCGGTGACCCAGCTCGCCGCCGTGGAAGGGCTGGACCTGGCCCGCTGCGCGGCCTACAGCGACTCGGCGAACGACCTGCCGATGCTCTCCGCCGTCGGCCGTGCGGTCGCGGTGAATCCCGATCCGGCGCTGCTGCGGCAGGCCCGCGAGCGGGGCTGGGACGTGCGCGACTTCCGCACCGGGCGGCGGGCCGTACGCATCGCCGTGCCCTCCACCGCCGCCGCCGGGCTGCTGGCCGGCGCGGTCACGGCCGGACTGGCGCTGCACCGGCGCCGCCACCGCGAGGCCTGAGCCGGCGCGCGTTCGCTCAGGGCCCGAACGGGTCGGGGCGGCGTTCGAGCAGCTTGTGCAGCGTCTGCTGGATCGTCTCCCGCACCTGGTCGGCGAGGTTGAACACCACGAGCGGGTCGTCGGCGGAGTCACGCAGGTGCGCGGTCGGGATCGGCGGGCAGAACTCGATCAGCCACTTGCTCGGCAGCGGCACCATGCCCAGCGGCCCGAGCCAGGGGAACGTCGGCGTGACCGGGAAGTACGGCAGTTTGAGCAGCCGCGCGAGGGGCTTGATGTCGGCGAGCATCGGGTAGATCTCCTCGCCGCCGACGATCGCGACCGGCACGATCGGCGTGCCGGTGCGCAGCGCGGCGGAGACGAATCCGCCCCGGCCGAAGCGCTGGAGCTTGTAGCGGTCGGAGTAGAGCTTGCCGACCCCCTTGAAGCCCTCCGGGAACACGCCCACCAGTTCGCCGTTGCCGAGCAGCCGCTCCGCGTCCGGGTTGCAGGCGACGGTGCCGCCGGTCTTGCGGGCTATCTCGGAGACGACGGGCATCCGGAAGACCAGGTCGGCGCCGAGCAGCCGCAGGTAGCGGCGCGCCGGGTGCCGGTCGTGCAGCGCGGTGGAGAGGATCAGCGCGTCGAGCGCCACGGTGCCGGAGTGGTTGCCCACGACCAGGCCCGCGCCCTCGGCCGGTACGTGCTCGATGCCGCTGACCTCGGTGCGGAACCAGTCCCGGTAGAGCAGCCGGACCAGCGGGTGGACAACCGCGTCGGTCAGGTCGGGGTCGAAGCCGAACTCGTCGACCTCGTAGTCACCGGCGAGCCGCCGCCGCAGGAACGCCAGGCCCTGGGCCACCTTGCGGTCCCAGTGGTCGCCCGGCCGGTCGGCCACCGCCGGTCCGGGCGGCGTGTCACCGGCCGGCGCGTCGCCGGCCACGGCCTTCTTCGCCACGGCCTTCTTCGCGACCGTCTTCTTGGCCACGGTCTTCTTGGCCACCGTCTTCTCGGCCGTCGGGCGGTGCGCGGCCGGACCCGGGGCGGCCGACCCGGCCGGGGTGCCGGGCTCGTCGGCGGAGGTGTCCGGCTCGACCGGCGCGGCCGGGCGGGCGGACGGCGCGGTCACCCGGCGGTGTCCGTTGCGCCGTGCCGGCTCCGCGCCCGGCCCGGGCACGTCCAGCGGTACGTCGTAGCGCGCGTCGCGCCGCTCCTCCGGGCTGGTCACGAACGCTCCCGTACGGTCGAGCGGACCTGCCGGATACTCTCCAGCACCAACCGCTCGGCCGCGGCCAACTGGTCCCGGGTCACCACGACGCCGCCGTGGTGGGCGCGGATGAAGTCCTCGAACGCGGCGGCGGTCGAGCGGGGCGTGAAGCCGAACTCCCGCTCCAGCCGGCTGGTGTCCACCACCCGGCCGTGCACGAACAGGTCCACCTGGTCCAGGCCGTACCGGCCGAAGCCCAGGCTACGGGCGATCGCGGCGACCCCGGCCAGGCCCGGTTCCAGCACCGGCACCGCCACCCGGCCGGCCCGGCGGATCGCCTGCGACAGCGACAGCACGCCCGGCCCGGCGACGTTGTACGTGCCCGGGTGGTCCTCGGCGACCGACCGGTGCAGCACCTCCAGCGCGTCGTCGAAGTGCACGAACTGCAGGCGCGGGTCACGGCCGAAGACGGTGGGCACCACCGGCTGGGAGAAGTAGCGGGTGAGCGTGGTGTCGGCGGCGTACCCGATGAACGGCGCGAAGCGCAGCACGGTCGCGGTGACGTCGGGCCGGCGGCGGCGGAACCCGCGGACGTACCCCTCGATGTCGAGTATGTCGCGGCCGAAACCGCCGCGCGGCACCTCGCGCGGCTCGGTCTCCTCGGTGAAGACGGCCGGATCGCGGAACGACACCCCGTACGCGGCGGTGGACGAGCGGACCACGAGCTTGCGCAGCCGGGGCGCGCGCTGCGCGGCGGCGAGCATCTGCATCGTGCCGATGACGTTCTGTTCCTTCATCGCCGACCGGCCGCCCTGCTGCGGGTCGGGGGAGGTGACGAGCGCGAGGTGCACCACGGCGTCGACGTCGAGGTCGGCCAGGAGACCGCCGAGCGAGTCGAGGTCGAGACGGACCCGTTCCACGTCGGTGAGCAGGTCGGCCAGCTCGGGGTTGGGCGGCGCCGGATCGACCCCGATGACCCGCTCGATCCGCGGGTCGGCGGCGAGCCGCGCGGCGACGTGCGCGCCGAGCCAGCGACCGACCCCGGTCACGACGACGACCCCCGGGGCACCGGAGGTGTCACCGGGGGTCATGTCGTGCGCCTTGCGCGGCAGGCGGGATCGAGCCGGGACGTCCACGGCCTGATCACCTGAGCCTCCGAGGGTCGACAGTTGGCAAGTGGTGCCGGGTGCCGGGCCAGTGCCCGGCCCCGGTCACTTGCCGAGACGGCGACGCTGGACGCGGGTCTTGCGCAGCAGCTTGCGGTGCTTCTTCTTAGCCATGCGCTTGCGGCGCTTCTTGACCACCGAGCCCATACGACAGCCTTTCGATGCAACGTTCGGGGCGGACCGGAAGACACCACCGCCGGTGGCGTCTTGACCGCTTGCGGACAACGGACCGGACCAGCGTGGTGGGCAGGGCACACCAGAGGGCGATCACGGTCGTGGTCCAGCCTAACCGGAGTGCGTCAGCAGGACCAACGCGCCCCCGTCGATGCCCCTTTTCGTCGCACTCGGCGGACCGGCCCGCCGAGTGCTCAGGCGGACTCCTGGAAGGCGCCCCGGAGGTATTCGTGCACGGCGTGCTCGGGCACCCGGAACGAGCGGCCGACCCGCACCGCGGTCAGCTCACCGCTGTGCACGAGACGATAGACAGTCATCTTGGAGACCCGCATGACCGTCGCCACCTCGGCGACGGTCAGGAACCTGACATCCGACAGCCGTGCGTCGGACTGCGACCCGGCCATGGCTCACCGACCCATTCCCGTGCCCGGCGCGTGTCACCGGGCAGGTGCTTCCGCCTCGACGAGCGACGCGCGTGTAACCAGTACGGTAGCGGGACGGCTGTGACCTGCGCGATCCCTTCCACCCTTTGATCATGGCGGGACAGCCGTTCACCCGATGTCCACCAGGGGTTTTTCGCCCGGACGGGTGTCTCGTCCGTAACGCCTACTCCGCGCGCAGCGCCACCACCGGGTCGAGCCGGCCGGCCCGCTGCGCCGGCACCACGCCGAAGACGATGCCGACCGCCGCGGAGACGCCGAACGCCAGCGCCAGCGACCACCAGGTGATCGCCGCCGGGATCGGGGAGAACGCGTCGACGAGCAGCGCGGTGCCCACGCCCAGCGCCATCCCGGTCAGGCCGCCCACCGAGGTGAGCAGCACCGCCTCCAGCAGGAACTGCACGCCGATGTCCCGGGGACGCGCGCCGACCGCCTTGCGCAGGCCGATCTCGCGGGTCCGCTCGCGTACCGAGACCAGCATGATGTTGGACACGCCGACGCCGCCCACCAGCAGCGAGATGCCCGCGATGGCGGCCAGCACACCGGTGAGCACGCCCAGGATGTCGCCGAGCACGCCGAGGATCTGCCGCTGGGTGACGGCGCTGAACTCGGTGTCCGGGTGCCGGCGGGACAGCTCCGCGACGATCCGCTCGCCGAGTTCGTCGATCCGCTCCCGGTCCGGCGCCTTCACCGCGATGCCGTCGATGCGCTGGGTGCCCCACAGCCGTTGCGCCGCCGTCACCGGTACGTGCACCTCGTCGTCCCGGTCCACGCCGAGGCTCTGCCCGAGCGGCGCGAAGACGCCGATCACCCGGAACCGCACGCCGGCCAGCGTGACCTGCTGACCGAGCGGGTCCCGGTCGGGAAACAGCGCCCGGGCCACCGAGTCGCCGAGCACCGCCACCCGGCGGCTGGTGTCGACGTCCGCCCCGGTCAGGTAGCGGCCCCGCGACAGCGACCTGGTGAACACCGACGGGGTGGTCTCCAGCACCCCCTGCACGGTGGTGAAGTCGGACCGGTTGCCGGCCCGGGCGGTCGCGCCGGAGGCCACTGTCACCGCGACCCGGCCGGGGTCGCCGACCACCCGGGAGACGGCGTCGGCGTCGCTGAGGTCCAGCGGCGAGACCACCGGCGCGTTGCCCACCTCGATCCGGCCCGGCACCACCAGCAGCAGGTTCGAGCCGAGCCCCTCGACCTGCTGCTCGACCTGCTGTTTGGTGCCGGTGCCGATGGCCACCAGGATCACCACCGAGGCCACCCCGATGATCACCCCGAGCATGGTCAGCACGCTGCGCAGCCGGTTGGCCCGCAGCGCGTCCCACGCCACCCGCCACGCCTCGGCCAGCCTCATCCCGCGTCCCCGCCGGACCGCGGACGGCGCTGCTCGGCGCGAGGGCGCTCCCCGGGCCGCGGAAGGCGCCCGGTGGCACCGGCGGCGCCACCGGAGCCACCGGGCGGGTGCCCCGGGCCGCTTCCGGACACGGACCGGGGCTCCGCGCTGGGAGCGGGGTCCAGTGTCGCAGGTACGCCGGAGCCGTCCGACGGCGGTCGATCATGAGCGCTGTCCGAGCGGATCAGGCCGTCCCGCACCGCGATCCGCCGGCGCGCCCGGGCGGCCACCTCCTGGTCGTGGGTCACCATCACCAGCGCCACCCCGGACTCGGCGTTCAGCTGTTCCAGCAGCTCCAGCACCGCCTCGCCGGTGGCACTGTCCAGATTGCCGGTCGGCTCGTCGGCGAGCAGCACCGCCGGTTCGGTGACCAGCGCGCGGGCGATCGCCACCCGCTGCTGCTCGCCGCCGGAGAGCTGGTTGGGCCGGTGGTGCAGCCGGTGGCCGAGACCGACCCGGCCCAGCATCGCCGCCGCCCGCTCCCGCCGCTGCCGCGCCCCGACGCCCCGGTAGACAAGCGGCAGCGCCACGTTGTCCACCGCCGACGTACGAGCCAGCAGGTGGAACGCCTGGAACACGAAGCCGATCGTCTCGTTGCGCAGCGTCGCCAGCTCCGGGGCGGTGAGCGTGGTGACGTCCCGGCCGCCGATCACCAGCCGGCCGCCGCTGGGCCGGTCCAGCCCGCCGAGCAGGTGCATCAGCGTCGACTTGCCCGAGCCGGACGGGCCGATCACCGCCACGTACTCGCCCTGGTCGATGGTGAGCGACACGCCGCGCAGCGCGGACACCGAGACGCCGTCCAACTCGTACGTGCGCCAGACGTCGACCGCCTCGATCGCCGGTTCGGTCACGGGAGTTCCTGGCCGTCGCGGACCTGGTCGGCGCCACGTACCACCACCCGGTCGCCGGCCCGTACGCCGTCGACGATCTGCACCAGGTCCTGCCCCTGCACGCCCACCGTCACCGGCACCCGGTCGGCCCGGCCGTCCCGCAACACCCAGACCGCGTCCCGCCCGTCGGCGGAGAACACCGCCGACGCCGGCACCGCCACCGCGTCGGCGGCCTCCCGCACCCGCAGCCGTACCACAGCGTTCATGCCGGGGCGGGGCGCCGGAGCGGCCTCGGCCTCACCCATTCGTCCGGCACCGAGGTCGAGCCGGACCCGGTAGGTGACGCCACCCCGCGCCGAACTGGTCGGCAGCACGTCCACCGACCGCACAGTGGCGTCGTACGTCGCGCCGGTCACCGCGTCCAACTCGACCGACGCGGGCACCCCCGCCCGCACCAGCAGCACGTCTGTCTCGTCCACCTCGGCGAGCAGGCCGAGCCGGCCGGTGTCCACCACAGTGAGCACCGGCGTGCCGGCGGTGACCCGGCCACCGGCCGGGATCGCGTCGTCCACGCCGGGCGGCGGTCCGCCCTGCCCGCCCGCGCCGAACGCCGACGGGTCGAGACCGGGCACCGCAGAGCCACCGGCCGCACCGAGCAGCCCGGCCAGGTCGGCCGGCGCCGCCGCCCGGGTGCCGCCCGGCTGCACCACACCGGAGATCGGCGCGCGCAGCGTCAACGCGTCCACTGTCGCCTTCGCCAGGTCGTACGCCTGCTGGGCCTGGAGTCGCTGCGCGGCCGACAGCGCGCCGACGGCGCTGTTCAGCCCGGCGACCCCGCGCTGCACCTGGGCGACGGCCCGGTCGGCCGCCCGGGCGGCCGACTCGTACTGCCGCTGCGCCGAGGAGACCTGGAGCAGCAGCGCGGCGCGTACCTGCGGGTCGCCGACCTTGCCGGCGGCGGCGCGGGCGGCGGCGAACGCCTCGTCGGCGGCCCGGTCGGTGCCCCGCCGGCTGCCGCCCAGGTCACCGGTGCCGGTGCCCCGGCCGGCCCGCTTCGCCGCGCGCAGCGCCTCCCGGGCCTGCGCCAGGCGCTCCCGGGCGGACGGCGAGTCGATCACCGCGAGCACCTGCCCGCGGCTGACCCGCGCGCCGGGGGCGACCCGCAGGCTGGCGAGCGTGCCGTCGGCGGGCGCGGTGAGCGTGGCCGCGGCCCGTGCGGTCACGGTGGCCGGCGCGTCGATCACCTCGCTGACCGGGGCGCGGCCCACCTCGGCGACAGTCACCGCCGGGGCGTCGTCGCCGCAGGAGGCGGCGGTCGTGCCGGTCAGGGCGACGACGGCGAGCAGCGCGGTGACGAGACGGGGGCGGCGGGCCGCGGGCAGCCGCGGCGAGGGAGTGCGGGCCACCCGGCCCATGCTACGACCCCGTCGACAGGCGTCGACGTGTCAGCCGACGACGGCCCGCACGTACGCGACGCACTCGTCGTGCAGCATCGACCACGGGTCGCCGAGCACCTCGTCGGCGGCCTGCGCCGGTGACCGCCGCTCGTGCACCACGGCCCGGTAGAAGTCGAGCATCCGCTGCTCGCCGTAGCGGTCGACCAGGTGCCGCACGGCCAGGTAGCCGACGCCGTAGGCGCCGCCGACCCGGCTGTCACTCGCGTCCGCCTCCGGCGCCACCGCCTCCAGCCGCCCGGACCAGCCGCCGCGCAGCAGGTCGCGCACCTCGGTCAGTCCCTCGTAGCGGTGGACCGGCTGGCCGTCGGCCCCGGCGTACTCGGCCAGCCCCTCCACCAGCCACCAGTCGGCGCGGTCGGCGTACCCCCGGTCGGGCAGCGAGGCGGCGTGGGTGAGTTCGTGCCGCAGCAGGTCGTCGACGCCGTCCGGGGTGACGGTCTGGGCGTTGAGCACGACGTCGTGGCGTCCACCGCCGACGCCGACCGCGTACCCGGCGGTCCACTTCGGCCGGCCACCGCCGTACCAGCGCCGCCACTCGGTCTTCCCGGCGTAGTAGACGAGATACCGGTCCGGCCGCGCGTCGCCGACCGCGTACCGGTCCGCGACCCGGGCGGCCGCCTCGGCCTGGGCGAGCAGGCCGGGCAGCTTGCTCCGCTGGGCGGTGGTGGTGGCCACCACCACCCGCTTCCCGACCGTCACGGCCAGGTCGTTCGCCTGCCACGGCCGGACGCCGGCCGGGTCCGTGCCGGACGGTTCCAGCGCGGTCAGCCGGGGCTCCTCCCCCACCAGCCGCCAGCGCGCGTCCAGCTCCACAGTGCTCGGCGCGCAGTCCGGCGCCACGAAGCAGTACCCCACTGTGATCGTCTGCCGCCACTGTCCGGGCTGCCCGTCGGCCGCCTCCGGCACCCCGTCGGCGGCCGGCCGCCACACGGTGACGCGCAGCGCCCGCAGCGCCGCGTACCGCCGGCTCAGGGCCGGCCGTGCCGCCGGTTCGGCGATGGCGAGGAAGCCGGCCCGGTCGGCGCCGACGAGCGCGGTGGCCTGCCGGTCCAGCAGCGCGAGCATCCGCTCGCCGAGCCGCCGCTGCGCCGCCGTGCCCGGGTCGCTCTTCGCGGCCGACCGTCCGGCCGCGTCCGGCGCGGGCCCGCGCAGGAGTACGCCGGGCACCGCGCCCGCCACCAGGCCGAGCGCGAGTCCGAGCGCGGTCCAGAGCGGCCAGCGCCGCCGCTTCCGCACCGCCCGCGTCGGCTCGCCCACGTGCGCCATTGGTACGGGGTACGGCGCGGGTACCGCGACGGGGTGCGGCAACGACGCCGCGTCCGGTGCCGGTGCCGGTGCCGGTGCCGGTGCAATGGTGTCAACGGCGGCGTCCACCTCGGCGCTGTCGGCGCCGGCGTCAGCCGCGCGGGCGGTCTCGGCGCGGGTGTCGTCAGCGCAGGCGTTGGCGCTGACGTTGGCCGCGACCGCGTCGGCGGCGCTCGCCTTGTCGACGGCATCGACGGCATCGACGGCGGGACGATGCTCGTCGCCGTCCGTCGTCCGGCCGGGAGGCTGCTCGTCGCCGTCGGTCACCGGCGAAGGGTACGACCAATCGGGCGTTCCGGGAAAGAGTCCCGCCGCTGTTCCGCCGCGCTCCGAGATCTTGGAAGGAAAGGGCCCCCAGA
>NZ_JAAOLH010000023.1:0-67434 GCF_011602315.1 Micromonospora sp. CMU55-4
TCTTCCAGTCGAGGGCCGCCCCAGCAGGGGCGGCCCTCGACTGCGTTAGCGTTCTCGGCGGAAACGCCATCAGGAAGGATGTACCTGTGAGCTCAGGACCCCAGGGCGGGGACCGCCCCCGTCGTTACGAGGATCGCGCCGACCGTGGCCAGGGGCGTGGTGACGCCGGCCGCGACGGCCGTCGCGATGACCGTCCCTCGTACCGGGGTGGCCGCGACGACCGCCCGGGCGGCTTCCGCGGTGGTGACCGTGACAGTGGCGCCCGTGGTGGCGACCGTCGCGAGGGTGGCTTCCGTGGTGGTGACCGCCGTGAGGGTGGCTTCCGTGGTGGTGACCGCCGTGAAGGTGGCTTCCGCGGTGGTGACCGCCGCGAGGGCGGCTTCCGCAGTGGCGATCGCGAGGGCGGTTTCCGCGGTGGCGACCGTCGTGAAGGCGGGTTCGGCGGTGGTGAGCGTCGCGAGGGCGGTTTCCGTGGTGGCGACCGTGAGGGTGGCTTCCGGAGCGGAAGCCGTCCGGGCGGCGACCGTCGCGAAGGCGGGTTCCGGGGCGGCGACCGTGACAGTGGCGCCCGTGGCGGCGACCGCCGTGAGGGTGGCTTCCGTGGTGGTGACCGCCGTGAGGGTGGCTTCCGCGGTGGCGACCGCCGTGAAGGTGGTGCCCGTGACGGCGGCTTCCGGGGCGGTGAGCGTCGCGAGGGCGGCTTCCGGGGCGGCGACCGCCGTGAGGCCGGCACCCGCGACGGCGGCTACCGCGGCGGTGACCGCCGTGAGGGTGGCTTCGCCGGCGGTGACCGTCGTGACGGCGGTTTCCGCGGTGGTGACCGTCGTGAAGGCGGCTTCCGGGGCGGCGACCGTGACGGCGGCTTCCGCGGCGGAGAGCGCCGTGAGGGTGGCTTCGCCGGCGGTGACCGTCGGGAAGGCGGTTTCCGCGGTGGCGAGCGTCGTGAGGGTGGCTTCCGCGGTGGCGACCGCGAGGGCGGTTTCCGCGGCGGTGACCGTCGTGAGGGTGGCTTCCGGAGCGGTGACCGTGACGGCGGTTTCCGCGGTGGTGACCGTCGTGAGGGTGGCTTCCGGAGCGGTGACCGTGACGGCGGTTTCCGCGGCGGAGAGCGTCGCGAGGGCGGTTTCCGGGGCGGCGAGCGTCGTGAAGGCGGCTTCCGCGGTGGTGAGCGCCGTGAGGGCGGTTTCCGTGGTGGAGACCGTGAGGGTGGCTTCCGTGGTGGTGACCGTCGTGAGGGCGGCGAGCGTCGTGAGGGCGGTTTCCGCGGTGGCGACCGTGAGGGTGGCTTCCGGGGCGGGGACCGTCGCGAAGGCGGCGAGCGTCGTGAGGGCGGTTTCCGCGGTGGCGACCGCCGCGAAGGCGGCCACCAGGGTGGCGACCGTCGGGAGAGCTACGCCGGCGGCGAGCGCCGCGAGGGCGGCTTCCGCGGCGGCGAGCGCCGTGAGGGTGGCTTCCGCCGCGACGACCGTCGTGACGACCGTCGGCCGGGCGGCTTCCGGGGCGAGCGGGACGGTGAGCGCCGTGGCTACGGTGACCGGCCGGGCGGCGACGACCGCCGTGGCAACTTCGGTCCGCAGCGGGAGCGCCGGGACGAGCGCGGCGAAGGGCGTACCGGTGAGGCGCCGGAGTTGCCGGACGAGGTCGTCGCGAGCGACCTCGACTCGGCTGTCCGGGCGGAACTGCTCTCCCTCGCCAAGCCGGTTGCGGAGACGGTTGCCCGGCACCTGGTCGCGACCGGGCTGCTGATCGACGAGGACCCGACGCTGGCGCTGGCGCACGCCATGGCGGCCCGCCGGCTCGCGTCGCGGATCGCCGCCGTGCGGGAGGCCGTCGGACTGGCCGCGTACCACGCCGGTGAGTGGCAGACGGCCATTGCCGAGCTGCGGACGTACCACCGGATGAGCGGTCTGCAGAGCCACCTGGCCGTGCTGGCCGACTGCGAGCGGGCGCTGGGCCGGCCGGAGCGGGCGATCGACCTGTTCCGCGGCGCCGACCGGGACAAGCTCGACCAGGCCGTCGCGATCGAACTGCTCATCGTGGCCGCCGGCGCGCGCGGCGACCTCGGGCAGAAGGACGCGGCCGTGGCGATGCTTCAGGTCCGCGAACTGACCGGCGACTCGACCGAGCCGTGGGCGGCGCGACTGCGTTACGCGTACGCGGACGCGCTGCTGGCGGTGGACCGGCGCGAGGAGGCGCGGGAGTGGTTCTCCCGGGCCGCCGACGTCGACTCCGAGGGGGAGACCGACGCCGCCGAGCGGCTGCTGGAGCTGGACGGCGTGGTCATCGAGGGCGACGACGAGCCCGAGGACGACGCGGACACGTCCGAGGCGTCGGCCGACGACGACGATGACGATGACCACGACGATGACGATGACGACGACGATGACGATGACGACGATGATGACGATGATGACGATGACGACGACCGTGAGGACGACGCGCGGCTTAGCGACGACGTCGTGTCGGGCACCGGCGGCGACGCGGCACGGGCCGGCTACCGGGACCGTGACGCGGGCGACCTGACCGACGACGAGCTGACCGACGCCGAGGCCGGCTCGCTCGCCACCGGCGCCCCGACCGCCGCCACGACGTCCGAGGACACCGCCACGTCGACCGCGGACACCGCCACGCCGGGCAGCACCGTCGCGGCTGCGGACGCCACCGACGTCACCCCGGCCGACAAGGCCGACGCCGACCGGCCCGCACCGGGCGACGCCGCGTCCGGCGAGGGCGAGGCGGCGGAGCGCCGGTGACCGGGTACGGCGGGGACACCGCTACCGGCGCGGACCAGGGGCGACCCGTCCGCGCCGGAGCGGCCGGCCGGCTGGTCGACGCGTACTCGCTTGTCGTCTTCGACCTGGACGGCGTCATCTACCTGATCGACCGGCCCATCCCGGGCGCGGTCGAGGCGGTCGGCCGGCTGCACGCCGAGGGGCGCGCCGTCGCGTACGCGACGAACAACGCCTCCCGGCGCTCCAGCGAGGTCGCCGACCTGCTCACCGGCATGGGCGTCCCGGCGCAGCCGGCGGAGGTGCTCACCTCCGCGGCGGCCACCGCCGAGCTGCTCCGGGACCGGCTGCCCGAGGGCGCGCCGGTGCTCGTGGTCGGCGCGGAGGCGCTGCGGGCCGAGCTGCGCGCGGTCGGCCTGCGGCCGGTGTCCACCGTCGACGAGGAGCCCGCCGCCGTGGCCCAGGGCTACGGTCCGCAGGTCGGCTGGTCCGACCTGGCCGAGGCGTCCCTGGCGGTACGCGCGGGCGCGCCGTGGTACGCCACGAACACCGACCGCACCCTGCCCAGCCCGCGCGGCCCGCTGCCGGGCAACGGCTCGCTGGTCGCGGTGCTGCGTACCGCGCTGGGCCGCGACCCCGACGTGGTGGTGGGCAAGCCGGAGCCGGCGCTGTTCACCACCGCCGCGCGCCGGGCCGGGGCCGGGCGCACGCTCGTGGTGGGGGACCGGCTGGACACCGACATCGAGGGCGCCCGCCGGGCCGGGCTGGACAGCCTGCTGGTGCTCACCGGGGTCAGCGACGCCGCCGAGCTGCTGGCCGCGCCCGAGGAGCGCCGCCCCGCGTACGTCTCGTTCGACCTGGCGGGGCTCTTCGACCCGGACGCGGTGGTGGCGGTGCCGGGCCGGGCGACCGCCGGCGGCTGGTCGGTGGCGGAAGCCGGCGCGGACCTCGTGCTCGACGGCGCGGGACCGCCGCTGGAGGCGCTCGCCGCGCTCTGCGCGGTGGCCTGGTCGGCGTCGGCCGGGCCGCGCGTGCGGGCGCAGTCCCCGGCGGCGGCGGAGGCGCTCGCCGCGTTCGGCCTCGACGGCTGAGCGGCGAAGCACCCCGACGGCGGCGCGGTCGCGGTGGACCGGCTAGAGCAGCTTGCGGAGCTTCATCAGGTCGAACGGGTTCGCCTTGATCGAGACCCGCCGGGACGCGACCGCCGACATCACGTCGAGCCGGCCGTTCACCAGCGCGACCAGGTCGTCACTGCCGGTGCTCAGCGCGATCTTCGCCTTCGGGTCGTCGCCGTCGGCCAGGTCGACCAGCCGCCCGCCCTCCAGCCGCCCGTGGAACGCGGTGCCGAGATCGGTGATCCGGCAGGCCAGCGTGCGGTCCAGGTCGATGCGTCCCTGCGCCTCGGCGTTGCGGTCCAGCCGCGCGGCCAGGTCCTGCAACGCCTGCCGGCACTCGTCCACGCTGGCCACATCGTCTCCTCACCACGAACCACGCCGTTTCCCGGCACCGTACCGCAATGGGGCGTCCGGGGTGCCCGGTAGCGTGGCACCTGCACACCTCGCCCCGCGGAAGGACTCAGGCATGCAGGACGCGTGGCGCGCCTACCTCGAGCTGGCCATGGGCCTGACGGAGGCGCCCCGGAAGAAGGCACAGGACGCGGTCATGCGCGTCGTCGGTCAGGGTGGCGCGACCGCCGCCCAGATCCAGACGCTCGCCGAGGAGCTGGTGGCCACCGGCCTGGCGAACCGGGAGTCGCTGACCAAGCTGGTCCGCTTCGAGGTGGACCGGGCGCTGGGCGCGGTCGGGCTGGCCACCGCCGACGAGGTCGCCGAGCTGACCCGCCGGGTGCACGACCTGGAGCGGCAGCTGCGCGAGGCGCGCGGCAACCTCGGGCCCGGCGAGACGCCGCCCGCCGGATCGTCCGAGCCCGCCGCCGCACCGGCCGGGACCGCCACCGCGCCGTCCGGCGAGACCGTGCCGCCGACCGCCGAGTCCGCGGCAACGGCGCCGACGAAGGCGGTGGCGAAGAAGACGGTGGCCAAGAAGGCGATCGCGAAGAAGCCGCCCGCCACCATGGCCCGTACCCCCGCCGACGGCTCGCCCGCCGCGCCCGCCCGGCCGGCGAAGAAGGCCACCGGCCGCCGGGCGGCCGGCTCGTGACCGCGCCGCGGCCCGGTCCGCCGCCGGGCCCGCGGCCCGGACCACCCCCGGGGGTACGCCCCGCGCCGGCCGAGGAGGTCGGCGAGGCGCGGCACCCGGCGGTGGACGCCGCGGTGCTCGGCATGGCCAACGCCGAGGCGCTCGCCCCGGCCGACCAGATCGCCCAGTACGAGGCGGCGTACGAGACGCTGCGCGAGACCCTCGCCACCATCGACCAGGCCTGAGCAGAGGCGGAGACACACCTGATGGCTCGTCGTACCCGGCTGGACGCCGAACTGGTCCGGCGCGGGCTGGCCCGCTCCCGGGAACAGGCCGCCGCGCTCGTGGAGGCCGGTCGCGTCCAGCTGCGCGGAGTGCGGGCACGCAAGCCCGCGGCGATGGTCGACCCGGCCGATCCGCTGCTGGTGACCGGAGAGGACCCGGCCGACGAGTACGTCTCCCGGGGCGGCCACAAGCTGGCCGGCGCGCTCGCCGCGTTCGCCCCCGGCGGGCTGACCGTCACCGGCCGGCGCTGCCTGGACGCGGGCGCGTCGACTGGCGGGTTCACCGACGTGCTGCTGCGCGGCGGCGCGGCCGAGGTGGTCGCCGTGGACGTCGGCTACGGGCAGCTCGCCTGGTCGCTGCGCACCGACGAGCGGGTGCGGGTGTTCGAGCGTACGAACGTGCGTACGCTCACGCCGGAGGCGATCGGCGGTCCGGTCGACCTGACGGTGGCCGACCTGTCGTTCATCTCGCTGCGTCTGGTGCTGCCGGCGCTGGCCGCGTGCACCGGCCCCGGCGGCGACCTGGCGCTGATGGTCAAGCCGCAGTTCGAGGTCGGCAAGGAGCGCGTCGGCGCCGGCGGCGTGGTCCGCGATCCGGCGCTGCGCGCCGAGGCGGTGCTCGACGTGGCCGCGGCGGCCGCCGGGCTCGGCCTGGGCCTGGCCGGAGTGGCGGCCAGCCCGCTGCCCGGGCCGAGCGGCAACGTCGAGTTCTTCGTATGGTTGCGCGGGGACGCGCCCGCCGCGGACCCGGAGCGGGTCCGCGCGGTGGTGGCCGCCGGCCCGCAGGGCGCCGCCACCACGGCGGCCACGACCGAGGAGGTGTCCGGGTGAGCCGCACCGCGCTGCTGGTGACGCACACCGGCCGTCGACGCAGCACCGAGCACGCGCGCGCGGTGGCCGCCGACCTGATCGCCGCCGGTTTCGAGGTGCGGGTGGTGGCCGAGGAGGCCGACGACCTGGACCTGCCCGGTGTGGTGCCGGTGACCGGCCCGGAGGCGGCCGAGGGCGCCGAGATCGTCTTCGCGCTCGGCGGGGACGGCACGTTCCTGCGCGCGGCCGAGCTGGCCCGTCCGGCGAAGGTCCCGCTGCTGGGCATCAACCTCGGCAAGGTCGGCTTCCTCGCCGAGGCGGAGATCGACGACCTGGACACCGCGGTACGTGACGTGGTCGAGCGTAACTACAGCGTGGACGAACGGCTCACGCTGGACGTCACCGCCGAGTTCGAGGGCGGGCCGACCATCGAGTCGTGGGCGCTCAACGAGATCAGCGTGGAGAAGGGCGAGCGCGCCCAGATGCTGGAGCTGCTCGTCGACGTGGACGGCCGGCCGCTGTCCCGGTACGGCTGCGACGGCGTGATCTGCGCGACCCCGACCGGCTCCACCGCGTACGCGTTCTCCGGCGGCGGGCCGGTGGTCTGGCCCGAGGTGGAGGCGCTGCTGCTGGTGCCGATCAGCGCGCACGCGCTGTTCAGCCGCCCGCTGGTGACCGCGCCGACGTCGACGTTCGTCATCACCGTCGACCCGTTCACCACCCTCGCGGTGCTCTGCTGCGACGGCCGGCGTGTCTACGACCTGCCGCCGGGCGCCCGGGTCACGGTGCGCCGGGGCACGTTGCCGGTGCGCATCGTGCGGTTGCGGGCGCGTCCGTTCACCGACCGGCTGGTGGCCAAGTTCGACCTGCCCGTCCAGGGCTGGCGGGGCAACCGTCGCTGACCGACGGATCAGCGGAAACCTCCGTTCGGACCACCGGTCCGGGCCGCCGCGCACGTTACGGTGAGCGTACGGGCCGCGATGAGGTGAGTCCGGGTGCGGCGGTGAGGCCCGCCGCTTCCGGATGCGTGGCCCGGATGTCGCGGGCTCGGCCAGGGGGTGGTCGGGGCCGCGACGGTCGGGACGCCGGAGTGTCGTAGCCGGCCGCGGCGGGCGGACCGGCGCGCCGCGCCCGATCGGGTGTCGACCCCGGTCGGGCGGACAGGTCGTGCAGCCGCCGCCGGAGGAAGCGGCGGCGCGCGAGCTGGGCGACGCGATCTCCGGCGTCCCGGCCCTCTACCGCGCTGCGCTCGTGTCCACCTGGCGACATGTCGCCGGTGCGGCGGCATCAGGTCGGCCGGCCGCCGTGCACCAGTGGGCAGGTCGCGGTGCGACCGTCCACCACGGCCGGTCGGCGGCCCAGCCGCTGCGCGAACTCACCGGCCCGGGCCGTGTCCGCCCGTACCGGGCTGCGGTGGAGCTCTTCCTCGTCCGGGGTCGGGTGCCCGCGGCTCGACCTGCCGGCTGGTCAACTGTCACACGGCGGGGCTACTGTCGGGTGCTGTGCTGGAAGAGCTGCGCATCACCGGACTGGGCGTCATCGAGGACACCACGCTGCCGCTGGCCGCGGGGATGAACGTCATCACCGGCGAGACCGGCGCCGGCAAGACCATGGTGGTGACCGGCCTCGGCCTGCTCTTCGGCGGCCGCGCCGACGCCGGCCGGGTGCGCGCCCAGCCGGGCCGCGCCGTGGTGGAGGGCCGGCTGCGCCTCGGTGGGCGGGTGGCCGAGTCGGTGCACGCCCGCATCCTCGACGCCGGTGGTGAGCCCGACGAGGACGGCTCGCTGCTGCTCAGCCGCACCGTGACCATCGAGGGGCGTTCCCGCGCGCACCTGGGCGGGCGGGCCATGCCGGTGTCCACGCTCGGTGAGGTCGGCGAGCAGGTGCTGGCCGTGCACGGCCAGTCCGACCAGCTGCGGCTGCTGCGCCCGGCCGAGCAGCGCGCCTCGCTCGACCGGTTCGCCGGGCCGGAGCACGAGAAGCTGCTCGACGCGCTGCGCGAGACGTACGCCCGGTGGCGCACGGTCGTCGACGACCTGGCCGACCGGCGGCGCAACGCGCGCGAACGCAACCAGGAGGCCGACCTGCTGCGGCTGGGCCTGGACGAGATCACCCGGGTCGATCCGCAGCCGGGGGAGGACGACGAGCTGAAGGCGGAGGCGCAGCGGCTGGAGCACGCCGAGGGGCTGCGTACCGCCGCGCAGGTGGCGCAGCAGTGCGTGGCCGGCGGCGTCGAGGCGGCCGACGACACGCCGGACGCGGCGGCGCTGCTGGGCACCGCGCGGCGCACGCTGGAGGCGCAGGCCGGCACCGACCCGGCGCTGGGCGAGCTGGCGGCCCGGCTGGAGGAGGCCGCCACGCTGGTCACCGACGTGGCCGCGGAGCTGTCCACCTACCTGGCCGCGCTGGACGCCGACCCGGCCCGCCTGCAGACCGTCTACGAGCGGCGGGCCGCGTTGCGCGGGCTCACCCGCAAGTACGCCGACGACGTCGACGGCGTGGTGGCGTGGGCCGAGCGGGCCCGCACGCGGCTGTCCGATCTGGACACCTCCGACGAGCTGCTGGACGAGCTGGACCGCGAGGCCACCCGGCTCGCCGGTGAGGTGGCCGACCTCGCCGGCCGGGTGTCGGCGTCCCGGCGGGAGGCCGCGGTCCGCTTCGCCGAGGAGGTCACCGTCGAGCTGGCCGGGCTGGCCATGCCGCACGCCCGGATCGAGGTGGCGGTGCTGCCGCGTCCGGCGGGCCGGTCCGAGCCGAGCCTGCCGGTCAACGGCGTCGAGACCGGCGTCGGCGCGGACGGCGCCGACGAGGTGGAGCTGCGGCTGCTGGCCCACCCGGGCGCGCCGGCGCTGCCGTTGCAGAAGGGCGCCTCCGGCGGCGAGCTGTCCCGGGTGATGCTCGCCATCGAGGTGGTCTTCGCCGGTTCCGGCGGCCCGCCCACGCTGGTGTTCGACGAGGTCGACGCGGGTGTCGGCGGTCAGGCCGCGGTGGAGATCGGCCGCCGGCTGGCCCGGCTGGCCCGCAGTCATCAGGTGCTCGTGGTCACCCACCTGCCGCAGGTCGCCGCGTTCGCCGACCGGCACCTGGTGGTGGCCAAGGACACCGGGGGAGCGGTCACCACGAGCGGGGTGCGCGTGGTGGAGGACACCGAGCGCGCCCGGGAACTGGCCCGGATGCTCGCCGGTTTGCCGGACTCGGATCTGGGTATCGCCCATGCCGAGGAGCTCCTGGCCGTGGCGGCCAAGGAAAGGCGTCCGTGATACCCCGATTGTGAGCGCAAGCACACCGGCGCGGGTTCCGGTGTGCTTCCCTGGGTAGGCGGCCCTGCTCAGGCATGTCGCGACAGCAAAACCTGCCTCACATGCCAGGATGGTCACGATGCGTCTACCCATACTGCGCCGGAGCCGGAACCCGGAGCCGGGCTCCATCGTCGGCACCGCGCGCCTCGACCGCCGGACGAAACGGCTGGTCGGGCGGCTGCGCCCCGGCGACATCGCGGTCATCGACCACGTCGACCTGGACCGGGTGGCGGCCGACTCGCTCGTCGCGGTGGGTGTGGCGGCGGTGCTCAACGCCAAGCCGTCGGTCTCCGGCCGCTATCCCAACCTCGGCCCGGAGGTGCTGATCTCGGCCGGCATCCCGCTGCTGGACGATCTCGGCGAGAGCGTCTTCGAGCAGGTCCGCGAGGGTGACCGGGTCCGCATCGAGGGCAACACCGTGTTCGTCGGCGAGGAGCCGGTCGCGCACGGCACGTTGCAGGACGCCGAGACCGTGGCCAAGTCGATGGCCGACGCCCGGGAGGGCCTGTCGGTGCAGTTGGAGGCGTTCGCCGCCAACACGATGGACTACCTGCGGCAGGAACGTGACCTGCTGCTCGACGGCGTCGGCGTGCCGGAGATCCAGACCCAGGTCCAGGGCCGGCACTGCCTGATCGTGGTGCGCGGCTACGACTACAAGGCCGACCTGGACGTGCTGCGCCCGTACATCCGGGAGTTCAAGCCGGTGCTGATCGGCGTCGACGGCGGGGCCGACGCGCTGGTCGAGGCGGGCTACACCCCGGACATGATCATCGGGGACATGGACTCGGTCACCGACGACGTGCTGCGCTGCGGCGCCGAGGTGATCGTGCACGCCTACCCGGACGGGCGGGCGCCCGGCCTGGCCCGGGTCAACGGGCTCGGCGTACCGGCGATCACGTTCCCGGCGGCGGCCACCAGCGAGGATCTCGCCATGCTGCTGGCCGACGAGAAGGGCGCGTCGCTGCTGGTGGCCGTCGGCACCCACGCCACCCTGGTGGAGTTCCTGGACAAGGGGCGCGGCGGCATGGCGTCGACGTTCCTGACCCGGCTGAAGGTGGGCGGCAAGCTGGTCGACGCCAAGGGCGTCAGCCGGCTCTACCGGCAGAGCATCTCCGGTTCGTCGCTGCTGCTGCTGGTCCTGTCGGCGGTGGCCGCGATGGCCTCCGCGGTGGCGGTCTCCACCGTCGGGAAGGCGTATTTGGGCGTGGTCTCCGAATGGTGGGACAATTTCGTGTTCCAGCTCGGCCAGCTCTTCTAGCTCCCCCGACGATCAAGAGGCTGCAAGCGTGATCAACTTTCGCTACCACGTGGTGTCCCTGACCGCGGTGTTCCTGGCGCTGGCGATCGGCCTGGTGGTCGGCACGGCCGCCCTCAACGGGCCGGTCGCCGACTCGCTCCGGGAGAACGTCAACGGCCTGCGCAAGGACAACTCGCTGATGCGCCAGTCGGTCAACAGCATGCAGAAGCAGCTGGAGACCGAGGAGGACTTCGCCGCCGAGGTGGCCCAGCTCGTCCTGCCCGGCAAGCTGACCGGCCGTCGGGTGCTGGTGCTCACCCTGCCCAGCGGCCGCGACCAGGCCGAGGGCGTGGTGAAGATGCTGCAGACCGCCGGCGCGGACGTCACCGGCCGCATCGACGTGCAGGACAAGTTCGTCAACCCGGACAGCAACAACAACCTGCTGGAACTGGCGGTCACCGCCCGGCCGAACACGTCCCCCGCCATCAACCTGCCCGGCAACGGGCACGGCGTGGAGACCTCGAGCGCGCTGCTGGCGAACGTCCTGGTCGACCGTCCCGCGGGCACCCCGGCGGCCAGCGAGACCGACCGGCGCACGGTGCTGGAGCAGTACGCCACCGCCGGCTACCTCACCCCGGCGGACAAGATCTCCACCGCCGCCGAGGCGGTCGTGATGGTCACCGGCCAGCCGTACGTGGACAAGGACTCGGCCAAGAAGGACGAGTCGGTGGTGAAGATCGCCGTGGAGTTCGACCGGGCCGGCGCGCTGGTGGTCGCCGGCATGGGCTCGACCGGCGGGAACCTGGTCTCCGTGGTCCGCGGCGACCCGGTGCTGTCGCAGACCATCTCCACCGTCGACAACGCCAACACCGTGCAGGGCCAGCTGGCCACCAGCCTCGCCCTGGCGCAGCAGCTCACCGAGAAGAAGACCGGCCAGTACGGCGTGGGCGACAACGCCGCCTCCCGGGTGCCTACACTGCCCCGGTGACCGCTCGGGCCGCCCGGTCCGTGCCGCGTCGCGTTCGAAGTCCGGATCGAGGAGGTCCCGTGAGACTGGGTCGGCTGCTCGCCGTGGGCGCGGGGGTGCTGGCCGCCCGCTACACGCTGCGCCAGACGCGCACGTCGCCGGGCGGGCCGGCGCTGGAGCGCACCAACTACCGGGGCCGCACGGTGACCCTGGCCGCCGGTCCGGCCCTCGCCGTGGGCGCGGCGACCGGCGGCGCGCTGGGCGCCGGCAGCGCACCGGCCGGCGCCGCCGCGCTCGTCGCCGGACTCGGTGCGGGCGCGGTCGGCCTCTACGACGACGTGGTCGGCGCACGCCCCGAGCAGAAGGCCGCCAAGGGCTTCGCCGGGCACCTCGCCGCGCTGCGCGAGGGCCAGGTCACCGCCGGGCTGGTGAAGGTCGCCGGGGTCGGCGTGGCCGGGCTCGCCGCCGCGGCGCTGCTCGCCGCCGACCGGCGGGTCGCCGCGCACCCGCGCCGCCGGCGCGCCGGGGCGGTCGGCCGCGGGCTCGACGTGCTGCTCGGCGCCGGCGTGGTGGCCGGCACCGCCAACCTGGTAAACCTGCTCGACCTGCGGCCCGGCCGGGCGCTGAAGTCCGGCATGCTGCTCGGCGCGCCGCTGACCACCGGCCCGCACGGCGGCATCGCGGCGGGCGCGGTGGGCGCGTCGGCCGCGCTGGTCGGGGACGACCTGGGCGAACGGGTGATGGTCGGGGACAGCGGCGCGAACGCGCTCGGTGCGCTGCTGGGCGTGAGCCTGGCCGCGCGTACCGGGCCGCTGGGCCGCGCCGGCGTGCTGGCCGTGCTCGCCGCGCTCACCGCCGCCAGCGAGAAGGTCAGCTTCACCCAGGTCATCGCGTCCACGCCGGGGCTGCGGCACCTCGACGAACTGGGCCGGCTGCCCGACTGACGTGACGAAACCGGCACCTCTCGCCGCCGCCGGCCGCGTCGCCGGGGCGGCCGCCCTCATCGCCGTGCTCACCGTGGTCAGCCGGCTCGCCGGCTTCGGCCGCACCGCCGTGTTCACCTGGACGCTGTCCACCAGCGACCTCGGTGGCGCCTACCTGGTGGCCAACTACGTCCCGAACTTCATCTTCGAGATCGTCGCGGGCGGGGCGCTGGCCAGTCTCGTCGTACCGTTGCTGGCCGGCGCGGTCGAGGCCGGTGACCGGCGTGCGGTGGCCGCCACCACCGGGGCGCTGCTGACCTGGACGCTGACGCTGCTGGTGCCGCTGGCGGTGCTGGTGGCGATCTTCGCCGACCCGCTGCCGGGCCTGATCGGAGACGGTCTCAGCGAGGCGCAGCAGGCGTCCGGGGCCCGGATGCTGCGCGTCTTCGCGCCGCAGCTGCCGCTCTACGGCGTGGGCATCGTGCTCACCGGTGTGCTCCAGGCGCACCGCCGGTTCGCCTGGCCGGTGATCGCGCCGCTGCTGTCGAGCATCAGCGTGATCGGCGTCTACCTCGCCTTCACCGCGACCGAGGGGCGGCTGGCCACGATCGGCGAGGCCGGGCGCGGCGGCGAGCTGCTGCTGTCCGCCGGCACCACACTCGGCGTGGTGGTGCTCTCGCTGTCGCTGCTGATCCCGCTGCGCCGGCTGAAGCTCCGGATCCGGCCGGGCTACCGGTTCCCGGCCGACGCCCGGGCCCGGGTCGGCGGCCTGGCCGTCGCCGGGGTGGTCACCGTCGCCGCCCAGCAGATCGCCCTGGTGGTAGCGCTCAACCAGGTCACCTACGGCCGGACCGCCGACGTCGGCGTCTACAACCTCGCCCAGACCGTCTACTTCCTGCCCTGGGCGGTGCTGGCGGTGCCGCTGGCGGTGGCCGCGTACCCGACGCTCGTCGCGGCCCGGGCCACCGGCGACGAGCGCGCCTACCGGGACACGCTCGCCCCGGCGGTACGCGGAGTGGTGCTGCTCAGCCTGCTCGGCGCCGCCGCGCTCGTCGGCACCGCGATCCCGGTCGGGCACTTCTTCTTCGCCGACCCGCTCGATGCGCGTACCGCGGCGGTCGGGATCGCCGGGTTCGCGCCCGGCCTGGTCGGCTACGGCCTGTTCGCGGTCCTCACCCGCGCCCTGTACGCCCGCGGCGAGACCCGCGCGGCCACCGTCGCGACCGCGCTCGGATGGCTCAGCGTGCCCGCGTTCGCCCTCCTGTTCGCCCAGGCGCTGCCGCTGGCCGACCGGGTCCTCGCGGTGACCCTGGCGACGTCGGCCGGCATGGTGCTGCTCGGCGCGCTGCTGATCGTCGCGGTCCGGCGTGCCGCCGGCGGCGAGGCGCTCGCCGGGATCGGCCGGGCCGGCGCCGCCGGACTGCTCGCCGCAGTGGTCGCCGGAGCGGGCGGGGCGGCCGTCGCGGCGGGACTCGCCGGGCTCGGTGACGGCACCCCGACGACACCGTGGGCCCTCGCGCAGGGCATGCTGTCCGGGGTCGTGGTCGGTGTCCTGTTCCTCGCCGTCGCCTGGCTGACCGACGCCCGCGACCTGCGGCCGCTGCTCGCGACCGTGACCCGCCGGCTGCGCCGGCGACGCCCGGCCGGTGGGGACGGCCCGCCGGCGCAGCAGCACCCCGGCGAGCGGGGCGACGGAAAGGAGACCGTTTCCTCATGACGGACGCCTCGCCCGCACCGCGCTGGCCCGGGTCGGTGGCCCTCGTGCTCGCCTCCAGCACCGGCGGGGTCGGGCAGCACGTGCGCTCGATCGCCGGGGGACTCACCGAGGCCGGAGCGTCGGTGCTGGTGTGCGGACCGGCCGCCACCGAGGAGCAGTTCGGCTTCACCGGCGTCGGCGCCCGGTTCACCCCGGTGGAGATCCCGGCCAGCCCCACGCCGGGCGACGCGCGCGCGGTCACCGCGCTGCGCCGGGCGCTCGCGGTCACACCCGTCGACGTGGTGCACGCGCACGGGCTGCGCGCCGGCCTGGTCGCGGCGCTCGCCCGCCCCACCGCGCCGCTCGTCGTCACCTGGCACAACGCGGTCCTCGCGAAAGGGCTGCGCGGCGCGGCGTCCCGGCTGGTCGAGCGGATCGTCGCCCGGTCCGTGCGGGTCGCGCTGGGCGCCTCCGCCGACCTGGTCGACCGCGCCGCCGCGCTGGGCGCCGCCGACGCGCGCCTGGCCCCGGTCGCCGCGCCCACGCTGCCGCCGCCGGGCCGCCGCCGCGCCGCCGTCCGCGCCGAGTTCGGCGTGACCGCCGACCGCCCGCTGATCCTCTCGGTGGGCCGGCTGCACCCGCAGAAACGGTACGACGTGCTCATCGACGCCGCCGCCCGCTGGCGCACCCGTACCCCCGCCCCGGTCGTGGTGATCGCCGGCAGCGGACCCGCGTATCTGCCGCTGGCCGCCCGGATCTCGGCCGCCCGCGCGCCGGTGACGCTGCTCGGGCACCGCACCGACGTGGCGGACCTGCTGGCCGGCGCCGACCTCGCCGTGGTGACCAGCGACTGGGAGGCCCGGCAGCTGTTCGCCCAGGAGGCGCTGCGGGCCGGCGTACCGCTCGTCGCGACCGCCGTCGGCGGGCTGCCGGAGCTCGTCGGCGACGGGGCCGTGCTGGTGCCGCCCGGGGACGTGGACGCCGTCGACGCGGCGGTGCGCGACCTGCTCGACGACCCCGTACGCCGGGCCGAGGTGGGCCGGCGCGGCCTGGCCCGGGCCGCGACCTGGCCCACCGAGGCGGACACCGTGGCCGCGCTCGCCGACCTCTACGCCGAGCTGACACCGCAGCACTCCGCCGGGAACCGCTGATGCTGCGCCGACTGACCCCGGTCCTGCTCACCCTGGTCGTGGTGGCGCTGGGCATCACCGCGCTGGCCGCCCGGCCGGACCGCGGCGCGGACCGGCCCGGCGCCGACTTCGTGGTCCTCGTCGGCGCGGCCGGCCTGCGCTGGGACGACGTCGACCCGGAGAACACGCCGACGCTGTGGCGGATGGCCGAGCAGGGCGCGATCGGCTCCCTGTCGGTGCGGTCCGCGCACCGGCCCACCTGCCCCGTCGACGGCTGGCTCACCCTCGGCGCCGGGAACTTCGCCGCCTGGCCGGGCGCCCGTCCGGGCGGTGGCTGCCCGGCGGCCGGCGTGACTGTGGAACGGCCCGACGGCATCGGCGCGAACCTGCCCGACCAGCCCAGCGTCGTGGCGCACAACCAGGAACAGCTCGCCTGGGGCGCCAAGCCCGGCGCGCTGGCCGAGTCGGTGCGCTGCTCGGTGGCGGTGGGGCCGGGCGCCGCCGTGGCCGCCGCCCGTCCGTTCGGCCGGGTCGACAGGTACGCGCCCACGCTGCCCGAGAACCCGGCGGAACTGCTCGGCTCCTGCGTGCTGAGCATCGTCGACGCCGGCACCGTCGACGACGACGACCCGGCCGTACGGGCCGCCCAGGCGCGGCAGGCCGACGCCCGGCTGGCCCGGGTCCTCGCCGCCCGGCCGCCGCGCTCACTGGTGCTGGTCGCGGGCGTCTCCGACACCGACAACCCGGCGCGGCTGCACGTCGCGATCGCCGACGGCCCCGGCTGGACGGGCGGCTGGCTGACCTCGCCGAGCACCGCCCGATCCGGCTACCTGCAACTGGTCGACCTGGCCCCGACCGTGCTCGCCGTACTCGACCGGCCGGCCCCGGAACGGGCCTTCGTCGGCCGTCCCGCGGTCACCGCCGACGACCGGCCCGACGACCTGCGGGCCGCGATCGAGGCGTCGGCCGACGCGGACCGGGAGGCCGCCGCCCAGCGGCGCGTCGCCGGCTGGTTCTTCACCCTGCTCGCCGCCGCCCAGCTGGCCCTCGCGGTGGCGGTGCTGCCGCTGCTACGCCGGGCCCGCCGCCTCGCCGGCCCGCACGGACCGGAACCGGTGTCCCGGCGCGTCGTCGCCGTGGTGGAGCTGCTGCTCATCGCCGCGGCGCTGGCCGTGCCCGCGGCGCTGCTGGCCGACGCCGTGCCCTGGTGGCGCGGCAGCCACGCCGGCGTCTGGTACGCCTCGGTGACCGCGCTGCTCGTCGTCGGCGGCACCGCCCTGGTCCGGTTCAGCCCCGGGCACGAGCGCACGCTCGGCCCGCTCGGCGCGGTCGCCGGGCTGGCCACGCTCGTGGTCGGCGTGGACGTGCTCACCGGCTCCCGGCTGCAGCTCAACGGCGTGGTCGGTTACTCCGCGCTGGAGGGCGGCCGGTACGCCGGGCTCGGCACCGTCGGGCTGGGCGTGTTCGTCGCCGGATCACTGCTGTGCGGCGGCTGGCTCGCCCAGCGGTTCCGCAAGGGCTGGCGGCCGATGGTGATGGTGGCCGTCGGCGGACTGGCAGTGGTGATCGTGGGCAGCCCGTACCTGGGCGCCGACTCGATCGGCGCGATCGCGCTCACCGCCGGCGTCAGCGTCGCCGCCGCCATCTGCACCGGCGGCTGGCTCACCGTGAGCCGACTGGCCTGGGCCACCATGGCCGCGCTCGCGGTCACCATCGGCTTCGCCCTGGTCGACCTGGGCCGTCCCGCCGACGAGCGGGGAAGCCTGGGCCGGTTCCTGGCCGCGCTCGGCGACGGCACCGGGGGGCTCACCGTGCACCGCTCCGGCGACTCCAACATCCAGACGCTGGTGAACAGCCCGCTCACCGTGCTGGCCCTGGCCGGGGCGGCGCTGGTCTGGCTGGCGCTGCTGCAGCCGTGGGGCGGCCTGATGCGGCTGTTCGGCATCTACCCGGCGATCCGGGCCGCGATGGCCGGCACCGGCGTGGCCGTCGGGCTGGGCGGCGTGCTGGGCGGCTCGGCGCTGGACGTGGCCGGCGCGGCGGCGGCGCTCGTGGTGCCCATGGCGGCGCTGTCGGCGCTGCGGGTGCTCGACCACTCCACCGACCGTACGCTGCCCGACAGCGGCCGCCCTGGCGGCGAGACGGACGCGGTACCACCGGGCGGCCCGGACAGCCCTTCCCGAGGCGGCCCCGCTGCCGGCGGCCCGCCTGACGGTGCTCCGTCGGCCGGTGACGGTGCTGGTGATGGTGGGTCGGCGGGCGACGGTCCGGCCGGTGACGGTGTGGGCGATCCGGGGGAGGCCGGGGAGCCGGCCGGACCGGGTCGGCAGGGCCCGGCCGGCACGGAAACGCCGAACGCATCGCCCGGCGCCGGGGCGCGGGTCCCCGCACAGCCGACCCCGGCCTCCTCGGAGGTCCCCGCCGGCTGACCGGCCCGCGCTGCCCGCGCGGGCGTGCCGCCCCCCGCCGCGCCCTCGCCAGATCGGGGAGGTGGCGGGGTCAAGGCCCTGTGGAAGGCACCACATCGGCGGGGTGGTGTCGATCAAGGGCCCGGACGGGGCACGGAAGAGCGCCGCACGAGGGCCGGCACGGGCCTCACGTGCGCCGACAGCGGGTGCGACGCCGGCTCACGGTCCGGATGGTGTTACCGTGGAATCCCGTGGATCGCGTGATCACTTGTCTGATCGGCACGGCGGTTCGCACGACCGCTACGGACGACACGGGAGCAGGCCTTGGCCCCTACAGCACGGACGACCAGGCACATTTTCGTCACCGGGGGCGTCGCCTCCTCGCTGGGTAAGGGCCTCACCGCCTCCAGCCTCGGCAGTCTGCTGACCGCGCGCGGACTGCGCGTGGTGATGCAGAAGCTCGACCCGTACCTGAACGTCGACCCCGGGACGATGAACCCGTTCCAGCACGGCGAGGTCTTCGTCACCGAGGACGGCGCCGAGACCGACCTCGACGTCGGGCACTACGAGCGGTTCCTCGACCGGGACCTCTCCGGCAAGGCGAACGTCACCACCGGCCAGATCTACTCGGCGGTGATCGCCAAGGAGCGGCGCGGGGAGTACCTCGGCGACACGGTGCAGGTCATCCCGCACATCACCAACGAGATCAAGGCCCGCATCCGCGGCATGGCCGACCCGGACGCCGACGGCCAGGTGCCCGACGTGGTGATCACCGAGGTCGGCGGCACCGTCGGCGACATCGAGTCGCTGCCGTTCCTGGAGTCGATCCGGCAGATCCGCCACGACCTGGGCCGGGACAACTGCTTCTACCTGCACGTGTCGCTGGTGCCGTACCTGGCGCCGTCGGGCGAGCTGAAGACCAAGCCGACCCAGCACTCGGTGGCGCAGCTGCGCAGCATCGGCATCCAGCCCGACGCGCTGGTGCTGCGCTGCGACCGGGAGATCCCGGACAAGGTCAAGGAGAAGCTGTCGCTGTACTGCGACGTCGACCGGGAGGCGGTCACCGCCGCCCCGGACGCGCCGAGCATCTACGACATCCCGAAGGTGCTGCACCGGGAGGGCCTCGACGCGTACGTGGTGCGCCGGCTCGGCCTGTCGTTCCGCGACGTCGACTGGACCCGCTGGGACGACCTGCTGGAGCGGGTGCACCAGCCGCGGCACACGATCACCGTCGCGCTCGTCGGCAAGTACGTCGACCTGCCCGACGCGTACCTGTCGGTGAGCGAGGCGATCCGGGCGGCCGGGTTCGGCCACCGCGCCCGGGTGAAGCTCAAGTGGGTGCCCAGCGACGACTGCGTGACGGCGGCCGGCGCGGCCGCCGCGCTGTCCGGCGTCGACGGCATCGTCATCCCCGGCGGCTTCGGCGTACGCGGCATCGAGGGCAAGGTCGGCACCGCCCGGTACGCGCGGGAGAACGGCATCCCGCTGCTCGGCCTCTGCCTCGGCCTGCAGTGCATGACCATCGAGGTGGCCCGTCACCTGGCCAACCTCGACGGCGCGAACTCGCTCGAATTCGACGAGGAGGCCGTGCACCCGGTCATCGCCACCATGGCCGACCAGGAGGACATCGTGGCCGGCCGCGGCGACCTGGGCGGCACCATGCGGCTCGGGGCGTACCCGGCGAAGCTCGCCGAGGGGTCGATCGTCGCCGAGGCGTACGGCAGCACCGAGGTCAGCGAGCGGCACCGCCACCGGTACGAGGTGAACAACGCCTACCGGGACCAGCTCACCAAGGCGGGGCTGACGATCTCCGGCACCTCGCCGGACGGGCGGCTCGTGGAGTTCGTCGAGCTGGACCGCAACCTGCACCCGTTCTTCGTGGCCACCCAGGCGCATCCGGAGCTGAAGAGCCGCCCCACCCGCCCGCACCCGCTGTTCGCCGCGTTCGTCGGCGCCGCCGTGGCGTACTCGCAGGCCGACCAGCTGCCGGTGGACCTGGACGGCGCGGCGAAGAAGGCCGGCCGCGGCGGCGGCGCCAAGGCCCAGGCCAAGTGAGCGGCGTCGAGCACCGGTACGAGGTGACCGCGCGCCGCCAGATCTGGTCCGGCCGGATCTTCTCCGTGGTCAGCGACGACGTCACCATGCCCGGTGGCGGCGAGGCGACCCGGGACTACGTGCGGCACGTCGGCGCGGTCGCCGTGGTGGCGCTCGACGACGCCGGTCAGGTGGTGCTGATCCGCCAGTACCGGCACCCGGTCGGCCGGCACCTGTGGGAGCTGCCCGCCGGGCTGATGGACGTCGGCGGCGAGGACCTGGCCGCCGCGGCGCTGCGGGAGCTGGCCGAGGAGGCCGACCTGACCGCGGCGCGCGTGGACGTGCTCGTGGACCTGCACAGCTCGCCCGGCTTCTCCGACGAGATGGTCCGGGTGTTCCTGGCCCGCGAGCTGGCCGAGGTGCCGGCGGAGCAGCGGCACGACCGGCACGACGAGGAGGCCGACCTCCAGGTGGTCCGCGTGGACCTGGACGAGGCGGTGCGGATGGTGCTGGCCGGTGAGATCACCAACGCGTCCTGCGTGGCCGGGCTGCTCGCCACGGCCCGCGCCCGGGAGACCGGCTTCACCGAGCTGCGCCGGCCGGAGGCGCCGCTGCCGCGCTGATCGGGAACCGACGACGAAGGGGCCGCGCGGCGCTCTGCGCCGGGCGGCCCCTTTCCGTTGCGGTGGTCAGTCGCGCAGCGGGCGGCCCTGCCCGTCGACACCGCCGTTGACGAGGATCAGGATGCCGTCGACGAGGCCCCAGATCGCGCCGATGCCGCACGTCACGAGCGTGACGATGAGCTGGATGACACCGGTCTTGGTGTCGCCCATGTAAAACCGGCCGATGCCGAAGCCGCCGAGGAGGATCTGGAGCACACCCGCGACGACCTTGCTCTTGTCCGAGACGCCCTGCGGGTACTGCTGGTAAGGAGTGGTCATGAGCGGACACAATAGTGATCGACTCGCGTCCTGTCGGCCCCGGCACCCCGGTCGTGGAAGGATATTTACCGAACTCTGTCCTGTCGGCTGATGACGTCTCCACCGGCCAGCCTGGCCCATGCCTGACACACCGTCAGCACCAGCGGGCACCGGATGTCACAGTGTCGCCGTCCGTGGGCTTCCCACGGCTCTAGACTGCCGCCGGCGGGACCGGTGTACCGCGCCGGCAACGGAGCCGGCGCGGCGCCGCGCAGTCGGGGGTGAGCAGCCCCGGAGGAAGGTGTCTGCATCGTGAAGGTCGGAATCCCCCGCGAGGTCAAGAACCACGAGTACCGGGTGGCGATCACGCCCGCGGGCGTCAACGAGTTCACCCGCCACGGCCACGAGGTCTTCGTCGAGGCCGGCGCCGGCGTCGGCTCCAGCATCACCGACGACGAGTTCGCCGCCGCCGGCGCGAAGATCCTGGCCACCGCCGACGAGGTGTGGGACACCGCCGAGCTGGTCCTCAAGGTGAAGGAGCCGATCGCCGAGGAGTACCACCGGATGCGCGAGGGACAGGTGCTCTTCACGTACCTGCACCTGGCCGCCTCCCGCGAGTGCACCGACGCGCTGGTCGACCGCAAGGTCACCGGCATCGCGTACGAGACGGTCGAGCTGCCCGACCGGTCGCTGCCGCTGCTCGCCCCGATGTCCGAGGTGGCCGGCCGGCTCGCCCCCCAGGTGGGCGCCTTCTACATGATGCGCACCGGCGGCGGGCGGGGCGTGCTGCCCGGCGGCGTCTCCGGCGTGTACGCCGCAAAGACCGTGGTCATCGGCGCGGGCGTGTCCGGCCTCAACGCCGCCGCCATCGCGCTGGGCCTGCAGTCCGAGGTGCTGCTGCTGGACAAGAACGTGGCCCGGCTGCGCTCCGCCGACGCCATCTACCGGGGCCACCTGCAGACCGTCGCCTCAAACGCGTACGAGATCGAGCGGGCAGTGCTCGACGCGGACCTGGTCATCGGCGCGGTGCTGGTGCCCGGCGCGAAGGCCCCGAAGCTCATCTCCAACGAGCTGGTCTCCCGGATGAAGCCGGGCAGCGTGCTCGTCGACATCGCCATCGACCAGGGCGGCTGCTTCGAGGACTCGCGCCCGACCACGCACGCCGACCCGGTCTACAAGGTCCACGACTCGATCTTCTACTGCGTGGCGAACATGCCCGGCGCGGTGCCGAACACCAGCACCTACGCGCTGACCAACGTCACCCTGCCGTACGCCCTGGAACTGGCCAACCAGGGCTGGCAGGCGGCGCTGCGCAACGACCCGGCGCTGGCGCTGGGCCTGAACACCCACGCCGGCAAGGTCGTCTACGGCCCGGTCGCCGAGGCGCACGGCATGGACGTGCTGCCGCTGGACGAGGTGCTGAGCTGACCGACGCCGCCGTGCGCGCGGCCGGCGCGGAACCCGCGCCGGCCCTGCGCCGTGCGGTCCGGACGTACCTGGACCACCTCACCGTCGAGCGCGGGCTGTCCGCGAACACGCTCGCCTCGTACCGCCGGGACCTGGACCGCTACCTCGCCACCCTGGCCGCCGCCGGGGTGGACGACCTGGCCGCCGCCGGGCCCGCGCAGGTCGAGGCCCACCTGGCCCGGCTGCGCGCCGGCGACGACGACCACCCGCCGCTCGCCGTCTCCTCCGCCGCCCGCGCCGCCAGCGCGGTACGCGGCCTGCACCGCTTCGCGCTGCGCGAAGGGCTCACCGGCGCCGACCCCAGCCGCGACGTCCGCCCGCCCGCGCCGCCGCGCCGCCTGCCCCGGGCGCTGCCCGTCGACGCGGTCCTGCGGCTGCTGGAGGCCGCCGGCCCGGCCGACGGCACCGGCGACGCCGCCGCCCGCGCGCTGCGCGACCGGGCGCTGCTGGAATTCCTGTACGGCACCGGCGCGCGCATCTCCGAGGCGGTCGGCGCCGCCGTCGACGACCTCGACCTGGACGCCGGAACCGTGCTGCTGCGCGGCAAGGGCGGCCGGACCCGGCTGGTCCCGGTCGGCGGGTACGCGGCCGACGCGCTGCGCGCCTGGCTGGTCCGGGGCCGCCCGGCGCTGCTCGCGGCCGGACGCGGCACCCACGCGGTGTTCGTCAACGCCCGCGGCGGCACGCTCACCCGGCAGGGCGCCTGGGCCGTGCTGCGCGCCGCCGCCGCCCGGGCCGGCCTGCCGGTTGACGGCCCCGACGCGGTCTCCCCGCACACGCTGCGCCACTCGTACGCCACGCACCTGCTCGACGGCGGCGCGGACGTGCGCGTGGTGCAGGAACTGCTCGGCCACGCGTCGGTGACCACCACCCAGGTCTACACACTGGTCACCGTGGAACGACTGCGCGAGGTGTACGCGACAGCGCATCCGCGCGCCCGCTGAGTCGCCGGCGTGGCCGGGCCCTGGCTGACGGGCCGCCGACACGCCGACCCGCTACCGAACGCGCTGCTGGCCGGTGGCGTACAGTCGGCATCGGCGCGGGCCTCCAGGTGCGACGGACCGGGGGTGCGCAGCGGCGCCGCGAGGGACGTCGGACGGCTCCGACGCCGGGTGGTCGTCGGGAGGGGGCAACGAGGACATGGCAGGAAACGGTGACCGTGCCGAGACCTGGACGTCGGAGCTCCGTGAGCAGCAGGCGACGCTCGGCGCCGATCTCGGCCCCGCCGACCCGGCCGCGTACACCATGCGCAAGCCGATCCCCGAACCCATGCCGACCGACCGGCACGGCCCGGCGCGGATCATCGCGATGGCCAACCAGAAGGGCGGCGTCGGCAAGACCACGACGACCATCAACCTGGGCGCGGCCCTGGCCGAGTACGGCCGCAAGGTGCTGCTCGTCGACTTCGACCCGCAGGGCGCCCTCTCCGTCGGGCTGGGCGTCAACCCGCACAACCTGGACCTGTCGGTCTACAACCTGCTGATGCAGGACGACGTCACCGCCGAGGACGTCCTGATCAAGACCGACGTGGCCGGGCTGCACCTGCTGCCCGCCAACATCGACCTCTCCGCCGCCGAGATCCAGCTCGTCAACGAGGTCGCCCGGGAGATGGCCCTGGCGCGGGTGCTGCGCACCATCCGCAAGGAGTACGACTTCATCCTGATCGACTGCCAGCCCTCGCTGGGCCTGCTGGCGATCAACGCGCTCACCGTCGCGCACGGCGTGCTCATCCCGCTGGAGTGCGAGTTCTTCAGCCTGCGCGGTGTCGCGCTGCTGCTGGACACCATCGACAAGGTGCGCGAGCGGCTCAACTTCGACCTGGAGCTCGAAGGCATCCTCGCCACCATGTACGACAGCCGCACCACCCACTGCCGCCAGGTGCTGCAGCGGGTGGTCGAGGCGTTCGGCGACAAGGTCTACCAGACCGTCATCACCAAGACGGTGAAGTTCCCCGAGTCCACCGTGGCCGGCGCCCCGATCACCACCCTCGACCCGGCCTCCTCCGGCGCCCGCAACTACCGGCAGCTGGCCCGGGAGGTCATCGCCGCCCAGGCGGACCGGTAGGGCGCACGCCGGCCGCCCGCCGCGTCGTCTACGGTTTCCCGGTGACCGCACCGCCCCTCGACCCGCCACACGGCGCCGGCGACCCCGCCGTAGCCGCGGAGCTGGCCGCCGAGGTCGACGGTGTGGTGCCCGCCGACGCGGGCACCGGCGAGCAGACCAGTGGCTTCACCGTCCGGCTGGACAACTTCACCGGCCCGTTCGACCTGCTGCTCCAGCTGATCAGCAAGCACAAGCTGGACGTCACCGAGGTGGCGCTGCACAAGGTCACCGACGAGTTCATCGCGTACCTGCGGGCGATGGGCGACCAGTGGGACCTGGACGAGACCAGCGAGTTCCTGCTCGTCGCCGCCACCCTGCTCGACCTGAAGGCGGCCCGGCTGCTGCCCTCCGCCGAGGTCGAGGACGAGGAGGACCTGGCGCTGCTGGAGGCGCGGGACCTGCTGTTCGCGCGGCTGCTGCAGTACAAGGCGTACAAGGAGGCCGCCGCGCACATCGCCGAGCTGGAGGCGGTCGGCGGCCGGCGCTACCCGAGGGCGGTCACGCTCGAACCGCGGTACGCCGAGGCGCTGCCCGACCTGGTGCTCGGCATCGGTCCCGAGCGGCTGCACAAGCTCGCGGTCAAGGCGATGAGCCCGAAACCGGTGCCCGAGGTGTCCATCGCACACGTGCACATGGTCCGGGTCAGCGTCCGCGAACACGCCGGCATCATCGCCGACCGGCTGCGCCGCGCCGGGATCGCCACGTTCTCGCTGCTCTGCGCAGACTGTGAGATGACGCTCGAGGTGGTGGCCCGGTTCCTGGCGCTGCTGGAGCTGTACCGGCAGGGTCTCGTGGCGTTCGTGCAGGAGCAGGCGCTGGAGGAGCTGACCGTTCGCTGGACCGGCCCGGTCGACGGCGAGGCGGAGCTGACCGTCGACGAGTACGCCGGCAGCCCCGAACCCACGACCACGTCCGTCCCCGCCGCACCGGCCGACGCCGCGGCTGCTCCGGCCGACGTCGGCGCCGGGGTGAGCGACGCCGCCGTGCCGGGCGACGTCGCCGCAGATGCCGCATCCGACGCCGCCGTGCCCAGCGAGACGGCGGACGAACACGCACCGACGCAGGAGTGAACGGATGAGCGACCAGGAACGCCGCGACTCCCTGGCCGACCAGGCCGCCGCATGGGTGCCCCCGTGGGAGCGTCCCGCCCCGCCCCGGCCAGCCCCGGACGATTCCGACGCACCGGCCGAGCACCCGGACCCCGACATCCCGGACACCACCGATTCCCGGGAAGCAGATCTCGACGCGACACCGGATTCCTCGGCGGATCTTGGAAGCGAAGGGCCCTCAGAGGGGCCCATTCCTTCCAAGATCGCCACGGTTCAGGGGGATCTTGGTACGGGGACGCCCCTCGGAGGGCGGGACCGTACCAAGATCTCGGGAGAGGCCGGGACGGACGACGCCGGGGGAGACGTCGGCCTGCCCGCGCGGGACGCGGCGCCGGGGGCGGGTGGGGGAGCGGGTGCTGAGGGCGTACCCGCTAAGCGGGGACGGCGGCGGGCCGCGCCGGAACCGCCGCCCGCGCCGGTCCTGGACGACGCGGAGCTGCGCGGCGCCCTGGAGGCGATCCTGCTCGTGGTGGACCAGCCGGTCAGCGAACTGGTCCTGGCCGAGGTCCTCGAACAGGCGCCGGAACGGGTCGGCGCGATGCTCGACGAGATCGCCGCCGGGTACACCGCCGCCGGGCACGGGTTCGACCTGCGCCGGGCGGCGGGTGGCTGGCGTCTCTACACCCGGCCGGAATACGCCACCTACGTCGAGCGGTTCGTACTGGACGGGCAGTCCGTGCGGCTGACCCAGGCCGCGCTGGAGACCCTCGCCGTGGTCGCCTACCGGCAGCCGGTGACCCGTTCGCGCATCTCGGCCATCCGGGGTGTCAACTGCGACGGGGTGCTCCGTACCCTGGTGGGTCGCGGCCTGGTCGAGGAGTGCGGCACCGAAGCGGACAGCGGCGCCTACCTCTACCGGACCACCACCATGTTCCTGGAGAAGCTGGGGCTGAACTCGGTGGACGACCTGCCGCCCCTGGCCCCGTTCCTTCCCGACGACGTAGAAGAGCTTGCCGATGCGACGCGATGACCGTGCCCCGAAGCCCGACGCCCCCGTGTACGAGGGCGCCGAGCGCCTGCAGAAGGTGCTCGCCGCCGCGGGGGTGGGTTCCCGGCGCGCCTGTGAAGACCTGATCTTCCGGCGCCGGGTCACCGTGAACGGGCGGGTGGCGCAGCTCGGCGACAAGGCCGACCCGGCCCGCGACGTGATCGTCGTCGACGGGGAGCGGCTCCAGGCCGACGTCCGCCTGGTCTACGTGGCGATGAACAAGCCGCGCGGCGTGGTCACCACCATGGCTGACGAGAAGGGCCGCACCGAGCTCGCCGACTTCATCGGCGCGCGGCTGGAGCAGCGGGTCTACCACGTCGGGCGACTGGACGCCGACAGCGAGGGCCTGCTCCTGCTCACCAACGACGGCACCCTCGCGCACAAGCTCATGCACCCGTCGTACGAGGTGCTCAAGACCTACCTCGCCGAGGTGGCCGGGCCGATCCCGCGCAACCTGGGCAAGCGCCTCGCCGCCGGCGTCGAGCTGGAGGACGGGCCGGTGAAGGTCGACGGGTTCAAGCTGGTCGACACGCTCGGCAAAACCGCCCAGGTGGAGCTGACCCTGCACGAGGGGCGCAAACACATCGTCCGGCGCCTGATGGCCGAGGTGGGACACCCGGTGTCCCGCCTGATCCGTACCTCGATCGGTCCGATCAAGCTCGGCGACCTGCGCACCGGGCGGCTGCGGCGGCTGACGAACGCGGAGGTCGCCGCCCTGTTCAAGGCCGTGGGTGACTGACCCGCCGATCGGGGTACGGCTGCCGGTAGGCTTCGACGCGGTCCGCGGGCCGGCGCGTGCCGCCCGGCGGGACGCCCGCGCGGCGCGGGCATGATTGACGACAGAACCATCCGCTCAACGGCGCCCGGGAATCCGGGCGACCCGCGAGGTACGGGCTGAGGAGGACAACGGTGGAGGAGAACGTACCGGCCGGGCGATGTGTGGTCGCTGTGGACGGGCCGTCCGGTTCGGGGAAGTCCACCGTGTCGCGGCGGCTGGCCGCGGGCCTCGGCGCCCGCTACCTCGACACCGGCGCCATGTACCGGGCGCTGACCTGGGCGGTCCTGCGCTCCGGCGTGGAACTCACCGACACCGAGTCGGTGGCCAAGGTCGCCGCCGAGGCCGACCTGCGCATCGGCACCGACCCCCAGGGGTACGCCGTGACGGTCGACGGCACCGACGTGTCCACCGCCATCCGCGGCGCCGAGGTGACCGCCGCGGTGTCCGCGGTGGCCGCCGTCGCCGCCGTACGCGAGCTGCTGGTGGACCGGCAACGGCGGGTGATCGCCGACGCGGGCCGGATCGTGGTCGAAGGCCGGGACATCGGCTCGGTGGTCGCGCCGGACGCGGAGCTGAAGGTGTACCTGACCGCCTCCGAGGCGGCGCGCGCGAAGCGGCGCAGCGCCGAGGACGCCGCCGACGTCGCGGCGACCGCCGCGGACCTGGCCCGCCGGGACCGCCTCGACTCGACCCGCAAGGTCAACCCGCTGCAGCAGGCCCCCGACGCGGTGGTGCTGGACACCACCGAGCTGGGCATCGACGAGGTAGTGGCCCGCCTGCGCGAGATGCTCACGGAGCGGGGTGCCGCATGAGCGACGATTTCGGCGGCTGGGTGGAGCTGCGCGAGCCGGAGGTCGACTCCGGTGAGCCGGCCGGCCCGCAGCCCGTGGTGGCCGTGGTCGGCCGCCCCAACGTGGGCAAGTCCACGCTCGTCAACCGCATCATCGGCCGCCGCCAGGCGGTGGTTGAGGACATCCCCGGCGTGACCCGGGACCGCGTGCCCTACGACGCGCAGTGGAACGGCCGGACGTTCACGGTGGTGGACACCGGCGGCTGGGAGCCCGACGCCAAGGACCGGGCCGCGGCCATCGCCGCCCAGGCCGAGACCGCGGTGGCGACCGCCGACGTGGTGCTGTTCGTGGTGGACGCCATGGTCGGCGCCACCGACGTGGACGAGGCCGCGGTGAAGATGCTGCGCCGCAGCGCCAAGCCGGTGATCCTCATCGCCAACAAGGCCGACAACACCACCATCGAGATGGAGGCGACCTCGCTGTGGTCGCTCGGCCTCGGTGAGCCGTTCCCGATCTCGGCGCTGCACGGCCGCGGCTCCGGCGACCTGCTCGACGCCATCCTCGACGCGCTGCCCGAGGCGCCCGCGATCGTGGAGAACCGGCCGCGCGGCCCACGCCGGGTGGCGCTGGTGGGCCGCCCCAACGTCGGCAAGTCCAGCCTGCTCAACCGCTTCTCCGGCGAGGAGCGGGCGGTGGTCGACTCGGTCGCCGGCACCACAGTGGACCCGGTCGACAGCCTGGTCGAGATCGGCGGCGAGACCTGGCAGCTGGTCGACACCGCCGGTCTGCGCAAGCGCGTCGGCAAGGCCAGCGGCACCGAGTACTACGCCAGCCTGCGTACCGCCTCGGCGATCGAGGCGGCCGAGGTCGCCGTGGTGCTGATCGACTCCAGCGAGGTGATCAGCGAGCAGGACCAGCGGATCCTCACCATGGTCGTCGAGTCCGGCCGGGCGCTGGTCATCGCGTTCAACAAGTGGGACCTGGTCGACGGCGACCGCCGCTACTACCTGGACAAGGAGATCGACCGCGAGCTGCGGCGCATCCCCTGGGCGATCCGGCTGAACCTGTCCGCCAAGACCGGCCGCGCCGTCGACAAGCTCGCGCCCGCGCTGCGCAAGGCCCTCGCGAGCTGGGAGACGCGCATCCCGACCGCGCAGCTCAACCAGTGGCTCACCGCGCTGGTCCAGGCCACCCCGCACCCGGTACGCGGCGGACGCGCCCCGCGCATCCTGTTCGCCACCCAGGCCGGGGCGGCGCCGCCGCGCTTCGTGCTGTTCACCACCGGCCCGCTGGACGCTGGCTACCAGCGCTTCGTCGAGCGCAAGCTCCGCGAGGAGTTCGGCTTCGAGGGCAGCCCGATCGAGATCTCCGTACGCCCGCGCAAGAAGCTCGGCCCCGGCGGCCGGGGCAAGGCCCACGGCTGACGCTCTACTTGCCGCTCTTCGTGTTGTCGCGCCACACCCTCCTAGGATGCTCTAGGGGGTGTGGCGCGCGGCGCGGGAGGGGCCTCTGCGCACGGTGCGAAGATCCTGCGCTAAGCTGTACCGGCTGCTGCAGGGGAGACCCGGCGGGGGCATCGGGACGTGGCGCAGCTTGGTAGCGCACTTGACTGGGGGTCAAGGGGTCGTCGGTTCGAATCCGGCCGTCCCGACAAAGAAAGAGCCCTGACCAGCAGGAACGCTGGTCAGGGCTTTGATTATCTTCGATGGAGATTTGAACCGCCCCCCGAAAACCCCCCGTTTACGCGGTGCGGCAACCAAGTTCGTCATCGGTGTGCATCGTTCTCTCCTGGCGACGATCCTTGGTTGCTCGGGTGGCTGCCGAGCCGTTCGAGGATGCCGGACACGTCTGGTGCTTGTACCGGCTTGGCGATGTAGTAGGTGTCGGTGACCTCCTCGCTGGAGTGCCCGAGTTGCGCTGCCGCGCTCTTGGTATCGATCTCCTCCTTGATGAGGGTGGCGACGGTCTTTCGGAAGGTGTGCGGGGTGACCCAGTCGAGGTCGGCTTCGGCGCGGGCCTGGCGCCACTGACGGCGGACGTTGTTGGGTGAGAGCCAGGTGCCTCGTCGGGATGCGAAGATCGCGTCGTGGGGGTTGTCCGCGGCAGTGAGTTTGCGGGCCATGAGCATGCCGACCGCGAACCGGGGGAGGACGACCCTGCGGTAGCCGGCGTCGCTCTTGGTCCAGGGCTGTCGGAAGAAGCCCTGGCTCTTGATGAAGACCAGCGTTCCGCAGATCGTCAGGGTTGGTCGTTCGGCGGCGAGGTCCAGGTCCTCCCAGCGGAGGGCCAGGATCTCGCCGATCCGGGCGCCGGTGGCGAGCATGAGGTCGACGACGTCGGCCAGGTCGCCGCTGTGCCGAGGCCCGGGCTTACCAGGGATCGGTCGCTGCCATTCGCGGATCGCCGTTCGGACGGCTTGGAGTTGCTCGGCGGACAGGACGACGACGGTGCGGCGGGGTTTGCGGAGTCGGCCGGTGTCGCGGACCGGGTTGGTGGGGATGGCGCCGTGGCGTACGGCCAGAGCGAACATCTGACTGAGTACGACCTTTACGCCTTTGGCGGCTGAAGGGCGGTCCTTGGCGATTTCGCGCAGGAACCGGTCGAGGCGTCCGACGCTGGCTTCCCGGATTCGGAGGTTGCCGAGGGCGGGCAGGATCGAGGTGCGAACGCTGGTCGCGTATCGGTGGATGGTCTGGGGCGCGATACGTTCCTCGGCGGTGATCTCTTCGACCCACAGGTCGGCGAGGGCGCTGATGCGCGTTTCGCGGGTGATCTCGTCGTCGGTGGGGGTGGCACGGTCGCGGAGTTTGGCCTTCAAGGCCCGTTCGGCGGCCGGGCCTGTGGTGTCGGTGGCTTCGATGTCGCGGGTGATGCCGTCGTAGTCGCGGAACCGGGCGCGTGCCCGGAATCTCTTCGGACCGAGTTTCTCGATCCGGATTTTTCCGGAGGTGCCGATGGCCAGTTCAGGTCGGGCCATGGTTCACCGCTCCGCGTCGGTGTGGTCTTCGAGCCAGCGTTCGACCTCGCTGCGCCGGTAGCGCAGGGTGTTGCCGACGCGGATGGCGCGAGGGCCCTTGCCTCGGCTGTGCCAGGCGTAGAGGGTGTTCTTGGGCTTGCCCAACCAGGCCGCAAGGTCGTCGATGGTCAGGAGCGGGTCTGGTCGCCATTCGGAGGCGGCGGGGCCGTTCATCGCCGGTCCAGGACGTCGGTCGAACCGGGCTGCCAGCGCCGCGTCGTGCGGTTGGCAGTTGGCCGGCGTGCGTCGGCACCTGGTCTGAATTCCGGGCCGGTTCGGGGTTGGGGCGGGCATGGATCGTGCTTCCTTTCGTTGGCCCGGCGCTGCTGGGGCCAGGGGTGAACGGGGTCGTCGCTACCACCCGCGGGTGCGACATCTGACAGCTGTGGCCGTCTATCCATCCGTTGCGTCCCCCAGGGGTCAAGCCAAGGGCTGGGCTCGTCCTCGAAGAGGCATCGCAGGCTCTGTATCGATCGCGGACGGACGGCGTCTCCCTGGTCCTGCGGACCGCTGGATGGCGGACAGAGGTCGTCAAACGAGCCCTCACTCGCCAGTTGCGAGACGCGGTGCGTCCCCGTACCGAGCTGGGCGTGGAAACGTGCGATCCGGGTCGCGGTGCTCGCGCGCCCGGTCATCTCGATGCAGATTGGGAAGCTCTGGAGTGTTCGCATCGTCAATTGCCTTTCGGTCAGGCTGATGTGTGGGTTGGTGCTGGTCGTGGTCTGCGATATCCGGGCGCGTGGAACCGGTGACCTCCTTGCTCCAGAGGGCATGCGCGGATGGCCCACCGAGCGGAGAGGCTCGGCAGGCTGGCTGGATTGAATGGACGGCCCGCCGAGATCGGCGGGCCGTCATCTGTTGGAGCGCTGCCTGGTGCTCACCCCGGTGGCGCCGTCATTGGCCGGACAGCGGTGAGGCCCGAGGGTTAGCGCCGGTGTTTGCTCTGACGACTCGTCAGGCTGTGTGGCTGCTGCCCGCGAGCCGGCGCAATGCCTGCCCGGCACCGGGGTAGGCGAGCCGCAAGGTGTAAGCGGCGAGTTGAACGGCCCACCAGGTGAGGGCGACGAGGTAACCGACCAGCAGGGCGCTGCTGGTGTCGCTGGTGAAGACGATGGCGTAGCCGATGGCGAGCCCAGGGACCGTGATGGTGCGGGTGGTGCGGCTTCGGCTGGCAGTCAGGGCAGTGGCGATGCCGAGCAGGGCTGCTCCGGCGCTGCCGATGAGGCCGGGCATGCCGGTCAGGTCGACCGGTGGGGTGAGGGTGATCGCCGCGCGCATGAGGCAGATGCCGGCGGTTGCGATGGCGGCGGGCAGGGCAGCCGGACGGGTGCGCGCGAGCCAGTTGGACAGTTGCGGAGCCGCGATGAGGGGAGCGGTGGCGGCGATGATCGCCGCGCAGGCGGCGAGGGGGAGTGCGGAGCCGAGGGTCCATTTCAGGTATGGCTCGTAGCCGAACTGGACGGCGGTGCCGGTGGCGAGGCCGTAGAGGGCGGCGGCGGTTGATCCGCCGACGGCGGCGGCGAGGTATCCGCGTCTGATGAGGTGGCCGGTGGTGGGTCTAGAGGTGGCTGCGTCGGTGGTGCCGGCGAGCCAGGTGGTGGGGGCGAGGTGCGCCACGGCGAATGCGGTGAGCATGGTGAGGGCACCGGCGATGCCCAGTTGAGGCAGGGAGAGGCGGACGCCGACGACCTGGACGGAGTAGGTCGTGACGATGTCCGCGGTGAGGATGGTCTGTAGGAGCACGGTGAGTGAGCAGGCGCCGAGGATGATGGCGCTGGTCAGGTCACGGACGCGGAGCCGAACTCGTGGCAGTGCGGTGTCGTTGGCGGTGGTTGCTGTCTGGTGATGGGCTGCGGTGAGCGAGAGGGCGCCGTCAGCGAGGGCGTGGGAGTGACCGTCGATGGCGGTCGGAGTGTGCCCGGTGATGGCCGCGAGGCGTTCTTGTAGGCCCGGGATTGCTTTGGTTTCCCGGTGGATCACGTGGCTGAGGTGCTGCTGGCTGATGTCGGCGGCGTCGAGGATGCCTTGGACGGCATTGGCGGTCTCGTCGAGGAGGGGCTGCGCTGCAGCGGTGACGTCGTCGCGGGTCAGAACGGCCGGTGGGCGGGGCGAGGGCAGGAGAACGGGTGCGCGTTCCTGAGTGGAGAGGGCGGTCCTGGCCTGGCGGATGGACTCCAGTAGTGCCGCGTCGGCTGGCTCGGGTGTGGCCTCTTTTTCGGTTCGTTGTGGGGGGTCGTCTGCGATGCTGCGGGTCAAGAGGTGCTGCGCGAGGTCGCGGTCCAGGTCGCGGCTCGGGCTCACCTGGCGGGTGGCGAGTTCCTGGTACCCGTCGCGGCTGGCTTGCAGGACGGTCAGCGTGATTGGACGCCGCTCGGCATCGCAGATCAGCAGACATGTGCCATCCGGGACGTGGCCGGCGGTCGCGTAAGCGGCGAGTGCTGCTGGCGCGGTGACCATGGCCGGTGCGGGCAGGCCCGCCCGGGCTGCCGCGTCGGTGAGATGCCCCCGTCGGCGTGGTCCCCAGGCCGATGGGATGGTCACGGTCAGAGCGGCGACCGGTACGGCGACTTGGCGGACTGCCTGGTCAGCGATGTGCCACAGCTGCCCGGCGAGCAGCTGTACGGCGTCCACCGGCGGCTCGGCGTCAGCCGCGTGCAGGAGGTCCACCGGGTCTCGGATGAACTGGTGACCTACCGAGGGCTCCGGCGGCCCGTTGACGCCGGGGTGTAGTTGACCGGCGGGGTCGATCACGATGCCGTGCGGCATGACGATGCGGCCGTTGAGCAGGACGGGGATCCGGGTGCCATCGCGGTCGACGGTGGCGGCGATTGCCGACGACGTGAGATCGATCGATAGTCGCGTGCCCCCGCTTGGCATGCGAGGCAGTCTCTCCCGACCGGGGAGTGGATCGTCAACCACGTTCTCGTCCCGTGATCGATTGTGCGCGCATGGTGAGAATCCTTCCTGAAGAGATGGCCCTCGATGGGTATCGCCGTGTATGCGAGAGGAAAGGGATCTACCAAGCGGGGGGACGGACAGGATGTCGCAGCAATCCCCGGACAGCGGCAACCGGCTAGCCGAATACGGGCGTCCCACGGTGTACGTCCCGCCCGTGTCGACACCGCCGCGCCACACAGCGGGGCGGGTGTCCTCCGTGATCCGACCAGTCCGGGCCACCGTGTCCACAGCCGTGTTCCTGGCCGGGGTACCGACGTTGCTGGTGTCCCTTGACGGGAACCCCTTGCGGAGGTGGCCGTCGTGGACGCAGGTGGTGGCATGGTTCGATCAGCCGAACGAACGGTTCACCTCGACCGTCCTGGCCGGCGCGGCTGTGTGGGCGGTGTGGCTGTTGTGGGCCGTGCTCGCGCTGCTGCTGATCGCCGAGCTGATCGCGCTGGCGACCCGATGGCGGATCCCGGTGCTACGGCTTCCCGCACCACTGCACCGGCTCGTGTTCGGCCTGGCCGGCACCGCGGCGATCGCCGTCACCTCCGTCGGCCAACTGAACACCGGCGGCGTTCGACCACCGGCGGCCATCGACGCGGCCGAGGCAGTGGCTGTTCCTCAGCAAGCTCTCGCGCAGGGGCCGGCGCTGATTCAGGTCGGCAACACCCGTTACCTGTACACCGTCGAGCGACACGACACCCTGTCGAAAATCGCCAAGCAGTGGCTCGGTGACGCCGGCCGCTGGCCGGAAATCTGCCGCATGAACAAACACCGCCACTTTCCCCAGGTCGGCGGCACCCTGCGCGACTGCGACTTGATCTACCCGGGCTGGGAACTGCGCCTACCCGCCGATGCCCAACCCCCACAGACCGCCATCCCGGACCGCCGCCCGCCCTCACCGCGACCCGGCACCGTCGCCCCATCCCCACCGCCGAGCAACCCGCCGAAAGCCCCGCAGACCACCGATCCACCCACACCGGACAACCACGAGACGGCCGCCACGCCCAGGAGCTCTTCGCCAACCACACCCACCGCACCGGATCCCGGGTCACCCACCGACGCTCCCACGCGTCCTCCGTCCTCGCCGGAAGCCGACGGCGCGCAACGCCCGCAGGACACCGACCACCAGCGGGGTCTGCAGCTGACCTCCGCGGAGTGGCTGCCCTGGTCACTCGCCGCCGCCATCAGCGCGGCAGCTGCCCTGGTGTGGCGACAACGCCGGCGCCGCTACACCGGAGACCCCCACGACGATCCACCCACTCACCTGCCGCCTTCGGTGGCCGAGCTACGCCGTGCCGTGGCCCGGAACCCCGAACTCCCGCACTCCGACGACGGGGCACCACTGGCCGCCCTTGTCCCGCTGCCGCCCGGTGGCGTCGGCCTCGTCGGCGACGGCGCAGCTACCGCCGCACGCGCCACCCTCGTAGCAGCGCTGGCTTCCGGCGACCCGCAACACCCCAACGCGCATGGCGAGGTCGTCATCGACGCCGCCACCCTCACCACGCTGCTCGGCACCGAAATGACGACCGTCAGCTCATGGCCGCGCCTGCATATCACCGACACCCTCGACGACGCACTCACCACGATCGAGACCCTGCTGCTGCACCGCAGCCGCCTTCTCGACGAACAGACGCTGACCGACCCCGACGAGCAGCAACAACCCAAGGCTCCGGAAGTAGAGGTTCTGTCTCCGGTCGTCCTCATCACAGAGACACCAGCCGCAGCAGCCGCAGCCCGCGTCAAAGCGGCTCTGGCCGCGGGCGCCAGCAGGCAGGTATTCGCGGTACTGCTTGGTGAGTGGCCCCCCGGCGTCACCATTGACGTAGCCCCAGACGGACGGGCCACCCTCATATCCGGTCGGCCAACCGAACCGCTACCGTCGCGCCTACCCGTGCTCGAACCCACCACAGCGATCCAGACCTTGACCACGCTGCGCGAAGCACAAACCGGCGAACCTCCAGCGACAACCTCGCCAGGCGTACCGGCCACGGTCATTGCCCTGCACGCCAGCCGGAACGACGCGGCATCTCAGGATCAGCCCGCGGCAACTGCAACTCCCTCCGCCGCTGTCGTCGGGAAGGCCCGACTTCGGGTGCTTGGCCCGCCGCGGATCGAGGACATCACCAAACCGGGACGGCCCCTGCGCGCCAAAGCCCTCGAACTCGCCGTCTTCCTGGCCTGCCACCCCGACGGCGTCACCACCCGGGACATCGGCGAATACCTCGAACCCGACGCCCGCCTCAGCCAAGCAGACCAACGCGTACACACCAACGCTTCGAACCTGCGACACGTCCTCGGCCGTGCCGGCACCGCCGAGACCAAAAACGCCTACATCATCAAAACCGCCGGCCGGTACCGACTCGACCCGACGACGGTCGACGTCGACGTGTGGACTCTCCGCGACCTCATGCGTCGCGCCACCATCGCCACCGGACTGCGCCGCCACGAACTGTTGACCGCCGCCTGCGAGCTCTACGACGCGCCACTGGCCGAGGGGCAGGACTACGAGTGGCTCCAACCCCACCGCGAGACGGTGCGCCGCTGGGGCACCGAAGCCCACCTACTCCTCGCCGAAGACCTGCTTAACCAAGACCCGCAGACCGCATCAGACCTGCTGAACAAAGCCATCGTCCTAGACCGGTACAACGAAGCCCTCTACACCAAGGCTATGCACGCCCGGCACGCCCTCGGCGATGCCGACGGCATTCGTACGCTTCTGCGCGCCCTGACGAGAGTGCTCGCCGACCTCGACGCCCAACCGAGCGAAGACACCATCGCCCTAGGGCGTGTCCTGTCGATCATGGGAGCCAGATGACGGCAGCGATCAGGACGAGGCCGGCTCGGTAGAGGGATGCGCGTTTGGCGTATCGCGTTGCCAGGTCACGCCACTGCTTGAGCCGGTTGAAGCAGCGTTCCACGACGTTGCGCTTCTTGTAGATCACCTTGTCGAAGGCCGGTGGTCGCCCGCCGTGGCTGCCCTTGGCGGCCCGGCGAGCGACCTGGTCGCTGCGTTCCGGGATGACGTGCCGGATCCCGCGTTGTCGCAGGGCTCGCCGGGTCAAGTCATGTGCATAGCCCTTGTCCGCGATCAGCACCTCCGGTCGCTTGCGGGGCCGACCCGGCCCGGGCTCGTTGACGCGGATCGCGTCCAGCAGCGCCAACAGCTGCGGGTTGTCGCCGGCTTGGCCGGGGGTGAGCAAGATCGACAGCGGCCGTCCGCGTCCGTCGACCGCGAGGTGCATCTTCGTGCTCAACCCGCCGCGGGACCGGCCGATGGCCTCGCCATCTTGCGCACCAGGCGTCGCCGCACTTGCCTGGGCGCCCCCTTTTTGCGGGCGCCAGCGGCATGCTGGTGCGCCCGCACGATCGACGAGTCGATGCTGATCGTCCACTGCACCGGTGTGCCGTCATCGTGCACCTGCGCCGCCGCGAGGATCCGATCCCATGTCCCGTCAGCGGTCCAGCGGCGTAGCCGTTCGTGGCAGGTCTTCCACGGCCCGAAGCGTTCCGGCAGGTCACGCCACGGCGCACCCGTACGCAGCTTCCACAAGATCCCGTTGATGACCTGACGGTGATCCCGCCACCGCCCCCGAGCTCCGCCAGGTTCCGGTAGCAGCGGCGCGATCACCGCCCACGCCTCATCGGTCAACTCACCACGACGCACCACCGGCACATCGTCAACGATCAACCACTACATGATCGGCAGGACACGCCCTAGGCGGCGGGCACGCGCAACTCGTCCCGTCCTGCGGCCTGTTCCTCCCTTGTCAGGTCTGTGACTCCGTGCCCGGCGAACGGTGCATCAACGTGCCCGGTCATCCGCTGGCCAACACCACCCTCCACCCCCAGCGCGTCCAGTTGGCGGAGCGGGCGCTGCGGGGAGAGGTGCCACTGCCCTCGTCCCTCGCCTGACCGGCCAGCCTCACTCGCCGGCGTCGGCGCCGGGCCGGGGTCTGACGGGCGCAGTCGGGACGCCGCGGTCACCGCGTCGGTCATCGTCGACAGGTCCACAGTGCAGAGACTCGACGCGTCGGGGGATGGAAGGTCGAGTCCCGCGTGCACTAGCCTGCGGCGCATGCGGACCGAGCGCGGGGTACGTCGATCTCTGCTGGCCGCCCTTGTCCTCACGGTGACCAGCATCGTCGTGAACTACTCGACGTCCCAGGTGCCCACCTTCCTGGCCGGCAACCTGTGGCTGGCGTGGGCGCTGACCGTCCTGTGCGTGGTCGCCTACCTGGTGCTGGAGTTCCGGCCCACCGCGGATCCGGCGGAGCTGGGACACGTCAGCCTGCGGGTGAGGCGACGTCACCTGCGTCCCGCCCTCGAACTGGACGCGATCCCGGTCGCCTCGAACGTCCGGATCAGCGCGGTCGAGTACGGCGAGGGCCCGCAGAAGCGGGTGCTGGTCCCGGGCCGCGACCTGTACGTCCTACCGGCCGACTGGTCGCTTGCCGCAGCGGAGGGGGCGAACCCCCGCAGGGTCGACCTGCGCACCGCCTTGACCGGGGCGGACCTCGCCCGGGCCACGCCGCTGCCCCATCGATTCGTGGTGCGCGGCACGTGTCGCGCGGCGGCCGGTGTCGTCCTGCACATCATCACGGACCTCGCCTACCTGCAAGCCGTCTCCGGACGGCCCCCGCACCGTCGCTTCGCCGCGGTCGGGCTGCTCGACCGCGGCGGCATACTGCCGTACGTCGACGGAGCGGCCCTGCACGCCGGGCAGGTCGAGGTGGCGCGATCGACGGGTACGCCGGGACTGGTCGTCGCGGTCGAGTGCATCGGCGGCCGGCCGGTGTCCCGTACGCCCTACCTTCTGGTCGTCCGTGCCGGGATCCGCTATCCCGAGGACGTCTGGCGCTCACCGGCGACCGGTCGCCCGCTCCTGTCGGATCCGGACCCGGAACGTGCCCGGGTGGCGTTCGAGTCGCCGCAGCCGAACGGGCTGGCGACCGACATGTTCGCCTGTGACCTCGACGGCCGAAGGATGAACAACCTGACCCGCAAGAGCGTCGACAGCTACGACGGTTTCGGGGACGGCACGCAGGTGACGTGGGTGGACCAGAAGCACCTGCGGGTGTTCTCGGAACTGGCTCCCGACCAGAGCACGCGCATCGTCCAGGACCGGGTCGAGGGGCGGCGTCGCCACGGCGACGAGGCGCGGTAGTCCGCCGGATCGGCGCACCCTCCGGCCACTGCCCTTCGAGGGTCGATCGATCAAGGAGTTCGTGTCAGGATCCATCGCGCGCTTGCGGCAGGCCCGCGTATCGTCCCGGTCGAGTGCAGTCAGGAGCATCACGGCCCCACTGAGCCATTTTCATCGTGATCGAGGGCTCCTGAGCAGGCGCGTAGCGGAGTGTCGCTGCTCCAGATAGGACGAAGCTCCCGGTAGGACAGCAGTCGACCAAGGCGCACTGCCCAGCACAGGAGCTTCGTTGCTGACCTATCCTGCCAGCATCCCGCTGTCCACGCCTGGGTCGCGCCAGGACGTGGTGGTGGTGCCGGTCAGCCGGCGGATGAGGTTCGCCGTCGAGGCCCACCAGGTGCGTGACACCGCGGAGGCGGGCCGGCTCTCGTATTCACGGACCAGACGGCGGTGCAGCATCAGGGTGCCGTTGGTCTGCTCCACTACCCACCGGCGGGCGATCGGCACGAACCCGGCCGTGGTGTCGGAGCGTTTGACCTGCTCGACGTCGATGCCGTTCACGGCGCCGTGGATCTGCACGTCGTCTTTGAACCCGGCGTCGACCCATGCCTTGGTCACCGTCGGGGTGTGAGCCACGACGTTGTCCAGCAGTCGCACGCCGATCGCGTTGTCGGTGACCGACGCCGCGGTGACCACGACCGCGATGATCAAACCGAGGGCGTCGACGGCCAGGCCCCGCTTGCGGCCCGGGACCTTCTTGCCGGCGTCCTTGCCGGTCGTCGCTGCCGGGACGTGGTTGGCGGCCCGGATCGACTGTGTGTCCAACACCACCGCGGTCGGGTCCTCTGCCCGGCCGGCCTTCTCCCGCGCCTGGCAGCGCAGCAGATCGTGGATCACCTGGTCGGTGCCGTCATCACGCCACAGAGCGAAGTAGTAGTAGGTGGCCGACTTTGGCGGCAGGTCGTGCGGCAGGTACGCCCACTGACAGCCGGTCCGGTTCTGGTAGAAGATCGCGTTCACGATCTCCCGCAGCTCGTAGCGGCCCTGATGCCCCGACACCGACGGATGCCGGTCCTTCCACGCCTGCAGGAACGGACCGACCACCGCCCACTGCTCGTCGGTCAGGTCACTCGGATACGCCGCTCGCTCGCCCATGATCGGCCCAACGCGACCGGGACCTCACCGGTTACGACCATCGCTCGCATTCACATCCCGAGCCAAGCCCACAATGGGCAAAGGCTACCGAACCGCCCTCTCAGGCAGCGTCCTCCAAGCCAGCGGCCTTGCGTAGCGCGACAATCAGATTTTTAACGGCGGTGTTGAATGCGACCAAATATGGATCGTCGGGCTCCACTTCCGGCTGGCCATGCTCGTCTACTGGGGCTTCCTCGAGCGCGTGCCAGCGTAGCGCCGAGTCCGCATCTTGGAACGCATCCCACTTCTTGATGAGGTCGCCCGTGCCGAGTAAGTGGAGTCGACCGCCGATCGTGGCTGCTGTCGTCCAGTCCGGGCTCGCTCGGTTCGTCTCGTACGGATCATCCGGATCACCTGACATTTCCAGCTGCTGCTTGCGCGCGTAGGCGAACTGCATCGCGTCGGCGTAGACGCTCAGTTGCTGGTCGTAGCGCCTGGCTTGGGCCGCGTTCCGTGCTGCGAATCGGCCCTGCAGAACCGGGGAGAGGACCCCTACGGTGGTGGTAGCGATGAGTCCGGCGATCGAGACAACGACGGTGGCGTTCACGGCGCTGCAGCCTACGCGGTGATGTGCTGCCGCGGGAACGAGACGTTGGTGCAAGCCGAGATAGTCCCGGCAGCACCGCGACCTGCAGACGAGTCGTTGAGGGGCCAAGATCGGATGCACGGTTCTGCCGCGATCCGCGCGCCAATCCGCGTCTACCGACCCTTCGTCGTGGGTGTCTAGACTGGATCGTCGAGTCGCACTTCAGTCGATGGTTGAGCAGATGCGAGGGCCACGGCGGTCGGCAAGCGGCATCTGGCGGCATCGACTGTCCCGAACCCAGGAACGTGCCCTTCTCAAGCAGGTTCCTGGACGATCCGTCGGATCTTGGCGATCTGGTCGTTCCAGCTGCTCAGTTGAGTGATCTTGACGACGTCGCCGGTCTGCGGGGCTTGGATGATGAGTCCTTCGCCGAGGTACATGCCGACGTGGCGTGGGTGGGCCGGGGTGCCGTTGCTGCCGGGGATCAGGATGAGGTCGCCGGGTAGCAGGCGCGTCGGGCTGGCTACTGGTGTGCCGGCATTGGCTTGGTCGGTGGTGATGCGGGGGATGGAGATGCCGGCTGCTCGGTAGGCGGCTTGCATCAGGGATGAGCAGTCGCACTGTTTGTGGGGTTCGTTGGAGTGTGGGTCGGTGCACGTGCCGCCGAAGTGGTAGGGCGTGCCGAGTTGGGCAGCGGCCCAGAACACTGCGGTTGTCACGGCTGGCGGGGTGTCGGAGGGCAGCGTGAATCCGGCCGGTAGGGCGGCCAGTGCGTCGGGGGTGCAGTCAGGGAGGGTGCTGGTGAGCTGCTCCACGAGGCGGAGGGCATCGTTGGTCCATGTGGCGTACGCGTTGGGGTAGGCCGATGCTTGGACCGCCTGGGCGGCCTGGGTGAGCGGCATCGATTCCCAGCCGGAAATTGTGAGGAGCTTGTCGAAGAACTTGCCTGCTTGATAGGCGGGGTCAGAAAGTTGCGCGACGGTGCCCCATCCCTGGCTTGGGCGCCGTTGGAAAACCCCGATGGAGTCGTGGTCGTTGCGGGTGCTTAGATGCGGCAGGTTGCGGAGGCGGGATTCCTGCATGGCGGCGGCGACAGCGATGACCCAGCCCCATCGAGGGACGCCTTTGGTGACGCCGATGTCGATGATGATCGCGGCTACGTCAACTTGCTCGACATCCCAGGCACCGACGGTAGGCGGTCGCCCGAAGGGATGCATGTTGGGTAGAGCGGCGGCGCCGCACCCTTTGGAGCCGCCGCCCATGACGGCCGTCAGCAGGAGCATGGGCAGGCCGAGGCAGGCAACGACGACGAGGCTGACAATGCCGGTGATGGCTCTGGTCATGGCGGCGGCCTTTCAATACGGCTGGGGATAGCTGATCGGACAGGGACAGCCGGGAGCTGTCGGTGTACGGGTTCCGGTGCAGAGCCAGGTACGCCAAATGTGCAGGCATGGGCGAGTGGCGCTGGGGACCTTGGGGTGCCGGTCCGCCCCGGCGACGCACGTCCGTTGCTTACGATGAGTAACCGGCGGAGGTGGGCCTTCGCCCGAATCGCGGCATAACGGGGAGTTGTCATGGCGCCCTGCCAGCATGCTCCGAACCCGTTCAGAACCGTCCCTGTCCGATCGGGCGCGTCAATTGGTCTGGCGAAGGAGACCGCTTCGCACCGTGTCAAAGGGCTGTCGCTCGACGGCATGATGCAGCGGTGCTCCTCACGCGACGTTCCCGCCATGACGGCGTCGCGGCGCTGCTGGCCGGGTGCACCGATGGTGAACTGGCAGCGTTGTTGCGGGCCGCGTCACTCGACGGCGTGGGCGTGGGCGGCAGCTCTTCGATCGCCGATGTCGACGGCGTGCCCGTGTTCGTCAAGCGGGTCCCGATCACCGACCGGGAGCTGGCTCATCCGCACAGCACGGCGAACCTGTTCGGCATGCCAGTCCGTTGGCAATACGGCATGTACCGCCTGGCTGGTCCGGGCTTCGGCGCGTGGCGCGAGCTGGCCGCGAACCAGAGCGTCACTGAGGGCGTCCTCGCTGGCGAGTCGGAATCGTTCCCGTTGCTGCACCATTGGCGGGTGCTGCCCGGCCGCCCGCCGGTCGCGGCCGAGCACCTCGACATCGACGCCGTCGTCGCCCAGTTCGGCGGTAACCAGGCCGTGCGTGCGCGGTTCGAAGCGCTGGCGGGCGCCACCGCGAGCCTGGTGCTGTTCCTCGAACATCTCCCCGACGAGCTGCCTCGCTGGTTGAGCGACCCGGTCGGCAGAGCCGCGGCGGTCGAGCGGCAGCTGTTCGAGATGGTGGCGTTTCTACGTAACCGCGAGATGCTGCACTTGGACGGACACTTCGGCAATATCCGGGCCGACGAAGAGCGGCTCTACCTCGTCGACTTCGGGCTCGCCACCTCACCGCGCTTCGACCTGTCGGACGCCGAGCGCCACTTCGCTGCCCGCAATGCCGGTCACGATGCCGACTATGCTTCCATGCGGCTGGTGAACTGGCTGGCCACCTCGGTATGCGGGGTGCCCGGGCCGGTCGGCGGCGGTCCCGTCGCACGCGACCAGTTTGTGCGCCGATGCGCGGCCGGCGATATCCCACCGGACCTGCCGCCGCCCGTAGGGGAAATCATCGCCAGACACGCCCCCGCAGCTGCCCGGATGAACGACTTCTGCTGGCGCTTGTTCGACGGCGACCTTCAGGCCGAGTATCCCGGCAACGGGAATACAGTCCAGATCGTTGCGGATCGGGCGAGTTGAGCAATGGAACTGTGCACTCACATCGGCAGATCCGCGCACTGCCGGGTCGACCAACATTACTGGCTGTAGTTGATCGTTGCAGAGCAAGCTCGGCCGCGAGCCGCAGCCGCACTTGCAGACGTCGATAGCTGCTGCGTACCCGGTGCCGTACCTGGCTCTGCACTCGAAGCCGTACGCCGACAGGAGCGCGCTCACCGGCGGCGGAGCGGACAGGTGCGCGGAGGGCTTCCAAGGTGGTGAAGCGGAGAATGACCGTGGGCCGCCCACGTGGGCGGCCACCTCAAATTGCTCGATCAGCCGATGAACGTGAGGCGTGTCAACACCGGCTGACCTCACACCCCTGTACCTCGGTCGTGCCTGGACCGGTCCTTAGTTGTCTGGTCCCTCGTGATGTGGCTGTAGATCGCGATGCATCGGAGGATCAGCTCGTGTGATGGCAGGGTCAGTAGCCGCTGCCGTTTGTCCTCGCGAAGCTTGTCCCAGATGAGGACAGTGACGCTGGCGGACCACACGTCCACAAGCACGCCGTCGATCTTGGCGTACTGCCGGGCGGTGACGATGCGTCGCAGCGTGTCGATGAGCGTGGCGTCGCCCGGCGGATGGTTGGCGTCGTCGGGTCGGGCGGCCTCGGGCAGCAGGGTGTGGCTGTTTCGCAGGTGTAGTCGATGCGCGGCGGGTTGTCGGTTTCCCACCGCTGCACGTCGGTGGCGGGTAGGCCACATACCGACTGCCGTAGATCGCGGGGGTGGCGGAGGTGGCCGGTCATCGGCGGATCCTTTGGTATGCATCGAGCCTTCGGGTGCTGGGCGGCGTCACGTGAGGTGTCCGTTCCTATGGGCCGGGGCAGCGGCGCGGGTGACCGCTGCCCCCGGAGGCGATGGATGTGGCGGTCAGATCTTCAGTAGGTCGAAGGCGGCGACTTTCAAGTCGCCGGTGTTGCCGGTCAGCACCCGGTTGGCGCGGACGAGGTCGTTCTTGGCGGGCTGGTAGTGGTCGAGGTATTCGGTGATGGCCTGGTATCCGGCCCACCGGCTGCCGGTGATGGCTTTCTGGGTGTCGGCCTCGCGGATCAGGTACTTGAGGGTGCCGAGGCGTTGTTTGGCGTTGTTCTTGGCCTGCTCGGACGCGGTGTCCTTGACCGGCCATACCTGCGCGACGACGTTTTCGAACTCGCGGATGGTCAGCTCCGCGTTGAGCATCCGTTCGGCCGCGGCCTCGAAGGTCTCCATGTAGGTCCACATCAGGCCGAGGGCTTCGCGGGCCTGGCTGATCTGGGAGTTGACGTTGGAGGTGTGCCGGAAGGTGTAGTGGCCGACGGCGTGCTGGAAGGCGGCGCGTTGGGTGTTGGCGCAGACCACCCGGATTGGGCTGGCGTCCACCCGCAGGGCGGCGCTGCCGTCGTGGGAGGTGGTGCCGATGAGGTACAGGTCGAGGCGGTCCACCCCGGCGATCTCCATCGCGTCGGGCAGCTTCATCGTGACGAACACGCTCTTGCCGCGGCGCAGGCTGCCGGCGGTTTCGAAGTGGGCGCCGCCGACCTGATCGACGAGGCGGTCGAGCATCTCGGCGCACTGTTCGTTCTGGACGACCGTGTAGTCGGTACCGACGATGCCCAGGTATTCGGTCTGGCCGGTGACCGGGTTGCGGCGTACGGTCATTCGCTTGTCGTCGGCGGGGACCTGTACCTCGACGCCGTTGACGATGTCGATGCCGACGGTGCGGATGGTGCGGACGCCCCAGTCGCCGAGGCGGGCGGCGGTCATGATCTTTTCGGCCTTCATCGTTTCCTGGGTGACGGTGCCGAGCTGGTGCCAGGCCGACAGGCGTGCGCTGGCAAAGGCAGTTGTTCCGTCGGTGTAGGTCTCGAGTTCGTGCGGCACGGATTCTCCTCTCGATGTGCTGGCGGGGCCGAGCACGCGGCTCGGCCCCCGCAGGGGAGTGGCGTTGGTCAGGACTGGTCGGTGCTGCCCGCGTCGGTCTCGACGGGGTTGTCGCTGTCGGGTTGCGCCGGGTGGACGAAGGTCAGCGGCGCGTCGGAGACCAGGAGGATTCGGCCGCTGGCGGCGGCCTTGGTGCAGTTGTTCCGCACGGCCCCGGAGCTGATCGCGCGGCCGAGTTGGCCGGCGAGCACGGTGGCGATGTCCTGCGGGGTCATTTGCTGGCCGGGGTTGGCGGCCAGGACGTCGAGGGTGAGTCTTTCCAGTTCGCCTCGGCTGAACGGTGGGCTGCCGTCGGCGTTGACGGTCCCGTCACCGCGCGGGCCGGTGCTGCGGGCGACGCGCGGCGTGCGGCCGGGGGAGCGCAGTGGCATGGCGACGACGTGGGTCTGTCCGTCTGCGTTGACGATGTGCAGCGTGCCGTCCGGTCGGATCAGGGGCAGCACCGCCGCTGCGGCGATCGCCATGCTCGCTTGGCCGCGGATGACCTGGGAGCACAGCGGGCAGCGGGGCGGCTCCGGGTTCGGGTCCACCTCGCTGGCTCTGGTCGGGCCGGCGATCCACCGCTCGGGTAGGCCGGGCAGTCGACGGGCGGCGTCGGCCTGTTCCATCGCGGTCAGCAGCCGGGACGCGGTGGCGTGTCCGATGCCACTTTCGGCCACGATCAGGTCGATGGTGGCGCCGGCGTCGCCGTAGTCGGCCAGGACTCCCTTGATGGCCATGACCTTGCGGTCGCCGGGCCGCGCCGGCTGGACCGCAACGACGGCGGAGCTCTCACCGGTCTCGCTGCTGTCGTCGTCGCGTCCGCGGCTGTCGGTCTGTTCGGTCTCGTCTCCCGCCTCATCCGGTGCCTTGTCCGCGTGGTCGTCGCGGGATGGATCAGCTGCGCCGCCGTTGACAGGTTCGCTCGCCGAGGTGTCGAGATCCGATCCGATGAGTTGCTCGCTCTCGTCCGCGGCGGCGGTCTGCTGGTCGCCGAGATCGACGGCAGCGTCCGGTTCCGCAGCGGCGGCGCCGTCCGGGGCGGGCAGGGCCCACCGGGTGGACGCGCTGTCGGCCGCATCGGCGTCGGTGTCCACCGGAACGATCAAGCCGGCGTCGGCCAGGGTCTTGAGTGCCTTGTCGGTGGTCGAGCGCGCCTTTCCGGCGCGGTCGGCCAACTCGTGCACGTCGCCCTGGCCAAGGTCGGTCAGGGCGTCGAGGACAGCCTGCGCTGCAGGCGTCAGGGACAGGTCTTTCATGGGGTTCCTCTCTTGGGGACGTAGTTCGGATAGCGGCGCGAGTGAGGCCGCCGGATGGTGAGCCGGGTCGCGGGTGATAGCCGGGGCGGCAGGCGCGCGTCGGGAGCGCCGTGCCGTGCGAGGTGTGCCATTCGTCGCCCGGTGAAGGGCGCCGCGATGCGACCGGTCGATTACCGGCCCGAGGTGGCGGGCGCGCCTGCCGCGGGCTGCAGCGTGTAGAGGCGGCCCTCGGTGCGGTCCCGGTAGATGCCGGCGTCGCTGTGGGACAGCCGCACCGAGCTGACGCTGCCGGGCGGCCGAAACCGGGCGTCGGAGCTGCCCACCCTGATGTGAGCGGTGTGTCCGGCGAGGTTCTGCGCGCGGCAGGAGTCGGTGTGCGGCAGAACGACCAGCACGGTGTCGCCGGGGTCGACGTAGCGCCGCCGTACCTGCTGCCCAGGGTGGGTCAGCGCGTAGGCGGTCCGCGTCTCGTCGCCGATGAGGGCGTCGATCCGAGCGTGGGCGTTGCGGTACTCGCCGGCCAGGTTCTGGATTGTCTTCGACGATCCCGTGATGGCGGCGGCGGATGCGTGTAGGTCGTCTTCGTTGAGGAGTCTGGTGCGCAGGTGGTCGACGGCGAGCAGCAGCTCGTCGCGTAGGTGTCGGAGATTGTCGGCGGCCTCGGGTAGGTGCGCGGCGGCGGGGATGGGGTCGACGGCGTGTTGGTCGAGGGTGCGGCCGGTCGCCGCGGTGATCCACCGCTCGACCAGGTTGAGGTGCGGCATCACGCTGCCCCGTCAGTCGGTGAGGTGGGCGAGTTCGGCGGGGGTGAGCTGTGCGGGAGTGCGGTTGTGCCAGGCGTCGGAGTGGCGCAGGTTCCACCAGCGCAGCAGCGTCCGGCAGGCCGAGGTGAGCTCACCCCGGATCGGCAGGGAGTACACCGTGGCGAGCGGGACCTGATGCGCACGGGCGACGTAGGCAGTCGGCGCCCATCCCCGTTCGGTGCGGGTGACCTCGCCGACGATGCGCTGCGGGTAGGGGATGTCGAAGGCGGCGGCGGCTTCGGCGTCGGGTATCACCAGCCACGTGTCCGGATCCTTGCGCTGCAGGGTCGCCACGCCGCGTGACGGGTCGCAGCGCCGCAGCAGCAGGTGTCGCTCGTCGCCTTCGTTCATCGGCCGGTGGTTGCGCCAGGCGCGGTAGCAGGCAGTGAGCGTGACGCCGAGGACGGTGTGCCGCTCGCGGGCGGCGAGCGCATCGGTGACGACCTGGTGGTGACCGGGGAGGTGAAGGCCGGCGTGCGCAGCCAGTCCTCGTCGGCCTGTTTCGGCGAGTGCACCCAGTCGGGTGAGGGCCTGGTCGAGGTTGGTGGTGCTGTCGGTGAAGTCGAGCGCGGTCTTGTGCAGGAGGCGGGCAAGGTCGCCGATCGGTTCGACGGTGGCGGTGTCGTGGCGCCACTGTTGCTCGGGCAGGACGTCGTTGGTGTCGGCGGCGATGCGCCGCAGCACCGGATCGGTCAGGAACATCAGGGGTCTCCTTCCAACGGTGGGGACATGGCGAAGGCCGGTCGCAGCAGGGCTGCGACCGGCCTCGGTGTTTCGGGTCGGGGGGTGTCAGGCGATGGTGACGGCGCACAGCCGCGCGCGTGGGTCGAGGCTGCGCAGGTAGGCGCAGGCGTCGTTGAGGAAGCGGAACCGGTCGGCGACGGAGCCGCCTGCCGGGGTGAGGAGGCGACCGTCGGTGGTGATCAGCGCGTCGCCGACCAGGGCGATGCGCCAGTGCAGGCCGGTGTAGGTGGCTTCGCCGGCTTGGTAGGCGGGCAGTTCGTATGGGTCGAGGTGGTGGGCGAGCATCGCCAGGACGCGGGGTTGCTGCTCGAAGCGTCGGCGGGCCTCGTGGGCGCTGACCTTGGCGGGGTCGGTGTGGTGCTGGGCGAGGTAGTCCTCGAAAGGCCGGGCCGGGGGAGTGGTCGCGGCGACGTGGGTGTGCCAGGTGCGCCAGCGCAGGGCGGCGTTGTGTGCGGCGGTGGCGGCGGTGCCGGTCAGGTCGAGGCGGCTCTTGCGGCCGCCGGCGGCGATGGTGATCGCGCCGAAGCGGCGGGCGGCGTCGAGCAGGTAGTAGCCGATGAAGCGGGTCAGCCAGCCGATGAGGCGGCGGTGTCGGACGCGGTAGCGGCGCGACGGCGTGCCGTTGGCTTGCAGGAGGTCGTGGACCTTTTCGGAGGCGGCGAACCAGTCGGCGTCCTGGCCGGGGGCGAAGCAGACGGTGATGACCTGGTCGGTGAGGGATGTGTTGGTGGGTGCGGGCATGACGGGGTGCTCCCTTCGCGAAGGCGCGGTTCGACTGCGGGTGTGGTGGTGCCACCGGGATGCGGCGTCTGTGGCGGAGTGCTGCCGGGAATGGCGCGGGGCGGGGTCACGGGGCCGACCGGATGGTGGGCTGAGGGGTGACCTGCTGGCGCGGGCAGATCCGGGGAGAACAGACGGGCTGCGGTGCGAACAAAAGAGAAGAAGCTGCACCGTAGCGTCGTGACCTGACAGCACGCCCTCGACCAGTAATCGTGATCATGCGCTTCACCTGCGTTGACAGGTTCCGGCGGGTCGGCTGACAGGTCGTGTCAGAGGACGAAGACTCCGTCGTCGAAGTTGGGGTTGTCCGCCACCGGCTGACCGTGGTCGGTGGGTAGCTGCGCGAGCCCGACTCGGCCGGTGGCGCCGACCGGCAGCCACACCGCTTCGGCTGGGTCCGTCTCGTGGGTGGCGGTGGCGACGAGGACGTCGCCGCGTCGCCCGCGTAGGAGCCGGTGCAGGTGTTCCTCCCGGGCGGCGCTGCCGAGCCAGAACAGCACCGGGTACCGGATGCCGACGCGTCGGGTCAGGGTGGCGTAGCGGTCGAGTTTGCCGATCAGCCGGCCCAGCGGCTCGGTGCCGGTGTCGGCCTCCAGCCAGAACCCGACGCTGGCGCCGGCGGCGGTCCAGATGCCGTGGCCGTCGGCGGTGATGGTGCGGAACTGCCGGGTGGTGGTGCGCTCCGACCACCACCGGTCCAGGCGCGCCTCGGGCTGGCGCCGGGTGTGGGTCTTGAGCCGGACGAAGAACTCGTTGACGGTGAGCAGGTGGGTCAGGGTCGGGCTGGCCGACACCCGTTGCACGGCTTGCCGGCTCGCCCGGGCGGTCGGCTCGGGGCGTTCGTGGGCGGCGGCCTGGAACCGACGCCCGTTGTGGCCGAGGGTCCAGTGCCACGGCTGGCTGCCGCCGCCGGTGCGCGCGAACCGGAACCGGTCCAGCAGGTCCAGCCCGTACAGCTCGCTGAGGCGGATCTGGCAGGTGCGTCGGGCCAGGAAGAACATCTGGTGGATCTGATCGGTGGTCAGGACCTGATGGTCGTCGAGGAGGTGGAGCAGCTGCCGGTCCCGGCTGGTGATGTGCGGGTAGATGGCCAGCAGGTCAGCAGAGCGTGATTGCGACATGGGTACCCCTGCGGAGAGAGTCCCGGTAGGGAGTCTGGACGAGTTGATCTCGCGGACAGGCTGACGGCGGGCCGGGTATGGGCAGTTCAGGTGCCTGACAGGTCGGCGGGCCAGGGCTCGGGTGAGGTCTCGTCTCGCCGACACCCCCAAGCGAGCCCTCACCCCAGCACCCAGACGAGGCCCGAAACGAGCAGGCCTTTGCTCAGCGCTCGCGGCCGGCCATGCGCCGTTTCATCGCCGAGCGGGCGACCTGCTGCATCGGCGGCTCACCGTCGGCGCGGCGGTGCGCGGCGGCGCACTCCTGACGGATCGCGGTCGCCTCACCTACGAGGTCCGCCGGCGGGTTGGTGGTGAACGTGAACGCAGGCAGCTCCCGGTTGCCGACCAGCAGCCGCGCGGCGGCGGTGTAGACGTCGAGGTGGGCGAGGTCGTGCTCGTCGAGCTCCGGTCTGGTGTGGCGCGACAGTTCCCGGGCGTCGGCCGGGTCGACGTTGAAGAACAGCTTCGACCGGGCGTTGGCGGACACTGCTGCGGCGACATCCTTCGGGAGCTGCGCCAGGTCCTGGTGCGCCAGCACCAGACCCAGCCGGAACCCTCGCGCCTCGGCCAGCATGTCCCCGACCGAGCCGGGCAGGGTCAGGAAGTTCTGACACTCGTCGACGTACAGCACGGCGTCGCGGCGCTGGTCCTCCGGGATGCTGGCGCGGGCGATGGCGGCCTGCCAGACGCGGGCGACGATCAGCGAGCCCAGGATCCTCGTCGTCTCCTCGCCGAGCACCCCCTTGGGTAGCCGGCACAGCAGCACCCCACCGTCGAGGACCCGGCCCATGTCGAACGAGCTGTGCGCGTTGCCGATGACCGACTTGACGAAGTCGCGCAGCAAAAAAGCGCGTAGCCGGGCCAGGACGGGGGCGATGACCTGCCCGCGGAACTGCTCGTTGATGCCGTCGTACCAGACCCAGAACCCGCCGAGACCGTCCGGGTCGTCCAGGCCGTGGGTGAACCGGGCCCGGAAGTCCTTGTCCTGCAACAGCGACGGCACGAGGCTCAGCGTCGGTTTGGCGTGGCGCATCAGCGTCAGGCACGCCACCCGCATCGTGTCGTCCATCCGCGGCCCCCACTGCCCTTGGAAGATCTTCGCGAAGATCCCCACCAGGTTGTCCACCGCCAGGTGCGGGTCTCCCCGGTCATCGAGCGGGTTGAAGCAGCCGGGGTTCTCCTGGTCCGGGTCGATGATCACGATCTTGCCGGCCTGGGAGGCGGGGAGCCGGTCGAGGATGTCGGTGATCAGGTCTCCGCGCGGGTCGATGACCACCGTGCCGCGGCCGGCTTTGATGTCGCCGAGGATCATGTTCAGCAGCAGCGTGGACTTCCCGACGCCGGTCTTGCCGACCACGTGCACGTGCTGGCGGGCGTCGGTGACGGTCAACCCGACCTTGTGGCGGCCGATTTGCGCGCGGCCGAGCATCTTGACTCCACGCCCACCGCCGGGGACCTGCACGGGCGCCGGCACAGCCTTGGCTCGGGCGCGGTCGAGGCCGGGCACGGCGAGGTCTTGCGGCAGCGCGGCGAGGGCCGCGAGTTCCGCCACGGTGGCCAGGAACCCCCGCCGTAACCGCCGCCCGGCGAGGGTGGAGACCGGGTGGGGCATCTTCATGCGCCGCAGCCGGTTCGGGCCCGTGTACGTGGCGGCGGCCGAGGCGATGGTGTGCCCCAGCCCGATCAGCCGCTCGCGGGTGCGCTTGGCCCGCCCCGCATCCGGTGGTGTGGTGTCCGGGTCGCGGGCGACGGCGAACCGGACCGCGATCTCGAAGTGCGGTACCCGCACCGCCTTGTCCACGACCGTGCGGGCCTCTGCCGCGGCCACCGGATCTCGCTCGGCCACCCGACCCACCACAGTCGAGCCGCGCGACGGCCTGGACGGGCCGGTTGTGAACACGTCGAGCAGCCACAGCAGCGGCTCGACGGCCAGCCTCGCCATACCCGACACCGCCCGCGCGGCCAGATCCGGCCGCCCGTGCGGGTGGGTGGCGGCGGTTGCCGCCGCCCTTCGGGCGGCGCGGACCCGGCGGGCTCGCGCCGGCCGGGCGAGGACCTGCACGCAGGCGTGCTCGCGGGGGCCGACCTCGGCGCCGGCGGCGAGCAGCGCCCGCAGCGGATCGGTGTCGTGGTCGCTGCGCAGCGGCAGCCCATCGAGGTGCTGCGGCCAGTGCGCCCCACCCACCCCCTCACCGACCTGCGGCGGGATCGGCGCGGCGGCATCTGTGGTGGTGATGGTGGCGGCGGGCCAGGCCGCGCGGACGGCGGCCTCGACCGCGCCGGGCGGCACCGTGCCGGGCACCCAGACCCGGATGGTCAGCGCGCGGCCGGTCCACGTGTACTCCCAGCCGACATGCGGGTAGCCGAACACCCGGCGGCGCCACACCGACGGCGTGAGGACGCCGGTGAGGGTGGTCCAGAACGCTGCGGCGGCCTCGGCGGTGACCTGCGGTGGGGCGGCGACGGTCAGCCATCGCGCGCCGGCGGTGAACCGCCGGTGCCGCCAGGCGAGCATCTGGTCATGCCCGAACACCGCCGCGACAACGATCGCGGCAGCGACGAAGGCCAGCCACGGCCGGGCGAGCACCCAATGCCCCATCTCGGCGGCCCAGCCCGGGGTGGCGGTCACTCGGTCTCCCCGATGCCCGTGACGGCGATCGTGTGCTCCGCGGCCGACCCGACGCTGCGGAACGGGATCCGCGACCTGCCCGCGACGAGCAACCCCTCGCCCCGGGGCGCGACCAGCAGCAGCCGCGCCTCACCCGCGGTGAGGTTGAACGCCTCCACCACAGCGTCGATCGACTGGGTGCTCTGGCGCATCAGCACCTGCGTCGCGGCGTTGGACACCACGGCGAGCCCCAGGGCGGTCGACAGCACATCCGCCGCGTCCTGCGTGACGACGCACAACCCCGCCGACCTCTTGCGGGCCGCCTTCGCCATCCGGAACAGGAACCGCGCGCCTTCACCGTCGCGCATCAGCAGCCACGCCTCATCCACCACCACCAGATGCCGACCCCGGCTAGTGCCGGCCGGCGGGGTGTCGATGCCCGACCAGATCGAGTCGAGCGCCATCAGCGTGCCGATGGTCCGCAGCTCGTCGGGCAAATGTCGCAGCGACCAGACCACCAGGTGCCCGTGCGGGACCGTGGTGGTGGGCCCGTCGAACAGGCCGGCGAAGTTCCCAACCGTCCAGGGAGCGAGCCGGGCGGCCAGCTGCCCGGCGGCCGGGTCCCCGTCCCCGGCGAGCACCTCGGCCAGGTCACGCAGCAGGGGAGCGGGCTTCGTCCAGGTGCCCGGGTCGGCGTTGATGCCGGCGCGGGCGTAGGTCGCGGTGATGGCCCGGTCCAGGGCGGCGCGTTCGGCCGGCGGCGGGGCCGCGCCTAGCATGACCGCGATCAGCGTATGCAGGTACAGGCCGCGTCGGGTGAGCGTGTCCGGCCGCCGGTCGTCGGGCAGGTCGAGCGGGTTGATGCGCACCCCCGGCAGGCCCAGCTGCACGACCGTGCCGCCGACGTGGTCGGCCAACGGGGTGTACTCGTCCTCAGGGTCGATGACGCTGACGGTCGTGCCCTGATACAGGTTGCGCAGGACGTCGAGCTTGACGAAGTAGCTCTTGCCCGCCCCGGAGCGGGCGAGGACGACCGAGTTGTGGTTGTCCTGCGCCCACCGGTTCCACACCAGCACCCCGTTGGAGGTCGTGTTGACCCCGTACAACACCCCCTCCGCAGGGGCTATGTCGCCGGGTGTGGGGGCGGGGAGGTCCGGCGAGGCGAGGGGAAACGCCGCCGCGAGAGCGGTGGTGTCCAGCACGCGGCGCATCCGCAGCGGGTCCACCCCGACCGGCAGCGTCGAGAGCCAGCCCTGCTGGTGGCGGAACGTCGCCGGCTGCAGGTCCAGCAGCACACTCGCCGCAGCGGACTTCACGCCCGCGGTGAGGGTGGCGAGGTCGTCGAGGGTGCGGGCGTGCAGGGTGACGTAGATGCCGACCTCGAACAGCTTCGCCGCCCCGCGGGCGACACGCTCAGCCAGATCGGCGGCATCGGCTGCGGCGGCCTCGACCATCGGATCGCCCAGCCGCCCGGCGTCGGCGTCGAGCCGACGCGAGGATTCGAGGCGGGCGCGTTGCCGCTTCAGCATCGGCGCGGCCAACTGCGGCACCACCGGGTCCAGGTGCACCGCGACGTCGACGCGTCCCGGGTAGGACAGCAGCGGGTCGAGCCACGCCGGGCCGACCTCCGCCGGGTAGCCGCACACGACGTAGGTGGCGGCGTAACCGTCACCAACCCGCACATGCGACGGGGTAAGCGACAACGCGGCCGGCGACGGCATGCCCTCTACGCCTCGGACACTCTTCTTGGGGATTTTCCACAGGTTCATGTGCTGCTCCGCAGAGTGATGGGGACGCCGGGCACCGCGCGCGGGCCGGGCACCGGTGGGGAGAACGGGTCGACCGCGCCCGCGAGCGCGGCGCACACCGCAGACCCGTCCAACACGGCGGCGTGCACGCCGAGCCCGGACAACGCCCGCACGGCGGTGTCGCCGGCGCGCGCGCCGGTGACGACCGCCAGGACCTGCCGGCGCAACGGATCACGCTCACCGTCGAGCTCCAGCAAGAATTGGGCGTGGTCTGCGGCGGCGGCCTGCAGCGCCGGGTGCGGCAGGCGCCGCGCGTGATCGGCGACGGCCTGCGCATGGGCGCTGAGGTCGTGGCGCTGCGCGGCCACGACGATCTGCGCCGGCCCGGTCAAGCCGTTGAGGAACCGGCCGAACCCGTCCAGCAACGCGCCCTGCTCCCCGCCGGTGCGCAGGTGAATGTTGGTGGTGCCGCAGGCGATCACCACCTTCTCGCTGCCCCCGCTGGTGAGCACACCAGCAGGGCTGACCGCCGTCACCGGCGACCGCAACAGCGCCGGCACAATCGGCTTCCCCTCCACGGCCGCGCCCGGGACCGCGCGGGCCGCGCCGGGTGTCAGCACACGAGGGCTGTGAGAGAGCGTGAAGGCGTGCCGCAGCCACACGTCCAAAGACAGGCCGTCGCGGCGCCCGAGCGCCACCACGACCGCGACAGCAAACACGACAGCACCAACGGTGAGCCACACGGGCCGCGGCAGCAGATGCCCGAACGAACGGTAGACACCGGCAGCGGCCAAGCCGACGCCGCCGATGATGCCGAGCTGACGGAAGGTGAGCCCGAAAGCGACCCGGTCCGGCTCGTTGACGTTGGCCGGCACCACCGCACGCGGCGCCACATCATCCAGATTGTCCATTGATCACTCCGGGCTGGGGTAGACGCCAGGCATGTGGCGGTAGGGCGGTCGGATGGGGTTGCTCGACGCCAGCGGCGTGCGCCGGACCGGGGCGGCTCTGAGTCGGCCCAGGTTGCGGGTCATCCCCTGCAGGGCCACCGTTCGCAGGACGACGCCGCCGATGCCGACGCTGCGGCCCTGCTGACCGGAGAACCGCCGCACCAGGCTCGGAACCTTGACCGTCGTCCACAGCACGACGACCACGAGCAGCAGGTTCAGGGTGTCGGAGCCAGGCAGGCCGAGCAGGACCGGCAGGTTCCCCCGCGGATCGATCACCAGGTTGACGCCGGCCGAGAACGTGACCGCCTGGATCGTCGGGGTGGCCAAACAGCCCAGCACCGACCGCCACCACAACTGCGCGACCCCCTCGGTCCAGGGCGTCGCGTGGCAGGCCAGGGCCACCGGCGCGACACCGGCCAACACGACCAGCACCGCGATGCGGGTCAGCCAGCCGCCGACGAGCAGGAACATCAGCACCACGATCAGCAGCCCGATGATCAGCATCAGCAGACCAGAACTCGGATCACCCACCGCGGAAGCGAGCCGCGCTTTGACGAACGTGACCGCCTCGGTCGTCGGAGCGTCCACCCCGGCCAACGACGTGGTCAACGCGTTCGCCACCTCGATGAGCACACCGGTCAACGGAACCGCGAACGCCGACAGGACCATCCCAACCACGAGCCGCGGCACGAGCTGCTTGACCGTGTAGCGGGTCTCGACGGAGTCGCCCAACATGACCGCGGCGCCCGCGGCGACGATCGCGAGAATGAAGCAGGCGTCGACCACGAGGGCGCTCTTCCCGGCGATCGACTGCACCTGCGGCAGCCCGGTCACATCCGGCGACACGAAGATCGAGGACGTCAGGAAAGCCAGCAGCCCGCCAAGGAGATCGATCACCCGTTCCGCGAGCCAGCGGACCAGATCGTTCATCAACCAGGTGGTCATCCTCAGCCGCCGAGGATGCCCTGCAAAACCTGCAGGATCACCGGGGCCAACACCGCCAAGGCGTAGCCGACCAACGCGGACTTGAAGTTGCCCTTGGCCTGCTCGACCTGGGCCGGGTCACCGCCGGCGGCCATGTACCGCAGACCACCGATGACCAGGAACATCGTCGCGACCAACGCGATGATGCCCATGATCCAGCCAGTGATGTTGGAGATGACCTGATTGACGGAATTGACCGCTACCGGCTGTGGCGCGGCGGCGATCTCTGACAGGACGGACAGCGTCAGATGCATGACGGCACTCCAGAACAGTTCTGTGTGCCGCCCGGCGGGGATCTCGGGGAGACCGGTGTGAGTCGGTGGGGGCGCTCCTCCCTTGCGGTCTAGCGCAGGGATCGCGGTGTCAGTACGCCACGCCAGCCATGCCGAACTCACCTCAGGCCTCGCCGCGCGACCCCCGCCGGGCGGGCATGCCATGTCGGACATGCACCGCCCAGAACTGCGCTGTCAGACAGATCGAACCCGCCTGTCGCCTGTCACGCCCTGACACGACCAGTCAGCGAGCGGCGAACATTCGACCCCTGGCTCTGCTCGGGCCGGCCAGCGCCGGTCCAGCGCACCCTGCTGATGCGCCTACAACGCACTGAACTGGCCGATGAGAGTGCGCCCTTCTCCTACCGGAGAATTGGCTCACTGGCTAGCGGTAATCCGTTGGATCCGCACAGACATGGACTCCCCTAAGGTGCGTCTATGGCTCGCGACTACACCTCGGACGGCACCTACTGGACCGTCCGCAAGGTCGGCAAGGTCTACTGGGTCGTCCGCATCGACAACAACAACAGCGACTACCGCTGGGCCGAGATCTGGGGCGGCTACTACCGCGCCGGTGCAGCAGGCGGCGCTGCAGCGGAGCTTGCTTACAACCAGGGCAAGCGGGACGTGGCGCAGCAGCTGAAAGCAAGCCTGCACGGCGCGCTCGACTCGGTCGGCCTGGGAGCGCCGAAACCGGCACCGGTACAGCCGGATGCAGCAAAGATTGTGCCCGGTGATGATGAGGACTCGGACGATGAGTAGGGAGATCGCCCCTCGTCCCAAGCTCTGGGTGCAAACCGGGAGGTAACGACCCATCCGGCGTGTCGTTGTCTTTATGGTCGATGCCCTGTCGCTATGGTCTGTGCGCCCGAACGGTGTCGCGTACCGCCCCAATCCAGCCGCAGGTCAGACGGCGGAAGGCCGCTGGCCTGCGGAAGCTTCTGGTCCTGGTGACACGACTCCTCGCGCTGTCGGGACACGTCGGTCCTGGTCAACCCGAAGATTCGTAGCCCAGGGCCGTGCGGCAGCTGCGGAACTCCGGCATCCTGGGCGATGTTGTAAGTGGCCCTGATGCTGGACAGTGGCGGGGCATCCGGAACAGCAGGGGGTAGCCCGGTGACGGAGGAAGCTGTGGACGTTCTCGCGCTCGCGTACGCCCAACGGCAGCTGATCGTCGTGCAGCGTGACGAGGAGATCCTGGCTCATCGCCGGCGGCCCGCCGCTGCCTCCGGATCGGACCAGACCGTCGCCGTGACCAGCGACAAGGATTCAAAGAACGACGGCTTTTCCTTTCCCCTTCACCTTTTCCTGACCCGCCCAGCGGTAGCCCTGGCGGTCGCCGGTGCAGTGGCCGCGGTTGGTGCAGCGGTGGCACTGAAGCAGTCGTCGTCGCCAGGCTCCAGTGCGCGCCGAGTGCTTCGGCTGCGCACAGCAGAGATCGCTGGCCTGCAACTGCCGCTCGGGCATCCGCTGTTCGACACGGTCTACGTCGGGCACCCGGCCCGGCCTGCTGCCTATTATCCGCTCGCCGATTTTCACCGGCGGGCCTTTGAACACAAGTTCAGTGAGGCTTTGCGGCTGGTAACCAGCCTTGGTGCGACCTCCATCAAGGTTTCGGCGGTGCAGGGATGGGGACGGGAGTTCTCGGCCGGCCTTCGGGTGGCTTTGCCGGCTGCGGACAGCGTCGGCGCAAAGGTAGCGAACCAGGAGTCTCGCAATCGCGAGTTCCTGTACTCGGCCGAGCTCGACGGGTCGGCCGAACCGGTTATCCCGCCGGATCTGGTTTGGTACCCGCACGAGGACGCCTGGCAGGAGATCGCCCGGCAGCGGATCAAGCACGGGCTGCGGTCGTTTGAGCTGCAGGTGACCTATAAGGACGACTTCTCGGTGACCAGCGAGCTGGCCGCTGACGTGTCGAAGGCGAACTTCAAGCTCGGCGGCGAGTTTCAGCGGCAGCAGTCGACCATCTGGGCGATCAATGGGACGTTCGCGCAGTGAGTGGGTGTCTTTAGAGGGGTGTAATTCGGGCTTGTCGTCGTTGCTGGCGGCAGGCTAGTTCACCACGGGTGCGACGGCGCAGCATCTGATCGATCGCGGGCACTGCGGGACTCAGCCGGAGGGTCGAGTGCCGACGGGTGCTTCCCTACTGCGCCGGGAGAATTGACGCCGATCTCACACCCCGACCGAAGCGCTCATCTGCCGCCGTCCGTGCGCGTCAGCCGCGCGCCCCTCACCACGGGTGGTCGGCCCTTCGCGACACTTGGGCATCTTGAACTGCCGATGAGCGTGCACCGTCCCGCTTACCTCTCGGATCTCCGGAGACGGCCGACGGTGCGGTGTGTGCCTATCAGATGGGTTGTGTGTCCCACCAGCGCGGCAGGTCGACGTCCGGCGCTTCCGGGTTGGTGAAGTGGAACGGCACGCCGACATGTCGCGCGACAGCCTGGCCCTGCTCGATCGCCTGTTGTGCCTCCGGCCAGGGCGGTACCTGCCCGGTGAAAAGGCGGATGTCTCCGCCGTGTCGTAGCACCGTCAGCGGCACCTCATCGAAGCGATCGTGGTGTCGGCCCGGTCGGCTCACGATCGCCACCAGGACGACGAACCAGCCCTGTGTGTCGCCGTCCCAAAAGGCTTCGACGGCGAGGATTGGTGCGGTGATGGCGTCCGCCTTCTCGATCAGCTGCGCGGTCGTCGGTGGCGGTGGCTCGGGCTCGAGGAGACCCTGCCGGCCCAGCTCGGCGCGTCGTTCGATCAGCAGATCCTGCGTCTCGTACAGGCCGGGCGGCAGGTGCAGTCCGCCTTCCTGGCGCAGGAGGACGACCGCCTGGATCAGTCGACGCGCGCACAGCAAGTCGTCCATCTGCTTCAGCAACTGCGGATCGATCGCGTTCCACCAGGCGTTGGTCGCAAGCATCTCGCCATTATCGTCGGGCGGCGTCAACGCCGACGGACAAGCCATGACCCGGCATCCGCATCTGCCGCCCACCGCGCGGAAGAGGCGTGGGTTGGCTCCATGCGGGGTTCATGCCGCTGGCGCCCCGTCCCGGAGGGTTCGATAGCCGTGGTCAGTGCCTGTGAGCTCGGTAGCCGGAAGGACTCGGGCCGGACAGGTCGCCCCGGCTGACAGCGGCGGCCACGAGGTGCTCGGCGCGACGCCGGCGCATCCGCAGTGCAGGTGCGGTCACGCCTTGCTCGCTGGCCAAGTGCTCGATCAGGGTGTCGCCGAAACGGGTCGCGCTGATCAGTTCGGCGGTGTCGGGGGTGATCAGGCCGGCGGCAGCTGCCCGGCCGAGCAGCAGGTCAGGATGCCCGTAGGGCATTCTGGGTGTCCGCGAGCCGGTTGCGAGGTCGGGTGGCAGTTCCTCACCGTCGTAGACCTTGACGACCGCGACTGCGGCGCGCCAGGCGGCCCAGCACAGCCGGAGCCATAACCGCGGCGGCGCCAGGTCTGCGGTGCGGAGAGCGTCGAGGAAGCCAGCGAGGACTTCGGAGTCCACATCGTCGGCGTGCCTCGGCCTGCCGCGGCTGACCCGTGCCGCGAGCTGTGTCAGCGCGGGGAGCGCGACGCCGATCGCGCCTACGACCCAGGCCGGCCCCCACTCGCGGGCGTGGTGGGCCAGCTGTCGCCACAGCGCGTCGGTGGTGTCGCTGCTGTGATGCTCGCCCAGCAGCAACGTGCGTAGCTCGTCCAGCGGCAGTGGCCTGTCCGGCAGGCCTGGCACCGGCCGGGCGTCGAACATCAGCGGTGCGGGTTCGCAGGTCAGCAGTTCGAACGCCTTCTCGGCGGTGCTCAGCGCTGTGTCGGTCGGCGTTGCGTGCGTCGTTGGTGCCATGGTGAGGTCCTCTCGACCGAAGGACGTCGCCTTGGTGCGACGTTCCCGAGGCCCTCGATTGGGACAGCTCGACCTGACACCAGAGTTGGTTGTCAGGGGCGGACGGGTCGTGTCCGGCCCTGACAGGTTCACACACATCAGGGCGGGTCGTGCCTGCTGACCTGGTGCCGCTTGCCGTCGGGGTGACGGGTCCTGTCAGACCGGGGGTGGGTTCGATCGGCCTGTCAGCGCGGCCCTGGGAATCGTCAGTACGTCCGCCGGTCCGGGGGCCACCGTGCCTATGACCAACAAGAAGCCCCGTCGCGCACCCAATCCGGTAGGGGATGTGGTGCCCGGCGACCCGCCCGTGCCGATCACCGTGTGGCCGGTTCCTGCGCCGCAGGCGGGGGAGACCATGTCCAACGCGATGGGCGTGCGGCTGGTCCACAATCTCAGCCACCCATCCGATCTGATCATCGACTTGGCGGTGGGGCCGCAGTTGGCCCGCGCGATTATCGGCTCGCAGCGCCGTGCCCATCTGACTCTGGCGGGTCCCGGGAAGCGGGGTCCGGAGCGGGCAACGCTGATCGTCTCCGGCTGGCCGCCCCACGACGCTGCGGCGCCGGAGGCGTTCTTCACCCGCTGCCGCGCGAGTCTGCTGCCTGGTGGCTGCGTCGCGGTGCTGCTACCGCACGACGACGTTGTCATGCCTGTCGACGTGGTCGTCGCCGCCAAGCGCGCCGGACTGATGTATCTGCAGCACATCGTGGCCGCTGACCGACCGCCCCGGCGCGGCCTGCGCACGCACCTCGACATCCACACCGACGTGCTGATCCTGACCCGAGGCACCACGCAGCTCGGCGACGGCCATGGGTGACTCGCTTCCGATCACCTCGGTGTGGCTGACCTGCCAGATACCCGCCCGTGACCAGCGGCGGGGCCGATACGTTCCGACGACGTCGAGCCATCCGGCCAAGATGCTGCCCCACGCGGCCGCTCATGCCATCGCCACCTACAGCCGACCGGGGGACCTGGTGTTCGACCCGATGTGCGGGGTCGGGACCACCCTGGTCGAGGCCATGCACCTCGGCCGTCATGGACTCGGCATCGACATCGAACCCCGCTACACCGCCATCGCCGAGGCCAACATCGCTCTTGCCACGGGGCAGAACGCCCCCGGAACCGCGCGGGTGTTCAACGGCGACGCCACCGGACTGCTCGACCTAGTGCCCGCCACCATCGTCGGCCAAGTCGCCCTCGTGCTCACCTCACCGCCTTACGGACGCGGCACTCACGGACTTGTCCAGACGACGAGCGCCGGCGTGCGCAAGCGACACCACCACTACGGGGACCGGCACAGCGGCAACCTCGCCTACGGTGGTTGGTCGCGTCTGCTCGACGGGTTCGCCGCGATCCTTGCCGCCAGCTACCGGCTTCTGCGCCCTGGCGGGATCGTCGTGATCACCTGCCGGCCGGTGCGCCGCCAGCGCGACGACCTGATTGATCTGCCTGGCGAGCTGCTCACCGTCGCCCGGTCGGTTGGGCTGATTCCGGTGCAGCGGTGTGCGGCGATGCTCGCCGCTGTCCGCGACGGGCAGATCGTCCACCGGGCGAACATGTTCGTGCTGCTGGCTGTTCGCCGCGCCCGCGACGACGGCATTCCCATGCACTTGATCGCGCATGAGGACGTCCTCGTGCTACGGCGACCATAGACACCTCCGTGGAGCTGCCGGCATCGCGGCGGTTGGGCTGTCAGGGCCTGACAGATGGCCAGGTCTGACACGTCGGGCCCTGTCTGCGGGAGCCCGAATAGTCTGAGGGCTCCTTCATTTCTCTTCCTTTCGCGCTCGTCTGACGCCTCCGCGACGGCATCGCGCCCACCGCTTCGGTCGGCCGCCACCGCCAGCCTCAGAACGCCGCAATCTATCTAGTCCGCTCGCGCCTTTGGCGATCGGGCGCTCCATCCGTCGGTCAGGCGGCCACCACTCGGGTGGCCGCCGCTGCCGTCTGTCACCAGCCGGACGCCGCCGGCGGCACCACCAACCGGCATCAGGTCTACGCACCGCCGCCCGGCCACATGCCGTCGGCAATCCCATTCCCTCGACCCGAATCACATCGTGGAGGTCATCGTGTCGTTACCCGAGAACAAAGTGACAGTCCGTTCGCCAGCCGATCTGGCCGCCGCCGTGCCCTACCTCATCGGTTTTCACCCCAGCGACGGCAGCGCCGTCGTCATCGCCTGCAACGGCCGACGGATCGTCTTCGCCGCCCGCGGGGACCTGCCCACCGGCTCAGAGTACGCACACCAGCTGGACGCCTTCGCCGCTCAGCTCATCCCCGTCGTGCAGCGGCAACAGCCACTCACCCACGTGGTGATGATCGGCTACGGCACGCCGGACCCCATCGACCCGACGCTGCGCGCCCTCAGCGATGCCTTCGTCGCCGCCGGACTGCCCGTCCTCGACCTGCTGCGCATCGCCGGAGATCGCCTGTTCAGCCTCATCTGCGACAACCCCGCCTGCTGCCCGCCCCAGGGAACCCCCTTCGATCCCATCGCATCAACGGTCGCCGTCCGAGCGACCATCGCGGGCGTCGTCGTCCGACCCGACCGGGGGTCGGTCGCCGGCCAGATCACCCCGGTGAGCGGCGCCGCACGCGACGCCATCCAACGGGCCAGCCGCGGGGCGCACCTCCGACTAGAGGCATTGCGCGTCGCCGGCGGCGCCGCGATGTATGAGGCCGGTGAGCAGGCGGTCCGCGACGCGCTACGTCGACACGACGCGGGAGCGCGACTCACCGATGACGAGGTGGCGTGGCTGACCACTCTGCTGGTCGACCGGGACATCCAGGACCTCGCCGTCGGCCTCACCGAGCCACACAGCCGGCACGTCGACTTCTGGGCCGACATCACCCGCCGCGCCGACGAGCCACTCGTACCGGCGCCGGCCACCCTGCTCGCCGTCACTGCCTGGCGCTGCGGCGACGGTGTCCTCGCCGCCATGGCTGCCGAACACGCCCTCCACATCGACGGCAGCTACCAGTTCGCCGAGACGGTCCTTCAAGCCCTACAGGCCGGGGTGCCCCCGACCGTCGTCGAGGAAGTCCTCAACGACGTCGACTCCGAACCGCTCGCCCTGCCCGACGACCCGATGGAACAGGAGTAACGATCATGGATCCCGTTCGCGCCATCCTGCTGGCCCTCGCCCGTAGAGCAGAAGAAGCCCGGCTGTCCTGGTATGCCGAGCGTGCTGCCCTGCGCGCCCGCGGCGAAACACCCACCCACGGCAACGCGTGGCCTTACAGCGTCCAAGCCGACCTCTGCCTCATCACCGCCATCACCGCAGCCGACCTGCCCGCGAACTTCCGTCTCTACGACACCTCGCTGTCCCGAGACCCCCTCGCCGCAGCCGCGCAACTCCGCGAAGTCACCTCCGCCTACGACCACAGCGGCCCAATCGAGGCCGAACACGAAGCAGCCCGGCTGGCCTACAAGCAGGCCTTCGCCGAACCGCTCACCCCACAGGAACAGCACTACGTCGACCTGCTCGCCACTCTGCCCGCCGCACGCCGAGACAAAATCATCGAGGCGGCGGAGGAACGCATCCGACACGTCCGGCTTGAGCCCTAGCTCGCCGCGACGCCTGCCGCCAGGGAGGTCAGTCTCCCGTCGTGCCTATCGCAGTACGCGCCTGAAAGGCCTGAGCAGCGCCAGCCTCCGCAGGGGTCAAGAGCAGGGAAGCGCGGCACCGGAGAACCAGAGCCGCTGGCGGTCTCTGGGCGAGCCTTTGCGGCTAGCAGGCCGTCGTAGGCGTCGACTCGGCAACCTCGCGAAATCTCAACGAAAGGAACGGATGAGCCTCTACACCCTCATACCCAAACCGGGCTTCGACCGGTACACGATCCAGGTCGGCTGGAGCCCACACCGCACCTACGTCGCCACCCTCGTCGACTTCACCTGGGACCCGGTGACCGAACCCGATCGCCAACCCGACGTCATCCACCTCGGCCGGATCGAGACCATCCTCGACCCGGCCGAAGTGCTCTCGGCCCTTGAGCCCTACGCCGACATCCCCGCCGAGCTCCCGGCCAGACCCCGCGCCGACCAGGCCAAACACCCGATACGCCGCTGACAGCATCTCGCGACCAGTCACCTGGTGACGGGCTGCTGTCGTACCTGAAGTGCGGTGCGACGTCCCGCTGTCCGGCGCCGCCGGCCTGACCCTGGCCCGAACGCTCTCGCCACCAGTGCCGCGAGTCCTTGCATCAAGAACCGAAACCGGCCCGCCACTGGCGGGCCGTCGTCGTATCAAGACCCGGGACGCGCCGCCTCGAAACGTCCGCGTCCCGGGTTCTCCAACAAGGGAGGACCCCAGTGTCCCGACCACTGCTCATGATCGCCACCGCCGTGGTGGCCTACGCCCTGGGCCGGCTCACCGCCTGGCCGACCATCCACCGCCTACGCCACCAGCTCGCCGACACCCACCGCGCGATGCTTTACGACCCGCTCACCGGCATGCTCAACCGCGCCGGCCTCCGCGCCGTCCACGCCGCCCTCGCCGAACGAGCTCTCGCTCAGCCGATCACCGTCGCCCTGATCGACCTCGACGACTTCAAGCACGTCAACGACACCCACGGCCACGACCACGGCGATGACCTGCTCATTGCCATCGGCGACCGCATCGCCGACCTCGCCGCCGTCCACGGGGGCGCCGCCGCACGGCTCGCCGGCGACGAATACGCCGTCCTCCTACCCACCCACGCCGGCGACCCGGACCGCATCGCCGACACGCTCACGACGATCATCGCCGAGCCCGTCGCCCTCGGCACCGACGAGCACTCCGTCACCGCCAGCATCGGCCTAGCCCTCGTCGAAGCCACCGATCCACTCACCGACGTCGCGCTCCACCGGGCCGACGTCGCCATGTACCACGCCAAACGCAACGGGCGGAACCGTCACGCCACCTACCAGCCGGGCATGACCATGCCACCCGCACCCCACCGCCGCGGACCACGCCTGCGCGACCGCCGCCGCCCGATCGACGGAACCCCGGCATGACCACCCCGCCCGAAGAGATGGCCTGCCGCACCTGCCTGGTCCCGCTCAACACCCTCGGCACACCAGCCACCCACGTCCACCCGGCCCACCTCGCCACCGACGGACACACCCCCGCGCCCGTCCCGGTCAGCCAACTCGCCACCGTCCGCCGGACCTGCGACTTCTGCGGCGACCCCTACCCGACCTGGACGCTGCACGGCGCAAACGTCACCGCCGTCGCCATCGCCTCCACCGCCACCCTCGTGCAGAACTTCGGCGAGACGTGGGCAGCATGCGCCACCTGCCAAACCCACATCGACGACGGCCGCCCAGACCTGGTCGTCGACCGAGCCGTCCAAGCCCTCGACGTCGGCACCAACCCGGAAGTACGAGGGCGCATCCAGGAACTGCACCTGGCATTCCTCGCCGCCCGCCTCCCCAGCCGCACGCTCCTCACCACAACCCCCTGGCCAGCGGCATCCATCGCAGCCAAGGACCTGCCCAAGGTCCGCGACCGGCTCACCCACCTCTACCGAGGCAACGACGACCTTCCCGCTTCGCTCGGACTCACCGGAAGACGCGCCCAGGTCGCTGACGGACTCGACCAGTCGCGCCTGTACTGGATCGACGACGACTTCACCGACCTCGCCGAACACGCCGCCACCCAGCTCACCGCCCTCACCATCGGCCACGACCTCGGCCCGCCGGCCAACGTACTCATCACCTGGTCGCGGCCCGTGACCCAACACCAGATCACCGCCGCCTCCTGGACCTTGGCCACCGACGGCTGGCAGGTGGTCCTCTACCGCGCCATCGGGGCCGGACTCGAAGGCAAACCCCTGCAACGGCTCCGGGAGCAAGTCGGCTGGCTCGTACCCATGACGGCCGCCCACCTCACTGAGCAACATCTGATCGATGCCGACCACCCCGCAGCCGCCCTGTTCGCTACATGGCTGCTGATCACTCAGAAGGCCGCAGAGGTCGACGTCGCGAGAGTCGACAAAAACATCGTCAACGCCTATGCCCGTACGAAGCGGGACCAACCAGAGGTGCGCATCGTGCGGATCCGCGGCCGCCGCAGCCCGAGCGACGCAGCAGAGACGATGCCGGGGGAGCACGGCCGGCGTCAGAGTAGCCGGTTCTGGGTTTCCGGCCACTGGCGCAACCAAGCCTACGGCCCAGGCCGATCGCTTCGCCGCCCGGTCTACATCAATCCATTCCTGAAAGGGCCAGCCGAGTCCCCGGTGAAGACCAGTACCACCGTTCGCATGCTCAGGAGCCACAAACCGCAGGGTGAGGAGCCGACCCCGCGACCAGCGTGACCTGATGTCAGGTGGTGGCAGGGGCCCGTCCCCTGTCACCACCAACAGCAAGGGCCACCTCTGCGTACGGCCTCCACGGCGAGACCATCAACCGAAACGCACCAGGCGACTGAGCTGCGGAGGGCCAAGGACGCGCGCCGCCATGACACGGCGATGGTGACGCTCCTTCGTCCGGGCCCCGGACGAGTAGACGACTATGTTCACACCGAAGAGGTCACTGGTTCGATCCCAGTATCGCCCACCATGAGTATGTGCAGGTAGGAAGCCCGTCACCGGAGTCATAGGTAACGGGCTTCCGCGCTGTTGCCCCTAAATTGGGAGCAGATTGGGAGCAGGAGCTCCGTAGGGGGCAAGCCCGTTGATGGGCCCACCCTCTGGCTAGCGTAACGGTGACGCCGCCCAGGGCAGATAGTTAGGCGCGGCGCTCCCAACTGGTCGTTCCGTGCTGGAGTTGGCACGCGTAAGCGGAAGAGCCCGCTGGCCCAGCGGTGCCGAACACTCAGTTGGTCCGATGTAGCTCAAGGTGCTCGCGGCGGGATCCGGGCGAATAGTTTGGCGCGGAACCTGTGGTCAGCGCGAACGGCCGGCCACGCAGCAAGCCGGTTGGCTCGTCTGGGCATAGGCTCCCACCTAAGCCCGACAGAGTCGG
>NZ_JAAOLH010000024.1:0-59616 GCF_011602315.1 Micromonospora sp. CMU55-4
TCTGGAGCTGACCGACAACGCGAAGAAGTACCTCGCGAAGAAGGGCTTCGACCCGGTGCTGGGCGCGCGGCCGCTGCGTCGCACGATCCAGCGCGACATCGAGGACAACCTGTCCGAGCGGATCCTGTTCAACGAGCTGACCCCGGGTCAGATCGTGGTCGTGGACTGCGAGGGCGACCCGGAGGACATCGACAAGTCCAAGCTCGTCTTCCGGGGCGCGGACCGGCCGGACGCCGTGCCGGACGCGGTCCCGGCGGACCTCGGCGGCACCGCCGCCACCGGCGCGGACGACGCCGCGTAAGGTTCGCACAGTTCGAGGGCGACGGCCCCGGTAGGCGAAAGCCACCGGGGCCGTCGCCTTTCCGTGCCCACCCACCACGCCCTCCTCGCCCCAGCCCTGCCGTGGTCGATCATGAGGTTGACCGCACTTGGCGCCCGATTTGTCGCTGCTAACTTCATGATCAACGGGGCGAGCCGAGGGCGGGCGGAGGCGGAGGCGGGGTCGGGGTCGGGGTGGGAGGGGTGGGGTGGGGGCGGTCAGGGGAGGGGGACGGCGGGGCCGTCGCCGGCCAGGCGGAACGACTCCTCGCCCACCGGTTCCACCAGGCCGTCCGTGACCAGGCCGGCCAGCGCTCGCGCCCGCTGCACGTCGTCGTGCCAGACCTGGTCCAGCCGCTGATGCGGCACCGGCCCGGTGGACTCCCGCAGCACGGCGAGCAGCAGCCCGCGTACCTGCCGGTCGGTGCCGGCGTAGCGCTGCGGGCGGCGCGTCGGTCCCGTGGGGGCCGCCTGGCCGGACGCCCGCCAGGCGCAGCTCGACTCGACGGGGCAGATCGCGCAGCGCGGGGCGCGGGCGGTGCAGACGACCGCCCCGAGTTCCATGAACGCGGCGCTCGCCAGCGCGGCGGCGGCCGGCTCGATCGGCAGCAGCTCCTCGGTGGCGACCAGGTCGGCCGGGCGGGTCGTCGGACCGGCGTCGGGTTCACCGGCGATCGCCCGGCACACAACCCGCCGGACATTCGTGTCCACCACGGGGTGCCGCTGCCCGTACGCGAAAGCGGCGACCGCGCGAGCCGTGTACGTGCCGACGCCGGGCAGCGCCAGCAGATGATCGAGCCGGTCGGGTACCACGCCGCCGTGCCGCTCCACGACGGCCACCGCGCATTCGCGCAGGCGTACCGCCCGGCGGGGGTAGCCGAGCCGTCCCCACATCCGGATCGCCTCGGCCGGGGTGTCCTCGGCGAGCGCGCACGGATCCGGCCAGCGGGCCAGCCACGCCTCCCAGGCGGGCACCACCCGGACCACCGGCGTCTGCTGGAGCATGACCTCGCTGACCAGGATCGCCCAGGCGCCGATGCCCGGCTTGCGCCAGGGCAGGTCGCGGGCGTTGCGCTCGTACCACCGGCTGACCTGGGTGGCGAATGTGGGCTCGGACATCGCGCCGCCGATCATGTCACGGCTGTCTTTCCCGCAGGTTGGGCGGGGCGGGTGGCCGGGCGCGATCGATCATGGGCGACGGGGCAGAATGTCCGAATGAACGAGCTCGCGATCACCGTCATCGGCCGGGACCGGCCGGGCATCGTGGCCGACGTCGCGGAGGTCCTCGCCCGGCTCGGCGCGAACCTCACCGACTCGACTATGACCCGGCTGCGTGGACACTTCGCGATGACCCTGATCTGCGTGGGCCCGGCCGCCGCCGACGTCGAGGCCGCGCTGGCCCCGCTCGCCGCCGACGGGCATCTGCTGGCCACCGTACGCGCGGTCACGCCGGACGGCGGCAGTGAGCCCACCGGGGAGCCGTACGTGCTGGCGGTGCACGGCGCCGACCGGATGGGCATCGTGGCGGCTATGACCCGGGTGCTCACCGACGCGGGCGGGAACGTGACCGACCTGAGCACGCGGTTGACCGGTTCGCTCTACGTGGTGGTCGCCGAGGTCGAGCTGCCGCCGGGCGTCTCCGACGAGGTGGCCGGCCGGCTCACCCGCGTCGCGGCGGAGCTGGGTGTCGGGGTCAGCCTCCGCCCGGCGGACACGGATCTGCTGTGACCGGGCCGGAGTACGCGGGCCTGGGCGGCTGGACCCCGGAGAAGCTCGGCGTCCCCGGCGAGGTACGTCCGGTGGTCACCGCCCCGGAGCCGGTGCTGAGCCAACCCGGCCCGGAGGTCGACCCGACGTCTGCCGAGGTGGTACGCCTCGCCGCTGACCTGGTGGCCACGATGCGGGTCTCGCCCGGCTGTGTGGGTCTGGCGGCGCCGCAGGTGGGGGTGAGCGCGCAGGTGTTCGCGGTGGACGTCACCGGGCACCCGAAGGCGGTCACCGTGCACGGCACGTTCGTGCTCTGCAACGCGCGGGTGGTGGAGGCGAGCCGGTGGAAGGCCGGCCGGGAGGGCTGCATGTCGGTGCCGGACCTGACCGGCGACGTGAAGCGGGCCAGCCGGCTGGTGGTCGAGGGCGTGCTGCCGGGCACCGGGGAGCCGGTCCGGCTGGTGACCGACGGTTTCGAGGCGCGCGCGCTCCAGCACGAGATCGACCACTGTGCCGGGTTGCTCTTCCTCGACCGGGTGGCCGGCGCGCACGCGATCTACCAGCGCAAGGTCTACCTCTGACGGTGGTGGCGGCTATCCGGTGTGGACGGAGGCGGCCGTACGGCGGCGGGTTCCCGGCGCGTCGGACCGGCGAGCCGTGCGCCGCGCGGCTACGGTAGGCGCATCATGCGTCTGACGGTCGGCCCCCTGCCCCCTGCCGTGTACTGGCGGCGTCGTGCCGTCGTGCTCGGAGCGGGCCTGCTCTTCCTGATTGTCCTGCTCTACTCGTGCACCGGCACGGACCGCAACACCGGCGCGCCGGGCACGGACCCGTCGCCGACCGGTTCCGCCGGGGCTGAGCCGGCCCCGTCCGGCTCGGTGCTGACCCCGCAGTCGGGCAGCCCGTCACCGACGGCCGGTGACGCGGGCGGCGGCAGCACCGGCGGTAACACCGGCGGCGGTACGGGCGACGGCGGCGGCAACACCGGCGGCGGCGCGAACAACGGCGGCGGCACCGGTAACGGCGGCGCGAACGGGCAGCCGGTCTCGGACGACGGCAACTGCACCGACTCGGAGCTGCTGGTGACGCCGGTCGCGGTGCCGGCCACCGCCCAGCGGGGCACTGTGGTCACGCTGCGCCTCAAGGTCAAGAACGTGTCGAACCGGACGTGCAGCCGGGACGTGGGCGCCGATCTGCAGGAGCTGTACATCAAGGCGGGCGCGGAGAAGATCTGGTCCTCGGACACGTGCGGCACCGGCAAGGGCTCGGATCCGCAGTCGTTCACGCCGAACTTCGAGCGCTCCTACGAGCTGGGCTGGAACGGCCGGGTGGACAACCGGTGCGCCAACGGGCTCGCGAACGGTGAGTTCGCGGCGATCGGCGCGTACCAGGTGTTCGCCCGCGTCGGCACCAAGATCAGCGAGCCGGTGAAGCTGACCATCACCAGCTGAGCGGTCGGTCAGACGTACCGTTCGAGGATGGATGCCTCGGCGAGCCGGGACAGGCCCTCGCGGACCCCACGGGCGCGTGCGTCGCCCACGCCCTCGACGGCCTGGAGGTCTTCCACTGTCGCGCCGAGCAGCCGCTGGAGGCTGCCGAAGTGCACCACCAGCCGGTCGACCACGGCGACCGGCAGCCGGGGCACCTTGGCGAGCAGGCGGAACCCGCGCGGGCTGACCGCCGCGTCGAGCGCGTCGGAGGCGGACGGGTAGCCGATCGCCTTGGCGACAGCCACGAGATCGATCAGCTCGGTGGCGCTGAGCAGGTCGAGTTCGACGAGCGCCTCGTCCAGGGTGCGTGACTTGCGGCCGACCGGCAGGTAGTCGCGGATGACCAGGGTGCGGTCGGCGTCCACGCCGGCCATCAGCTCGTCGAGCTGAAGGGCCAGCAGACGGCCGTCGGTGCCCAGCTCCACCACGTAACCGGCGATCTCGTCGGCGATGCGGCGGACCATCTCCAGCCGCTGCACCACAGCCACCGCGTCGCGGACGGTGACCAGATCCTCGATCTCCAGCGCGGAGAGCGTGCCGGAGACCTCGTCCAGCCGCAGCTTGTAGCGCTCCAGCGTGGCCAGCGCCTGGTTGGCGCGGGACAGGATGGCCGCCGAGTCGTCCAGCACGTGCCGCTGGCCGTTGACGTAGAGGCTGATGATCCGCATCGACTGGCTGACCGAGATGACCGGGTAGCCGGTCTGCCGGGCCACCCGCTCGGCGGTGCGGTGCCGGGTGCCGGACTCCTCGGTCGGGATCGACGGGTCGGGCATCAGGTGCACGCCGGCCTGCACGATCCGGGTGCCGTCGCTGGAGAGGACGACAGCGCCGTCCATCTTGCACAGCTCCCGGACCCGGGTGGCGGAGAACTCCACGTCCATCGGGAAGCCGCCGGTGCAGATCTGCTCGACCACCTTGTCGTAGCCGAGCACGATCAGCGCGCCGGTGCGGCCGCGCAGGATCCGCTCCAGGCCGTCCCGCAGGGCGGTGCCGGGAGCCATCAGGGCGAGGTTGGCGCGCAGCGGGTCGCCACCGGCCCCGCCGCCGACGCTTCCGTTGACGCTCACGCTGATGGCACGAGCGGGGTTGCCGCTCACGGCGCCGGTACGGGCGTGCGGCGTCGCCGTTGCGGGCTTGGTGGCATCGCGGTCGATCGGCACGGGCACAGTCTACGGACTGCCGTGCGGTGGGTGCTCTCGTGGTTACTGTGATGTGTCACGATGCCCGGCTCGGGCGGCTCTTCACGGGCTGCGCCGCGTGTCCGGGAACGCCCGGCGGATCCCACCGTGTCACTCCGCCGATGCGCGGGCGGCGGCCTGGAGGGCGGCCCGCACGTCAGTGACCTCGATCACGCGCATGTTCTCCGGCCCGGCGCCGCTGCTCTCCGGCCCGCACCCGGGCGGCACGAGGGCCAGCCGGAAGCCCAGCCGGGCCGCCTCGGACAGCCGGCGGGGCACCGCGCCGACCCGACGGACCTCGCCGGTGAGCCCGACCTCGCCGATGGCCACCAGATGCGGGTTGAGCGCCAGGTTGAGCCCGCCGGAGGCGACCGCGAGCGCCACCGCCAGGTCGGCCGCCGGCTCGACCACCCGGATGCCGCCGACAGTGGCGGCGAAGACCTCCCGGTCGTGCAGCGTGAGCCGCTCGGTCCGGCGCTGGAGCACCGCGAGAACCATGGCGAGCCGGGCGCTGTCGAGGCCGGAGACGGTACGCCGCGGCGACCCGGCGACGGTGGCCCCGATCAGCGCCTGCACCTCCGTCACCAGCGCCCGGCGCCCCTCCATCGCCACCGTCACGCAGGTGCCCGGCACCGGCTCGGAGTAGCGGGTCAGGAACAGGCCGGACGGGTCGGCCAGGCTGCTGATGCCGCCCTCGTGCATCTCGAAGCAGCCCACCTCGTCGGCCGCGCCGAAGCGGTTCTTCACGCCGCGCACCATGCGCAGCGAGGAGTGCTTGTCGCCCTCGAAGTGCAGCACCACGTCGACCAGGTGTTCCAGCACCCGGGGGCCGGCCACCTGGCCGTCCTTGGTGACGTGGCCGACCAGCACGGTGGCGATGCCGCGCTCCTTGGCGACCGCGACCAGGGCGGCGGTGACCGCGCGGACCTGGGTGACGCCGCCGGGCACGCCCTCGGTGCCGGTGGTGGAGATGGTCTGCACCGAGTCGAGCACCAGCAGGCCGGGCTTGACCGCGTCGAGGTGGCCGAGCACCGCCGACAGGTCGCTCTCGGCGGCCAGGTAGAGCTGGTCGTGCAGGGTGCCCATCCGCTCGGCGCGCAGCCGCACCTGGCTGACCGACTCCTCGCCGCTGACCACCAGCGACGGGCTGCCGGCCCCGGCGGCCCACTGCTGGGCCACGTCGAGCAGCAGCGTCGACTTGCCCACGCCCGGCTCACCGGCGAGCAGCACCACCGCGCCGGGAACGAGGCCGCCGCCGAGCACCCGGTCGAGCTCGCTGACGCCGGTGGCCCGGGCGCGGGCGGGCGCGGCGCTGATGGTGGCGATCGGCCGGGCCGGCTCGGCCGGCATCCGCGAGCTGACCACCCGGCCGGAGACCAGCGGGCCGGTGATCGTGGACTCGACCACCGAGCCCCACTCGCCGCACTCGGGGCACCGGCCCACCCACTTCGGGGGCTGGTGACCGCAGGCGTCGCACTCGTAGGCCGGACGGGGCTCACGGGCGGCGCGACCGCGGCCGGCACCGGCACGGGAGGGGGTCGATCGGGGCGTGGTCACCACAGGACGCTAACCGGCCCGTACGACGAAAGCCCACCGGAAACGGCGACACCGCCGGCGTGGCGCTGGCCACGGCGGCGGTGCCGACGGAAGGAGGACGGGGGTCAGTGGCCGCCCTCGACGCCACCGTCCTCGGCCCCGTGCTCACGCGGGTTGACGATCTTGGACGGGGTGGGCTCCGCGGTCAGCGGGATGCCGATCGGCGCCGGGGTCGTGATGACCTTGCCGTCGCCGAAGTCGAAGGTCAGGTTGACCTGCTGGCCGACGAGCAGCTTCTGGTTCAGGCCGACGAGCTGGAGGAACCGCGGGTTGTCGGCGTTGAGCTGGGCGTAGCTGAGCGCCGGGATCTCGATCCGGGCCGGCTGACCGGCGGGCGCGGACCCGGTCTCGCTCGGCGACGGGCTGGCCGACGGCGACTCGGACGTCCCCAGCGACTGGCTCGGCGACGCGCTCGGGTCGCTCGCGGTCGGCGAGGCGGTGCCCGGCTCGGTGGGCGAACCGGTCGGGGTGGCGGCGCCGCTCTCGCCCGCGCCGGAACCGGTGAGCACGATCTCCCGGGCGCTGTCGGTGGTGACCGTCACGGTCACCGGCTTCTCGCTGTCGTTGTAGATCACCACGTTGACCGGCGCGTTCGACCCCGCCTCGTAGCCCTTCGGCCCCGGCGTCCGCACGTAGAGACCGCGCACCTTGTACAGGTTGTCGGAGGTCTGGACGTTGACGCCCTGTACCGACGGGATCTTGTTGGCGGTCTCGGAAATCTGCCCGGTGCCGCACCCGGACAGCAGCAGGCTCGCCGCCGCCGTGCCGGCCAGCAGCAGGGCCGGCCCCCGGGAACCCCTGATCGAGCGCGTCACGTCGGTCCTCCTCGTCACGATCCCCGCCCGGTCGACCACCGGGCACGGGGTGGCCATACCCGCGCAGACCGCGCTCCAGGGTAGTTGGAGCTGATCGAGGCCCGCACGCGGACCCGGCAATGCCACCCGGCGAGGGAGACCGTCAGACCACCCGGCCGCTCGTCACCAGCAGCAGCACATCGATGAGCGCCACCACCAGCACCGCCCGGAAGGCGCTCGCCGAGCGTCCGGCGGCGGCGCGTCCCGCGTACCAGCCGAGGGCCGGCACGGCGACGGCGGCGGCGACGGCCGACAGCCCGGCCCACGACGGCGGTCCCGGCGGGCCGAAGACCAGCGCGACGGTGGCCGCCAGGAGTAGCCCGGCGGCGGCGAGCCGGCTGCCGGCGGGGCCCAGCCGGTGCGGCAGGCCGCGCACCCCGGTCCGGGCGTCGTCGGCCAGGTCGGGCAGCACGTTCGCGAAGTGCGCGCCGGCGCCCAGCAGCGCGGCGGCGGCCACCAGCCAGGCCGGCGGCGCGGGCGAGCCGGGCAGCGCCAGCACCACGAACGCGGGCAGCGCGCCGAACGAGACCGCGTAGGGCAGCACCGACACCGCCGTCGACTTCAGCGGCCGGTTGTAGAGCAGCGCGGAGACCAGGCCCAGCGTGGCGCAGGCCGCCGCGGCCGGGCCGCCGGCCAGCGCCAGCAGCGGGGTGGCGACGACTGCGACCACGACGGCCCGGGCCAGCGCCGGCCGGCTGACCGCGCCGGTGGTCACCGGTTTGTCGGTACGCCCCACCGCGGCGTCCCGCTCGGCGTCGATCAGATCGTTGCTCCAGCCGACAGCGAGCTGGCTGGCCAGCACCGTCAGCGCCACCGCCGCGACGCCGGCCGCGGAGTGCCCGGCGCCGGCGGCGAGCAGCGCGGCGACCACGGTGACCGCCGCAGCGGGTTCCGGATGGCTCGCCTTGACCAGCCCTAACACCCGTGTCGACATAAGGGAAGTCTGGTCGTTACCGGGCAGTCGTGCCACGCTCGACGCATGCCTGACGTGCCCGGGGTGTCCACTCCGCACCGGGTGCTGCCGCCGAACGACCCCCGGCAGTACGACGATCTGGCCGACGAGTGGTGGCGGCCGGACGGCGCGTTCGCGATGCTGCACTGGCTGGCGCGGGCGCGCGCGGCGCTGGTGCCACCGGCGTCCACGCCGGACGATCTGCTCGTCGATCTGGGCTGCGGCGCCGGGCTGCTGGCCCCGCACCTGGCCGGCAAGGGCTACCGCCACGTCGGGGTGGACCTGACCCGCTCCGCGCTGGACCAGGCCGCCGACCACGGGGTGACAGCGGTCCAGGGCGACGCGACGGCGGTGCCGCTGACCGACGCCTGCGCGGCGGTGGTCTCCGCCGGAGAGGTGCTGGAGCACGTGCCGGACTGGCGGCGCGCGGTCGCCGAGGCGTGCCGGCTGCTGCGGCCCGGCGGCCTGCTGGTGCTGGACACGCTGAACGACACGCTGCTGGCCCGGCTGGTCGCGGTGGAGCTGGGCGAACGGCTGCCCACAGTGCCGCGCGGCATCCACGACCCCCGGTTGTTCGTCGACGCCCGCGCGCTCGTCGCCGAGTGCGCCCGGCACGGCGTGTCGCTCGAGGTACGCGGGGTCCGCCCGGAGTTGGGCGGCACGCTTGCCTGGTTGCTGCGCCGTATGCGCGGCGGCGACCGTCCGGCGAGGACCGAGCCGCGCATGGTGCCGACCCGGTCGGCGGCGGTGCTGTACCAGGGCTGGGGGCGCCGGGGCGGGTAGCCGGGGCCGCCCGGGGTAAAGGGACGCCGAGAAGGGGGCGACATGACTGTGCACGCGCTGGAGGCGGCCCGCCGGTTGGCGCCGCGACTGGCCGCCCGCGCGGCCGGGCACGACCGCGACGGCTCGTTCCCCGTGGAAGACTTCGCGGACCTGCGGGCGGCCGGGCTGTTCGGGCTGATGGTGCCGCCCGAGCTGGGTGGCGCGGGCGCGAGCTTCGCCGAGTACGCGGCGGTCGCCACCGAGCTGGCCCGGGGCAACGGCGCGACCGCGCTGGTGTTCAACATGCACGCCTCGGTCACCGGCGCGCTGGGCGCGGTCACCGAGGAACTGGCCGAGGCGCTCGGCGTACCGGATGAGGCGCTTGCGGCGCGGGACCGGCTGCTGCGCGCGGCGGCCGACGGCGCCTGGTACGCGGTGGCGATGAGCGAACGCGGCGCCGGCGCCCGGCTGTCGCAGCTCAGCACCGTCTACGAGCCGGTCGAGGGCGGCTGGCACATCAAGGGCAGCAAGACGTTCTGCTCCGGCGCCGGCCACCCGGACGGCTACCTGGTGGCTGCCCGCAGCGCCGCCGACCAGTCGGTGGTGTCGCAGTTCCTGGTCCCGGCCGGGGACGGGATCACCGTGGAGCCCACCTGGGACTCGCTCGGCATGCGGGCCACCTCGTCGCACGACGTGCACCTGGACGTGACGGTTCCGGCCGACCGGCTGCTCGGCGGCGTCGAGGGGCTGGCTCTGGTGGTCGCGCAGCTCATGCCGCACTGGCTGGTGGCGAGCTACGCGGCGGTCTACGTGGGCGTGGCCCGGGCCGCGATCGACGCGGCCGCCGAGCACCTCAACGCCCGCAACCTCGCCGGGCTGCCCGCGGTGCGGGCCCGCCTGGGCCGGGCGGACGCGGCCACCGCCGCCGCCGAACTGGTGGTCGCCGAGGCGGCCCGCCGGGTCGACGAGGCGCCCGGCGACGCCGAGACGAACCGCTGGGTGTGGCGGGCCAAGCTGCTGGCCGGCACCACCGCCGCCGAGGTCGCGGCCTCGATGCTGGAGGCGGCCGGCACCTCGGCGACCCGGCGCGGGCATCCGCTGGAGCGGCTCTACCGGGACGCCCGCTGCGGTTCGCTGCACCCGGCCACGTCCGACGTGTGCGCCGACTGGCTCGGCATCGCCGCGCTCGGCGGCGACCCGGACCGGGACAGCGCGCTCCCTCGTTGGTGACCAGGGTTGGTGCGAGAGATGAGGGAGGGGTGGGGGACGTGGGCATGCCGGTGATCGCGGGCCTGGGTACGGCGCATCCGCCGGGCGCGGACCAGGACGAGCTGTGGACGGGTTTCTTCGCGGGGCACTTCCAGGGGAACACCCGGGCGCTGGCGCAGCGGATCTTCGCGAACTCGGGCGTCACCCGGCGGCAGGCGGCGGTCAACCCGCTGCTGGAGGACGTCTCGGAGTGGCCGACCGAGCGCCGGATGCGCCGCTACCAGGTCGAGGCGCTGCCGCTGGGCAAGGAGGCGGTCAGCCGGGCGCTCACCGCCGCCGGCCTGGACGCCGCCGACATCGGGATGTTCATCGTCTGCTCCTGCACCGGGTACGCCACCCCGGGCCTGGACATCCTGCTCGCCCGGGACCTCGGCATGTCGCCGAGCACCCAGCGCATGTTCGTCGGGCACATGGGCTGCTACGCGGCCCTGCCCGGGCTGGGCGCGGCGAGCGACTTCGTCACCGCCCGGGGGCGTCCCGCGCTGCTGCTCTGCGCGGAGCTGACCAGCCTGCACATCCAGCCGCCGGGCGCCCGGGTGGACACCCAGCAGATCGTCTCCCACGCGCTGTTCTCGGACGCCGCGGTCGCCGCCGTGGTCGTCCCCGGCGGCCGGGGGTACGCGCTGCGCGAGGTCACCTCGGTCACCGACACCTCCACGGCCGACCACATGACGTGGGACGTCACCGACACCGGCTTCCGGATGGGGCTGTCGCCAAAGGTGCCGCAGGTCCTCTCCCGGCACGTGCGGACCCTGGTCGACGAGCTGCTGGCACGGCACGGGTGCGAACGCTCCGACGTGGACGGCTGGGCGGTGCACCCGGGCGGGCCGCGGATCCTCAACGTGGTGGAGCGTGAGCTGGCGCTGCCGCCGGACGGGCTCGCCGCCTCCCGGGGGACGCTCGCCGAGCACGGCAACTGTTCGTCCCCGACGACGCTGCTGATCCTGGACCGGCTGTGGCGTACGGAGCCGTCGCCGCCGCGCTGGGTGGTGATGCTCGCGTTCGGGCCGGGGCTGACGCTCTACGCGGCGCTGCTGGAACGCGTGGGCTGACGGGTCGCCCCGGTCGCGCCGCGCCGATACGCTGCCCGCATGGCCTCCGAGGAGCGGGACGGGCGGGCGTTGCTGGCCGGCCTGACCGTCCTGGCGCTGTTGCTCGGCTCGGCCTGGTGGCGGTCGGCGGCCCCGCAGCCCGGCCCGGCCACGTCGGCCGCGCCCGCGAGCGTGGATCTGGCCCCGCGCAACTGGCGGGTCGACCCGTCGACGGGCGAAGCGCGTCCGGTGCCACGCGCCGGGCGCGAAGCGGCGTTGGACAACCGCCGCGTGCCGCGTGCCGAGCCGGACCGCTCGGTGGTGATACGGGTGGAGGACGACGGCACGACGCGTCTGCTCCAGGTGTCGCACGTCGTGTGGCGGGAGAGGTCCCGGCTGACGCCGGGCGGGCCGCCTGTCGTCCGGCAGGTACGGCCTACGCGGGGCGACAACTACCGGCTGTCGGTGAGCTGCGCCGGTGACGGGCTGGTCGTCGTACTCGTCTCCGGCCTCGGGGACGACGACTTACGGCGGGCGCTGCGCTGCGGCGGGCAGCTGGACGTACCGGTGATGGGCGGCAGGGACGAACTGGTGCAGATGCGGTTCGTCGCGATCCGGGGCCGGGCCGAGCTGGACGCCCGGCTCGAGGCGCTCTACTGACCGTCGGTCAGCCGGCCAGCCGGGCCAGGTCGGCCCGGTAGTCCGACAGCGGGCCCAGCTCCGGCACCACCCGCACCAGCGCGCCCTGCCGGTCCACCAGCAGCGCCGGGGCGATGCCGGGCTGGGCGGACAGGTGCAGGTAGGAGCGCAGCCCGCCGGCCGGGTCGCCGAGTGGGCGTACCCCCGGGACGCTCGCCGAGCCGGCCCGCCGGCCCGCGGTCACGGTGACCACCGTGACGCCGGGCGGGGCGGCTCCGGCCGCCGCGGTGACCTGCTCGGCGCAGGCGCAGGCGTCGGTCAGGATGATCATGGCGGGCAGCATGCTGCGCAGCGGCACCGGCACGTCGTCTGCGCCGACCAGGTCCAGCGCGGGAAGCGGGCCGACCGGTTGCGGCGCTGCGCCGCCGCCGTGGGGGAGCACTGTCGGTGCGCCGGACCGGGTGGCGCGTGGCCAGGTGACCGCCGCGAGGCCGGCGAGTGTGATCAGCACCGATACGAGCAGGATCAGCGCCGGTAGTCCGAGGCGGAGCGAGCCGGTGCGGCGGCCGGCGGCCGTTCGTGCCCGCCGTAGCTCCCGGCGGACCTGCCGGGCCTCGTCGGCGAGCGCCGAGGCGTCGTCCGGGACGACCACGCGGCCCCACTCCGGGGGCAGGCCCGGGAGCCCGTCCGGCGGCCCCTGGCCGTCAGCGTCAGGCACGCCCATCGGACCCCCAGGAACGTCTCGGTGAGCGGACGTCGCGTCCTCTCCCAGCGTCCCGCACCGGCCGCCGTAACGCCACACCTGGGCGCGGACGGACTTGCGGAGCTACCATGGAAGGAGCGCATTGCCCTAGATCTGGACGCTCCCGTCACCCCTTACCGGGTTGTCACGTGATCCTCACGGAGCGTGTCGAAACCATCGGTTTGGCCGCCTGTCAAGCTGAAGAAATACCTCTCACAGGGCCCCTGAGCTGCGCCAACGGTCAGGACAGCGGTGAGACATCGGTGCCTGAGCGTGTTACCCTAGACACAGCGAAAGGGGTTTCGAACCTATGGTTTTCAGTGTCGGCGAGACCGTTGTTTACCCCCACCACGGGGCCGCACTCATCGAGGCAATCGAGACTCGGGTCATCAAGGGCGAGCCCAAGCAATACCTCGTCCTGAGGGTCGCACAGGGTGACCTGACGGTCCGGGTTCCCGCCGAGAACGCCGAGATCGTGGGTGTGCGCGAGGTGGTTGGCGAAGAGGGCCTGGGCAAGGTCTTCGACGTGCTCCGTGCACCACACACCGAGGAGCCGACCAACTGGTCGCGGCGTTACAAGGCGAATCTGGAGAAGCTGGCCTCCGGTAACCCGCTGAAGGTGGCCGAGGTCGTCCGCGACCTGTGGCGCCGGGAGCGGGAGCGGGGCCTGTCGGCGGGCGAGAAGCGGATGCTCGCCAAGGCTCGTGACATTCTCGTCGGCGAGGTCGCGCTGGCCGAGAAGAGCACCAAGGACGAGGCCGAGACGCTGCTCGACAAGGTGCTGACCGAGGCCTGATCCACACCTCTGCCTCTACCCACCCCGCAGCGAACGAATCCGAGGACCGCGACGTGACCGCGCAGCTCAATCCGCGCGGTGACGTCGCGGTCCTCGTTCCTGCGGCCGGTGCCGGCGTACGCCTCGGACCCGGCGCCCCCAAGGCGCTCCGCCCGCTCGCCGGTGAACCACTGCTCGTGCACGCCGTCCGCCGGGTCGCCGCCGCGCCCTCGGTGCACACGATCGTGGTGGCCGCACCGGCCACCGAGGTCGAGGCGGTACGCGCGATGCTGGCGCCCGTGGCGCCGGTGACAGTGGTGCCCGGTGGCGCCGAGCGCCAGGCGTCGGTGGCGGCGGCTCTCGCAGCGGTGCCCGCCGGTCCGGAGATCGTCCTGGTGCACGACGCCGCCCGTGCGCTCACCCCGCCGGGCCTGGTCGAGTCGGTGGCGGCGGCGGTCCGCGACGGGCACGACGCGGTGATCCCGGTGCTGCCGGTGGTCGACACCGTCAAGGAGGTCGACGCGGCCGAGCGGGTGCTCGGCACCGTCGACCGGTCCGCGTTGCGGGCGGTCCAGACGCCGCAGGGCTTCCGCCGCTCGGTACTGCTCGCGGCCCACCGGTCGGCGGGTGACGCGCTCACCGACGACGCCGGGCTGGTCGAGAAGCAGGGGATCGCGGTCACCTGCGTACCCGGCTCCGAGCTGGCCCTGAAGATCACCCGCCCGTTCGACCTGTCCCTGGCCGAACACCTGCTGTCCACCGGCGCCTGACGTACTCCTCACAGGTCGGCGGTGGATCGAGCCCGGCGCAGGCGGTCTCGGACGACATACCGCTGACCCTGGGTGAAGGCGCTACCTCTGCCTCGGCTGTGATGCGGGATGGGCGTCGGTAGCGTCAGGTGGCCAGCCGAACCTGGCGCGGTGAGGCCGAATACCTGATAGCGCCCTTCGGTCCACCCCTGCTTGCGGCTGACCTCGATGATGTCGGCGAGGAGGGCGTCGCGCCGTTCGCCCGTCGCTCGGAGCCGGTTCACCTCACCGACTGTCCAATCGACGTTGTCGAGCCGAAAGAGAATCTTGGGCACCTCTGGAAGGATCTGGCGCTGAGAGTAGAAGGCCAGATGATCCACAGGTTGAAATGATCTGCCCGCCTGGCAGACGTACGCTCGCGTCGACTGATAGAGCCCCCATGCGTTCCTGGCGGGGACCACCACGGTGTCGTTGCGGGCGGCTGGGCGCAGTCGGTGCACCTCGGTCACCCGCTCGATCCTCCTGAGCCAGCGGGCGGCGTCCGGGTCCGCCCACGCGACGACATCGATCATCTGGCTGAGGCGGAACGGCACGTCGGTGGCGAGAAGCGAATCATGATGAGCCAGCCGATTGCGGAACACCCGGAGGGCATTCATGGCGCTGGCGACATCGTGGCGCTTGCCGGACGAGTAGGGGAAGGCGCGGTGCAGGGCCTCCCGCCAGAGTTGCTCGTGCTCCGAACCCAACATCGAGACCCAGAAGCCGAAGCTCAAGCCCGCGATGATTTGGTCGCGGGTTTCCTTCTGGGAGTGCTCTCGACGCAAGCGCGCGCGGACCTCGGAGACGTTTCGATCGATTCCATCCTGCACCTGGCGCTTACCGCTGACCGTCAGAAGGAACCATGGGATACCGCGGCCCGGCTCGTTGAGGTGCGCCCTCATCTCCCGATCTATCGCGTTGCGGGTGACGACCTCGACGTAGTGAAACGCCTCGAACGACGCGCCCGTCAGGGCGACGCTCCACTCGTAAAGCTCACAGGCCTTGCTCTCGTCGCCACCGGCGGCAGCCAGATAGGGATGGAACCTGCCGAGGGAGATCCAGTGATGCACGGTTCGCGCATGGGGGTGTGGCGTCACGGACTGGATGCTAAGCGTGACGATCGCGGCGGATTGTCCGGCGCGCCGACGGCAAGAAAGAGCCCCAGGCGCATGCGCGAGGCAGAGGCGACACTGGGGCGTACAGAAACCAAGCTAACCACAGCCCGGGCGGCCGTCAAGGCGCAGCGCGTACCCTCTGGTCATGATCGTTCCTCGGGTGGCCGTCGGCACCGACGTGCACGCGTTCGCGGCCGGGCGGCCCTGCTGGGTCGCGGGCCTGCACTGGCCGGACCAGGACGGCCTGGCCGGTCACTCCGACGCCGACGTGGCGGCGCACGCCGCCTGCAACGCGCTGCTCTCCGCCGCCGGCCTCGGTGACCTGGGCGCGAACTTCGGGGTGGACCAGCCGGAGTGGGCCGGTGCCTCCGGGGTGGCGCTGCTGACCGAGAGCGCGCGCCGGGTACGGGCGGCGGGCTTCCGGATCGGCAACGTGTCGGTGCAGGTCGTCGGCAACCGCCCCAAGATCGGGCCGCGCCGGGAGGAAGCGCAGCGGGTGCTCTCCGAGGCGGTCGGCGCGCCGGTGACCGTGTCCGCTGCGACCACCGACGGCCTCGGCTTCACCGGGCGTGGGGAAGGGCTGGCCGGGATCGCGGTGGCCCTGGTCTACGAGGCCCCGGCCGACTGACGCGGTGACCGGGGACGCCGGTCACCGCGTCACCCGATCAGTCGACGTCGGTGCAGACGTTGTGGGTCGTGCCGTGGAGCATCGTGATGGTCTTGTCGTAGGTGGGGGAGAACTCCACCCGGAACTGGCCGTCGACGATCCACAGCCCCTTCGGCAGCGTGCCGGCGTTCTCCCGGAAGCCGAGGAGCACCGGCCCGGTCACGTACCAGGTCATCGAGCCGTCGGTGCGGTAGTCGACGAGCGAGGTGCCGCTCGCGTCAGCGGTGGACGTGGCGCCGGTCTCCAGGTTCGTCACCCGGTTGATCAGGGCGCCGGTGAACAGTTCCCGCTTCGGTGCGCCGTCCGGATACGTGGCGAGCGTCAACTTGCGCACCTCGTCCACGATCGGCTCCACGCGTACCGCGAACTCGCATCGCGCGCCGGCGGGCAACTCGAATGGCGCCTGTGGGGCCGGCTCCCAGGCGCCGACGCCGTGGTGCCGGTCCGGCGCGGCGGTCGCCGAGCCGGGTAGCGCCGCGACAACCACTGCCACAACCGCCGCCACCGCGACGCTCATCCTGAAACGCATGTCCGCTCTCCATCTCGTCGGTGGTCAGGGCGGTCAGGATCGCCGGGCCGGCTCACCACGGGCTGACCGCACTGTGCGGAGCCGTTCCGAGCGGGCGGACCGGACGACCGGACGGCTGACCATGCGATCACCGCCGCACGGCAACCTCCGGCCCGGATCGACCGGTCCTGTTCGGTATGGAGTTCCGCCTGCTCGGGCCGTTCGAGGCCCGCCACGACGGTCGGCCGGTCGAGGTCGGCAGCCGACGCCAGGAGCGATGCCTGCTCGGGATGCTGCTGCTCGACGTGGGGCGCGTGGTGCCGACCGACCGCCTCATCGACCTGCTCTGGAACGGCCGGCCGCCGGCCGCCGCTCGGGGCGTGGTGCAGACGTACGTCGGGCGGCTGCGGGGCTCGCTCCACGCGTACGGAGTGCGGATCAGCACCCGGGGCGAGGGCTACGTGGTCGAGGAGGACGGGCACCGGGTCGACGTCGACGAGTTCGCCGAACTGGTCCGGAGTGCCGGGCGAGCCGCCGATCCCGCCGAGCGGGTGCGGTCGCTCGACCGGGCGCTGGCTCTCTGGCGCGGGCCGTTGCTCGCCGACGCGGCGGACGACGAGCTGCGGCACCGGCTGCACGGCACTGTCGAGGAGCTGCGCCTGGTGGCCGTGGAGCTACGGGCCGAGGCGCAGCTCGCGTTGGGCCAGCACACGCGGGCGATCGCCGAACTGCTGCCGCTGGCCGCCGAGCACCCGACGCGGGAACACCTCGTGGCGGTCCTGATGACCGCCCTGTACCGGGGTGCCCGGCGGGCCGACGCGCTGCGCCTCTACCGCGCCACGCGGGACCTGCTCGTGGCCGACTTCGGTGTCGAGCCGGGGCCCCGGCTCCGCGAGGTGCAGCGGCGGGTGCTCGCGGGCGACGACCGCCTGGACCGGGTCGGCCGGCCGATGCACGAGATCCGGGTGAACGACGAGAGCCTGCCGTGGAGCGTGGGCGGCCACCCGGCCCTGGACTTCTGCAACACCCTCGCCGGTTGGGGGCGCGAGTCCCCGTTGCCCGGCGCCGAGTGGCTGCGCGGCTATCGCACCCTTGCCGTCTGGGCCGGTCATGTCGGGCTGGTGGACGAGGTGTCGATGAACCGTCTGCTTCACCTCGCCCGGCGCGATCCCGGCACGGCGGAGGTGGTGCTCGACGAGGCCCGTACGCTCCGCGCCGCGCTCTACGCCAGCCTGGTCGACCCGGACGACGGCCCGGCCTTCGAAGCGGTCGCCCGGGCCGCCGAGGCCGCCGCCCGTACGCTCGCGTTCCGGCGCGCGGTCGACGGACGCGGTCGCTGGTGGCCGGACCTCGCCGCCGGCCTTCGGGTGCCGGTGCACGCCGCCGCGTTCAGCGGCGCGCAACTGCTCGCCGATCCGGCCCGGTTCACCGTGCGGGCCTGCCCGGACCGGAGCTGCGGGTGGTTGTTCCTGGACGAGAGCGGGCTGCGCCGGTGGTGCAGCCTCGGGACGTGTGGCGGCCGGGCGGGCGTCGCCTGCCGGAGTTCCTGACGACGGGAGCTGTCGGCAGCTGGTGGGCCGGGGCGGATACGCTCGCCGGGATGCCGAGTGACGCCGCACCCGACCAGTCCGCCGCCGACGGCTACCTGCAACGCGCCCATCTCCTCGCCGAGCTGGGCCGCTACGACGAGGGCGTCGGCGAACTCACCGCGCTGCTCGCGGACGAGCCCGGGCACCTGCCCGCGTTGACCATGCTGGCCCGGATGCACCTGGCCGCCGGGCGTCCGGCGGAGGCGCTGGCCGTCGCCGAGACGGCCGTGACCCCAGTTCCGGACGCCGTGACAGCCGACGGCGAAACGTCCGCCGTCGAGCCGCCCACTGCCGCTGAGACGTCCGGGACGCGTGCCGCCGAAGCGGCCGGGGGTGTCCTGCCGGTGCTCGTGGCCCGTGGCTTCGCGCTGCTCGACCTCGAACGCTGGAAGCCCGCAGCGGCCACCGCCGACGAGATCCTGGCGCGCGGTCCGGGCGACGCGTACGCGCAGCGCAGCGCCGCCGCCATTCTCTCCGCGTCGCGCAACGGGCAGGCGGCGCTGGACGCGGCGTGGCGGGGCGTCGAGCTGGCCCCGGAGGAGCCGGAGGCGCACCTGGTGCTGGGCCTTGTCGCGGTCCGGCTGCAACTGTTCGACCTGGCCGAGCGGGCCTACCGGGAGGCGCTGCGGCTGGACCCGGAGCTGGGCGAGGCGGGGCAGGACGTGGGCGTGGCCCGGCTGGAGCGACGCCGCTACGCCGAGACGCTGGAGCACCTGACCGCGCTGGCGGACCTGCCGGTGGCCCGGCCCGACCCGGTCCGGACCGTGGACGACGGCATCCGGCGGCTCCTGCTGTCGGTGGCCGGCTGGTCGCTGCTCGCGAGCCTGCTGGCCGGCGTCCTGGCCCCGGCCTCGTCCGGCGCGTCCCGGCTGTTCGCGGCGCTGTCGGTGGCCGGCGTGGCGGTGCTGCTGCGGCGTCCGGCGACGTGGCGGCCCGGCCTGCGGGAGGCGATGTCGCGCGGCCTGGCCGTGCCGGTCTGGGCGGCCGCCGCCGCGGTGCTGCTGCTTCTCGTGTACGCGCTGGTCGGCAGCCCGTGGCCGCTGGCCGGGGTGGTGACCGCGTCGGTGGTGGCCGGACTCACCGCGTTCGCTCGCCGGTGAGAGGGTAGGAGGACCGGAAACACCGGCTCAAGGAATGCGGGGACCCGTGCTCACCGTCAATGCCTACGCGGCGACGTCCGCTACCAAACCGCTCGCCCCGACCACCATCGAGCGGCGGGACCTCGGACCGGACGACGTTCTCATCGACATCAAGTTCTCCGGCATCTGCCACTCCGACATCCACACCGCCCGCAGCGAGTGGGGCCCGACCCGCTACCCGATCGTGGTCGGCCACGAGATCGCCGGCGTGGTGCGGGAGGTCGGCTCCGCGGTGACGAAGTTCGCCGTCGGCGACCGGGTGGGGGTCGGCTGCCTGGTCGACTCCTGCCGGGAGTGCGACAACTGCCGTAAGGGGCTGGAGCAGTACTGCCTCAAGGGCAGCACCGGCACGTACGGCGGGGTGGGCCGGGACGGTGAGCCGACCCAGGGCGGCTACTCGCAGGCCATCGTGGTCACCGAGGACTTCGTGCTGCGCATCCCGGACGGCATCGAGCTGGACGCCGCCGCGCCGCTGCTCTGCGCCGGCATCACCACGTACTCGCCGCTGCGGCACTGGAACGCCGGGCCGGGCAGCCGGGTCGCGGTGATCGGCATGGGCGGCCTCGGCCACATGGCCGTGAAGCTGGCCCACGCCATGGGCGCCGAGGTGACTGTGCTGTCGCAGTCGCTGAAAAAGCGGGAGGACGGGCTGCGGCTCGGCGCCGACCACTACTACGCCACCTCCGACGAGGAGACGTTCCGTGAGCTGGCCGGCTCGTTCGACCTGATCATCAACACGGTCAGCGCGACCCTCGACATGGACGCGTACCTGCGGCTGCTGGCTGTGGACGGGACGCTCGTCAACGTGGGCGCGCCCGAGGATTCGCTGTCGGTGCACGCGTTCTCGCTGATCCCGGCCCGCCGTTCGTTCGCCGGGTCGAACATCGGCGGCATCGCGGAGACCCAGGAGATGCTCGACTTCTGCGCCGAGCACGGGCTGGGCGCCGAGATCGAGGTCATTCCGGCCGAGAAGATCAACGAGGCCTACGAGCGGGTGCTCGCGTCCGACGTGCGCTACCGCTTCGTCATCGACGCGTCCACGTTCTGACGACCGCGTGCGAAGGGGCCGCGTCCGTGCCGGGCGCGGCCCCTTTTCGCGTACGTCAGGGCTTGCGCGCCCAGGTCCAGGCGTAGCCGTCGTCCTCGCAGGCGGCGGCCGCGTCGCACAGGTCCAGCGGGCGGAACGTGTCGACCATGACCGCCAGCTCGTCGAAGAACTCCGCCCCGATCGACCGTTCGGCCGCGCCCGGCTGGGGGCCGTGGGTGAAGCCGGACGGGTGCAGCGAGATCGAGCCCTGCTCGATGCCGGAGCCGCGCCGGGCCTCGTAGTTGCCGCCGGTGTAGAACAGCATCTCGTCGGAGTCGACGTTGTGGTGGTTGTACGGCACCGGGATGGCGGCCGGGTGGTAGTCCACCTTGCGCGGCACGAACGAGCAGATCACGAAGTTCGGGCCCTGGAACGTCTGGTGCACGGGCGGCGGCTGGTGGATCCGCCCGGTGATCGGCTCGAAGTCGTGGATGGAGAACGCCCACGGGTACATGTGCCCGTCCCAGCCGACCACGTCGAACGGGTGGTTGGCGTAGACGTACCTCGTCCACCCGCGGCGGTGCTTGACCAGCACCTCGACCTCTTCGCCGTCGACCAGCAGCGGCGTGTCCGGTCCCCGGACGTCGCGCTCGCAGTAGGGCGCGTGCTCCAGGAACTGTCCGCGTACGGAGAGGTAGCGCTTGGGCGGGCCGATGTGGCCGGACGCCTCCACGGCGAGCAGCCGGGTCGGTTCGTCGCCGGTGGGCACGAGGCGGTGGATGGTCGAGGTGGGGATGACGACGTAGTCGCCGGCGACCGCGTCGAGCACGCCGAACGGCGACTCCACCCGCATCGACCCGGCCTCCAGGTAGAGGCAGTGGTCGCCGGTGGCGTCGCGGAACAGCGGTGACGGGCGGTCGGCGAGCACGTACGCGATGCGTACGTCGTCGTTGGCGAGCAGGTACTGCCGGCCGAGCACCGGGTCCGCGCCGGTGCCGTCGAGCTTGTGGGTGCGCAGGTGACGCGGCTTGAGCGGCAGGTTCGGCACGCGGGTGACGGTGGGCGGGGCGTACTCCTCGGCGGCGAGGATCGCGGTCGGCGCGTGGCGGTGGTAGAGCAGCGACGAGTCGGAGGAGAAGCCCTCCTGGCCGACCAGTTCCTCCGCGTAGAGCGTGCCGTCGGGCTGGCGGAACTGGGTGTGGCGCTTGCGCGGCACGTCGCCGACGCTGCGGTAGTACGGCATTTCGCCTCCCGATATGTCCCGTTCTCCGGCCGGTGGCGTCCGATAATCGGACGCTGTTGTCCGTTCCTCGTAGCGTCCCGTACATTCTTGTCTCGTGTCAACGCAGGTGCCCCGCCTCCTCTCCGGCCTGGTGGACGACGCCGCGGTCTTTCCGCCCGGAAACGCCGCGCTGCCCGACGCGGTGACCGCGCACCGCACCCACCGCGCCGCCTGGTACACCGACATGGTCGGCCCGCTGCTGCTGCCCGCCTCGGAGATCCAGCGCGGGTCGCTGCGCGGCCTGGTGGACCCGGCCGAAGGGCTGGTCATCGGGCTGATCGGCGACACCGGCCTGGACCAGCTCCCGCAGGCGCTGGACGCGCTCGCGCCCGACGGGGTGACCGCCCGGCAGATCGAGGCGCCGGTGGCCAAACGCGGTGAGGACCCGCAACCCGGGCTGTCCGAACTGGTCGCGCTCGCCGACCGGCTCGACGGCACCGCCGTCTACGCGGAGATCCCGCTGACCTTCGGGCTGATGGGCGCGCTCGACACGCTCGCCGAGGCGCGCGCGGGCGGGCTGCCGGTGGCCGCCAAGTTCCGTACCGGCGGGCTCGCCGCCGAGCTGTTCCCCACCCCGGTCGAGCTGGCCGCGGTGATCTGCGCCTGCCGGGACCGTAAGCTGCCGTTCAAGCTCACCGCCGGGCTGCACCACGCGATCCGGCACCGCGACCCGGAGACCGGCTTCAACCACCACGGTTTCGTCAACGTGCTGGGCGCCACGCTCGCCGCGGTCGGGGGCGCCGAGGTGGACGGCGTGGCCGAGCTGCTCGCCGCCACCGACCCGGTCCGTGTGGTCGAGCCGGCGCGGGCGCACCGCGACGCCGAGCGCCCGCTCTGGGTCGGGTACGGCTCGTGCAGCATCTCCGAACCACTTACCGATCTGATCCGGCTGGGGCTGGTGAACGGAGGCTTCGAGGCATGACCGAACGCACCGAGCGGAGCGAGGGCCGTGAGGGCGTGCCCAGTCTGCACGGCATGAGCGAACGCACCGAGCGAAGCGGAGTGCTGGCATGACCTGGGTACCAGGGGCGGCGGGGTCGGCGTACGGGGTGACGAACCTGCCGTACGGCGTGTTCCGACACGGCGAGGGCGAGCCGCGTATCGGCGTCCGCATCGGTGACTTCGCGCTGGACCTGGCCGGCGCGGAGGCCGCCGGTCTGGTGCTGGCCGGCGGGGCGCTGGGCCGGCCGACGCTCAACGCCTTCATGGCGCTCGGCCGCCCGCAGTGGACGGCGGTCCGGCAGCGGGTCGTCGAGCTGCTCACCGAACCGGAGCACCGGGCGGCGGTCGAGCCGCTGCTGGTGCCGCTGCGCGAGGTCGAGATGGCGCTGCCGTTCGAGGTGGCCGACTACGTCGACTTCTACTCCTCGGAGCACCACGCCTCGAACGTCGGGCAGATCTTCCGGCCCGGCCAGCCGCCGCTGCTGCCGAACTGGAAGCACGTGCCGATCGGCTACCACGGCCGGGCCGGCACCGTGGTCGTCTCCGGCACCCCGGTGATCCGCCCGACCGGGCAGCGGGCGAGCGCGCAGGGCCCGACCACCGGCGCGTCGGTACGGCTGGACATCGAGGCCGAGGTGGGCTTCGTGGTGGGCGTACCGAGCCGGCTGGGCGAGCGGGTGCCGGTGGCCGACTTCGCCGACCACGTCTTCGGCGTGGTGCTCGTCAACGACTGGTCGGCCCGGGACATCCAGGCGTGGGAGTACCAGCCGCTCGGGCCGTTCCTCGGCAAGTCGTTCGCCACGTCCGTCTCGGCCTGGGTGACGCCGCTGGAGGCGCTCGCCGACGCGTTCGTACCCGCGCCGGACCAGGACCCGCCGGTGCAGGACTATCTGCGCGACACGCCGCACCTCGGGCTGGACCTGACGTTGTCGGTGCAGTGGAACGGCGAGCGGGTCGCCGAGCCGCCGTTCGCCGGCATGTACTGGACCCCGGCGCAGCAGCTCGCCCACCTCACCGTCAACGGCGCGTCGCTGCGTACCGGTGATCTCTACGCCTCCGGCACCGTCTCCGGTCCGGAGCGCGGCCAGGTCGGGTCGTTCCTGGAGCTGACCTGGGGCGGGTCCGAGCCGGTCAAGTTCGCCGACGGCAGCGAGCGGACGTTCCTGGAGGACGGCGACACGGTGACGATCACCGCCACCGCGCCCGGCCCGGACGGCACCACTGTCGCGTTGGGCGAGGTCACCGGGACGATCCTCCCGGCCCACTGAGTTCTGCCTTCCCGAACGGCCCCGGTCGCACCCGATGTGCGACCGGGGCCGTTTCCTTCCGCGTTTATCGCTCCGGATCACGTACGCCCCGGACGGCGGCTCCCGGCCGGAACGGAGCCGCCGATGGTGCCGGGTCGGGGGGCGTACCCGGGTAGCCGAACAGGAAGGACGAGCATGACCGAGTTGACCGGCGCCGTCTGGCGCACCAGCAGCCGCTCGAACGATCAGGGCCTCTGCGTCGAGGTGGCGACGAACGTGGTCGCCGCGCACGGCGTGGTGGGCGTACGCGACTCCAAGGACCCGGACGGCCCGGCGCTCGCGGTGAGCCCCCCGGGCTGGGCCGCGTTCGTCACCGCGCTGCGGGGCGGTTCGTTCCGCGGCTGACCGTCAGTGCCACACCCCGGTGCCCCGACGATCGGGGCACCGGCGGTGGAAATGTCACAGCGAGGCTCCCCGTTTCCGGTCACGGCCCGTACCGTGTACGACACGGGAGGTGCCATGTCGACGGTCACGGTGTCCGCATTCATCGAAGCGCAGGCCGCCGACCTGTGGCGCCTGCTGACCGACCTCCCGGCCCGCGCCGACTGGCTCTCGGCGGTGAGCGCGGTCGAGGTCCTCGGCGCCGGCGGGTTCGGGCCCGGCTCGACCTGGCGGGAGACCCGCGTCCGGCCGGACGGCGGCGCCGAACCGGAGGAGTTCGCGGTGATCGAGGCGGTCGCCCCGAGCCGGCTGGTGCTCGGCTCGCGCGGCGCCGGCGCGGACTACCGCATCACCTGGACGCTGCGCACCGTCGAGCGGCGACGCCGCGGCTGCACCGAGGTCACGGTCGAGCAGGAGGCGGCGCCGACCCGCCCGTACGGCCGGGTGCTGGCCCTGATCCTCGGCGGCCTGGCCGCCCGCGCGGTGGAGGGCGCGCTCCGACGCGACCTGGCCGACCTGGCGCTGGCCGCCGGACCGGCCCGGTCCTCCGAGGCCGCCTGAGCCGACCTGGCCGCTCGCCGCGCCCGGCCCGGACCTGGCCGGTAGGGTGCCGGGTCGGAGGTGACGGATGGCGAAGGCCGCGAGGCGGCGGGCCGTGGTGGCGCTGGTGGCGGTACTCGCCGTCGCGGCGACGGTCGCCGTGGTGGTCCGGGTGCTGGCGCCGGCCGAGGTCGAGACCGTCGCCCGGGAGCCGTACCCGGGGGCGCCCGCGCCGACCGCCGGGGTGATCGGACGGCTGCCGGTGGCGCCGCTCGTCGTCGACGGCCGGCTGCGCGTCTACGCGGGCGCCCGTCAGGTGTACGCGGACCAGCCGGTCAGCGGGCGGCACCGGGTCACCCCGTTCTGGTCGTACCGTCGCTGGCCGGCCACGTTGACCGCGGTGCTCGCCCAGGACACCACTGTGGTCAGCCGCTGGTCCGACGGGAAGCTGGTGGCGCTGGACGCGCGTACCGGACGGGTCGCCTGGCGGGCCGACGGCCCGGAGCCGGGGCCGGTGCCGGAGCCGAGGCGGACCTACGCCGGCACGGTCTGGGACCCGGCCGGGCTGCACGTCGCTCGTGCCGCCGGCCGATCCGTGCTGGTGTCGGCGGGTCCCGGCGGGGTCGGCGGGTACGACCTCGCCGACGGGCGCCGGCTCTGGCGCGCCGACCTGCCCCGCGACTGCCGGGCCGACGTGGGTACGACAGCCAGCGGCGAAGTGGTCGGGGTGGACAGCTGCGAGGGGCCGGCCGTGGTCGAGCTGCGGGACGCGGCGACCGGTGCGGTACGGACCCGCTGGCGGCCGCCGGACGCGCCGGAGCAACTCGTCGTCACGCCTGTGGGCTGCCCGCACGGGCACTCCGGTTGCCGCGGGCTGCGTACCGCCGGGCCGGACGGCGCGGGCAGCCGGGGCTGGCTGGTGACCGACCCGGGCGAGCCGGCCGCCGCGCCGGGCCTGGACCACCCGGACACGGTGCTGGACGGCGAGCGGGCGGTGGACACGTCCGGCCCGGTGGTGGTCGGGCGCTCGGCGCGTACCGGCGAGGAGTTGTGGCGCCGGGCGGACATCCATCCGGCCCGGGTGCTCGCGACCGAGCCGGGGCGGGTGCACCTGCTGACCGACCGGCGGGAACTGGTCACCGTCGACCCACTCACCGGCGCGACCCGGTCCAGTTTCGTGCTCGACGTCGGGCGGGACGGGATCGGCTGGCGGCCGGGCCGGGCGTACGCGGTGGACGGCTACGTCGCCGTGGAACGGCTGCGGGAGAGCGCCACGCCGGAGGACGACGACCAGGGCTACTTCCTGATGGCCGAGCCGGTGCTGCTCGCCGCCACCTGACCGGCGGTTCGACCTGCAAAACGGACAAAAGCCACTATTGTTGTCGGATGAGACGCCCAGGGCCGGTCTGTAGGGGGTTGACGGACCGGCCCCGGGCGCGCCCCGGTCAGGCCAGGGCGGACTCGGCCACCGCCAGGAACGCGTCGTTCTCGGCCGGGGTGCCGATGGTGACCCGGACGCCGTCGCCCGGGAACGGGCGGACGATCACGCCGCGCGCCTCGCACGCCCGGCCGAACTCCACCGCCCGCTCGCCGAGCGGCAGCCAGACGAAGTTGGCCTGGCTCTCCGGCACGTCCGGGACGAACTTGCGCAGCGCCTCGGTGACCCGGTCCCGCTCGGCCACTACCAGCGCGCAGCGCCGCTCCACCTCGTCGGCCTGCGCCAGCGCGGCCAGCGCGCCGGCCTGGGCGGCCATGCTGGTGGAGAACGGCGTGACCACCTTGCGCACGGCGGCGGCCACCTCCGGCGCCGCGACCAGCCAGCCGATCCGCAGGCCGGCCAGGCCCCACGCCTTGGACAGCGTGCGCAGCACCGCCACGTTCGGCCGGTCCAGGTAGGTCAGGCCGTCCGGCACCTCCGGGTCGGTGACGAACTCCCGGTACGCCTCGTCGATCACCACGAGCACGTCGTCCGGCACCGCGTCGAGGAAGCGGTCCAGCTCCGCCCGGCGCACCGCCGTACCGGTCGGGTTGTTCGGGTTGCAGACCAGGATCATCCGGGTCCGGTCGGTCACCGCCGCCGCCATCGCGGAGAGGTCGTGACCGTGGCCGGCGTCGTTCGGCACCCGCACGCTGGTCGCGCCGCTGGTCGCCGCGATGATCGGGTACGCCTCGAAGGAGCGCCACGAGTAGAGCAGCTCGTCACCGGGCAGGCAGGTGGCGCGGACCAGGTGCTCGGCCAGCGCCACCGAGCCGCAGCCGGTGGCGATCCGGTCGGCGTCCACGCCGTACCGCTCGGCGAGCGCCTGACGCAGCGCCACCACGCCCATGTCCGGGTAGCGGTGCGAACCCGCCACCGCCTCGGCGACCGCCTCCACCACGCCGGGCAGCGGGCCGTAGGGCACCTCGTTGCTGGCCAGCTTGATCGCCTCGGGCAAACCCAGCTCCCGCGCCAGGTCGGCCGGGCTGCGGCCGGGCACGTAGTTGGGCAACGCGTCCAGGTCGGCGCGGGTGAGCCGCAGCGGAGGCTGGTGGCGTCCGGTCTCGGTCATGGGGTGTCTCCCGGGGTGTCGGCGCGGTCGCGCGGGGTGGTACGGGGGTCGGGCCGCTTACGGGGAAGCTGGACCACCACCGTCTGCGCCCGCTTGTCGTGCAGGGCCTGGCGCAGCGGCTGGTCGAACAGGGGCGAGACCGCGTCGATGAGCTGCAGCAGCAGACCGAGCCCGCAGCAGTACCAGAGCAGCGTGGGCAGGCCGAGCGTGCTCCAGCGCCGGGTGGCCCGGCCGAAGCCGAGCGGCTGGTCCGCCTCGACCGGCAGCGCGCGTACGCCCATCAGCCGCTTGCCGAACGTCTGCCCGCGCGCCGCCATCGACGGCACCTCGTAGGCGTACCAGAGCGCGGTGGCGATCACCAGGATGGCGATCTGGAGGCCACCGGCCTGGTCGTCGATCTGGGGCAGCCCCTCGGTGGAGGTGTCACCGTTCATCGCGCGGCGCACCGACTCACGCAGGTACGGCGCGACGGCCTCGAAGTAGCGCCAGACGAACCAGCCGTTCACCACCGCGTTGAGCAGGAACACCACGCCGAAGTCGATCAGGCGGGCGACCAGCCGCGCGCCGTACGAGGCGAGCGGCAGCCCGTGCGGGCGCGGAATGGGCTGTGCGCCCGGCCAGTGCGGGTACGGCCAGCCCGGCGGCGGTCCCTGCGGCGCCGGCCCGGCCTGACCGGGCTGCCGCGGCCACGGGCCGCCCGGCCCCGGCTGCCCGGGCTGCCCGGGCTGTCCCGGCCAGGGACCGGGCTGTCCGGGCCAGGGGCCGGCCTGACCCGGCTGGCCCGGCCACGGTCCGCCCGGCTGGGCGGGCGCGCCGGACGACGGGGCGACCTCGGACCCGCTACCCGTCCCGGCACCGGGCGTCGCGGCGGCGGCCGGCTCGGGTTCGGCGGGCGGTGGACCGTCGGGCGGGGTGACGTCGACCGGGATCGGCGCGCCGATCCAGCCCTCGCCGTCCCACCAGCGGCGGGTCTCCGGGTCGGCGGGGTCGACGTACCATCCAGGTTCCAAGCTCACAGCGCCGTCCTTGTTCCCGACTGCGGGGCTCGCAGGCCCGGCTCACTCCTCGCGCTCACGGGCCAACCTTAACGACGACCGTTCCGGCGAACTTGTCGTGGAGGCACTGCTGCCAGGGCTTGTCCCACAGTTGCCAGAAACCGTCGAGGTAGTTGAGGAACGGCACGAACATCCCGCCGGCGAACTCGACGGCCCAGCGCTTGCCGAGCATGCCCCGGCTCAGCGCGGCGTCCGGCTGCACCGGCACGATCCGCAGCTTCATCACCTTCTTGCCCAGCGTCTGGCCGGTCCGGCGGGCGTACTCGACGTGGTAGACCCAGTAGAAGACGAGCATCAGCAGCAGGACCCCGAGCTCGGCGGCGAGCAGCGGCAGGAACACGCCGGTCCAGAGTTCGGCCGGCTCGGGACCGTTGGGGCCCGCCTGCTCGATCTCGTCGATCATCCGGACGAAGACGAGGGCGAAGACCGGCAGGAACAGCACCATCGTCACCGCCATCGCGACGGCGGTGTCGATCAGGTAGGCGATCAGCCGGTCACCGAAGCTCGCCAGCGGCTGCCCGTTCGGCGCCAGCGGGGGCGGGACGGGCCTCGGGGCGTACCCCGGTGGGGGGTAACCGGGCGGCGGGTAGCCGGGCGGGCCGGCGTACCCCGGAGGAACGTGCTGCGCGGGCACCGCGGGCCCGGTGGGCGGCGCGAAGCCGCCGCCCGCGGGTGCAGGCCCGGCAGGCGGCGGCGTCGGGTTCGGGGGAGGCTGGGTCACGCCGACAGTGTTACAGGTTGCCGCGCTTCTCCTGCTCCCGCTCGATCGCCTCGAACAGGGCCTTGAAGTTGCCCTTGCCGAAGCCGAGGGAGCCGTGCCGCTCGATCAGCTCGAAGAAGACGGTGGGACGGTCCTGCACCGGCTTGGTGAAGATCTGGAGCAGGTAGCCGTCCTCGTCCCGGTCGACCAGGATCTTGCGGGACTGCAGCTCCTCGATCGGCACCCGGACGTTGCCGATGCGGGCGCGCAGCTCCGGGTCCTCGTAGTAGGAGTCCGGGGTGTCCAGGAACTCGACGCCCGCCGCGCGCATGGCGTCCACGCTGGCCAGGATGTCGTTGGTGGCCACCGCGATGTGCTGGGCGCCGGGGCCCTGGTAGAACTCCAGGTACTCGTCGATCTGCGACTTCTTGCGGGCCACGGCCGGCTCGTTGAGCGGGAACTTCACCTTGCGGGTGCCGTTGGCGACGACCTTGCTCATCAGCGCCGAGTAGTCGGTGGCGATGTCGTCGCCGATGAACTCGGCCATGTTCGAGAAGCCCATGACGCGCTTGTAGAACTCGACCCACTCGTCCATCCGGCCCAGCTCCACGTTGCCGACCACGTGGTCGACGGCCTGGAAGAACCGCTTCGGCTGGAGGCCGGCGTCGATCATCGGCTGCCGGTCCACGATCGGGCCGCGGGCGACGAATCCGGGCAGGAACGGGCCGGTGTAGCGGGACCTGTCGATCAGGCTGTGCCGGGTGTCGCCGTACGCGGCGATGGACGCCATCCGCACGGTGCCGTGCTCGTCGCTGACGTCGTGCGGCTCGACCAGGCCGGTGGCGCCCTGCGCGACGGCGTGCGCGTACGCGGCGTCCACGTCCGGCACCTCCAGCGCGATGTCGGAGACGCCGTCGCTGTGCTTCGCCACGTGCTCGGCGCCGTCGGCGTCCGGGCGGACCGCGCCGGTCAGCACGAAGCGGGCCGAACCGCTGGTCAGGACGTACTGCGCGTGGTCGCGGTAGCCCTGCTCCGGCCCCCGGTACGCCACGCAGGTCATGCCGAACGCGGTCGAGTAGTAGTGCGCGGCCTGCTTGGCGTTGCCGACCAGGAAGTGGACGTGGTCCATGCCCTTGACCGGGAACGGGTCGCGGCTGATGTCGTGGTCGACGGCGCCGACGAGAGCGTCGACGTCGACCTCCTCGGTCGACTGGGGTCGGTCGATCGCCTGGGTCATGGTGGCCTCCCTCGCGTACCGGCCGGCCTCGTGGGCCGCCGTGGATGTGCTCTTCCGGGGAGGATCTACGGCGCACGGTGAGTTGGGCAACAGTTGGCGTTATTCCTGGTCAGGTTGTGCATTCGGTACCGTCGGACACCATGAACACTGGTCAGGATGTACAGCTGGACGAGCTGGACGCGCGCTTGATCGAACTGCTGGCGGAGGAACCGCGGATCGGGGTGCTGGAGTGCTCCCGGCGGCTCGGCGTGGCCCGCGGCACGGTCCAGGCCCGGCTGGACAAGCTGGTCGGCCGCGGCGTGGTGACCGGGTTCGGGCCGGACATCACGCCCGCCGCGATCGGCTTCGGGGTGACCAGCTTCGTCACGCTGGAGATCAGCCAGCGGCACGGCCACGACCAGGTCACCGCGCACCTGGCCGCCATCCCCGAGGTGCTGGAGGCGCACACCATCACCGGCTCCAGCGACCTGCTCTGCCGCATCGTCGCCCGGTCGAACACCGACCTCCAGCGGGTCATCGACCAGATCGTCGCCTCCGAGGGCATCCGGCGCGCGTCCACCATCATCGCGCTGGCCGAGCAGATCCCGTACCGCACGCTGCCGCTGGTCCGCTCCGCCGCCCGGGGGTAAGGAAGGGCCCCCTGTTAACGCCTGCGGAGGTGGAAGGGCCCCTTATTAACACCTGCCCGGGCAAGAAGCGCTGCGACACGCCCCGCGCGCGACCCGGGGGACCGGTGATCGTCGCTACCGTGTGCGGTGTGAAGGGCCTAGGGGTACGCGGCTGGTTGCTGCTCGGGCTCGTCACCGTGGTCGTACTCGCGGCGACAGGCGTCTGGAACCCGTTCCCGGCGCTGTGGGACTGGGTCGACCGCAGCAAGCCGATCTCCGAGCCGGACGTGGTCTGGCAGCAGCGCGTCGGCGGCACCCCGCGCAGCGTCACCATCGCCGGCGACACGGTGATCGTCGAGCAGCGCACCCGCGTCGAGGCGCGCAGCCTCGCCGACGGCCGCCAGCTCTGGGAGCGCAAGGCCGACTGGTCGGCGGTCGCGGGCGGCGACCGGGACCCGGTCGTCGCCGTGGGCAAGCTGCTGGACAAGGGGTACGAGGTGCTCGACCCGGTCAGCGGCGTGACCCGGCGTCGCGACGATCGGGCGATCGCCGTCTGGACGTACCGGAACCTGCTGCTGGACGCCTACTGCGTGCGGGCCACGGACTGCACGTTGCGGGCCTGGGAGCCGCGCGGCACCGCTCCGCTGTGGAGCGCGTTCCTGCCCGGCGTGCACAGCGGCGTGCTCGCCGACAACCCGGAGCTGCTCGGTACGCGGCGGCTGGGCGCCACCCGGATCGACGGCGGGGTGGCCGGGCCGGAGGCGGTACCGCCGCTGCTCGGCTTCCCGGTCGACGGCCGGGTGCACGTGGTGGACACCGCGACCGGCCGGGTGCTGCAGAACGTCGAGCCGGGCCGGGAGGAGCGGCTGGCGGTGGTCGGCGGCCGGCTGCTCCGGATCGCGGCCACCTCCCGCGACGGGAGCTGCTACTACACCGTCACGGCAGTCGACCCGGCGACGGGTCAGCAGGTGTGGCGGCGGACCGGGATCAACCTGCGTACGGCCGACTACGCCGGCTGCGTACAGCGGGAGGACCCGCAGGGCGCGCGCAACGTCCTGATCGGTGTCGCCCCGGACGGGCGCGAGGCGGTGCTCGACGGGTACGACGGCCGTCTGCTCCAGGTGGGCGCGGACGGTGAGAAGCTGCTCGCCGTGGACGACCGCTACGCCGTGGTGCGCAGCGCCGACAAGGAGTCGCTGCTGGGGCGGGAGCTGTCGGCGGACCGGACCCGGTGGACCCGGCCGGCGGGCGGTAAGAGCGGCGCCGCGCTCACCCCGTACGCGGCGCTGATCAGCGAGGAGAAGCCGTCTCGGCTGATCGCGGTCGAACCGCGCGAGGGCCGCGTCCTGGTCGAGCTGCGGACCGCGGCGAACGCGCTGGCGGTCGGCCCCAACGGCATGATCATCGGGGAGGGCCGGGAGATCGGGTACGTCCGCTGGGGCGCCGGCACGACCGGCGCGCCCGGGCCGGGGCAGGGCGACGCGCCGGTGGCGCCGAACCCCGGGGGCAGCTGGCAGCCGCCCGGCGACCAGGGCAGTTGCGGCCCGAAGCGGGAACTCTGCGTCGACGGCAAGTGACAGCGGGTGAGAGGTCGGGTCACGACCCCACCTGCGGGTGTCACCGATCGACGGCTCTGCCCTAGGCTTTTCGGTCATGAGCAGTGCCGCCGCCTTCTCGTACGCACCCCTGCTGCCGACCGGCCCCGACCTGACGGAATACCGCCTGGTCACCGATGAGGGCGTGGACGTCGTCAACGGCCCGGGTGGCCGCCGGTTCCTGACCGTCGATCCGGGCGCGCTCACCGCGCTGACGGCCGAGGCGATGCACGACATCGCCCACTTCCTGCGCCCGGCCCACCTGGCCCAGCTCCGCTCGATCATCGACGACCCGGCGGCCTCGCCGAACGACCGGTTCGTCGCGCTCGACCTGCTGCGCAACGCCAACATCGCGGCCGGCGGTGTGCTGCCGATGTGTCAGGACACCGGCACCGCGATCGTGATGGGCAAGCGCGGGCGGCACGTGCTCACCGACGGCACCGACGCGGAGGCGATCTCGCGCGGCGTCTACCAGGCGTACACCCGGCTGAACCTGCGCTACTCGCAGCTCGCCCCGCTGACCATGTGGGACGAGCGGAACACCGGCAGCAACCTGCCCGCCCAGGTGGAGCTGTACGCCGAGGACCCGGACGGCCACGCCGACGCGTACAAGTTCCTCTTCATGGCCAAGGGCGGCGGCTCGGCCAACAAGTCCTACCTCTACCAGGAGACCAAGGCCCTGCTGAACCCGACGCGGATGATGCAGTTCCTGGAGGAGAAGCTCCGGCTCATCGGCACCGCGGCCTGCCCGCCGTACCACCTGGCCATCGTCATCGGCGGCACCTCGGCCGAGTACGCGCTGAAGACCGCCAAGTACGCCTCCGCGAAGTACCTCGACGCGCTGCCTACCGAGGGCTCGATGAGCGCGCACGGCTTCCGCGACCTGGAGCTGGAGGCCGAGGTGCTGGAGCTGACCCGCAACTTCGGCATCGGCGCGCAGTTCGGTGGCCGCTACTTCTGCCACGACGTACGGGTGGTCCGGCTGCCCCGGCACGGCGCCTCCTGCCCGGTGGCGATCGCGGTGTCCTGCTCCGCGGACCGGCAGGCGGTGGCGAAGATCACCCCGTCCGGCGTCTGGCTGGAGCGCCTGGAGACCGACCCGGCGCGCTACCTGCCCGACGTGACCGACGAGACGCTGGAGACCGAGGAGGTCGTCCGCGTCGACCTGAACCGGCCGATGGACGAGATCCGGGCCGAGCTGTCGAAGTACCCGGTGAAGACCCGGCTGTCGCTCACCGGGCCGCTGGTCGTCGCGCGGGACATCGCACACGCGAAGATCGCCGAGCGGCTGGACGCGGGCGAGCCGATGCCGCAGTACCTGCGCGACCACGCGGTCTACTACGCCGGCCCGGCGAAGACCCCCGAGGGCTACGCCTCCGGCTCGTTCGGTCCCACCACGGCCGGCCGGATGGACGCGTACGTGGAGAAGTTCCAGGCGGCCGGCGGCTCGATGGTGATGCTCGCGAAGGGCAACCGGTCCGCTCAGGTGACCCGCTCCTGCCAGGCCCACGGCGGGTTCTACCTCGGCTCGATCGGTGGCCCGGCCGCCCGCCTCGCCCAGGACTGCATCAAGCACGTCGAAGTGCTCGAATACGCCGAGCTGGGCATGGAGGCGGTCTGGAAGATCGAGGTGGAGGACTTCCCCGCCTTCATCGTCGTCGACGACAAGGGCAACGACTTCTTCGCCGAGGTCACCAAGCCGGTGCTCACCGTCGGCCGCCGCTGAGTTCAGACGCACAGACATCGGTGCGCCTGCCCGGTCGGACCACCGGACAGGCGCACCGCCCCCGTCGGATGCCGTCATCGGCAACCCGCACCGAGTCTGTGCGCCGCCGCTATCGGATCGCTATCGCCTCGGCGCGGCGCTCGGTGACCGCCGGGCTACGCTGCTGCAGGGTTGATACGGCGGTCGGGGGAGCGCGGTGCGGTTCGGAATCTTGGGGCCCCTGCGGGTCGGCGGCGGTGAAGCCACCGTCACCGCGGGTCGAGATCGAATCGTCCTCGCCATGTTTCTGCTGCGTCCGGGCCTGGTGGTGCCGACCGAGGACCTGATCGACGCCGTGTGGGAGGACCGTCCCCCGGCGACCGCGCGGACCCAGCTCCAGATCTGCGTGTCTCGACTGCGGCAGCGGTTCGCGGCGCTCGGCCTGCCCACCGTGACCATCGTCACCGACCCGGCCGGATACGGCATCCGGATCGAGCCGGGCGACCTCGACGCAGAGGTGTTCGCCAACGGTGTGGAGGCGGCCCGCCGGAACGCCGAAGCGGGCCGGCTGATCGAGGCGCGTCAGAACTACCGGGACGCGCTGGCGTTGTGGCGTGGGCCGGTGCTGGCCGGCATCCCCGCCCGTAGCGTGCGGCGGCGGGCGCAGGCGCTCGACGAACAGCGGCTCGCCGCGCTGGAGGACTGCGTCGACATCGAGTTGCGGCTGCGCCGGGCGCCCGAGCTGGTCGACGAGCTCACCGAGGCGGTCGAGCGCGAGCCGCTGCGGGAACGGTTGCGGGGGCAGTTGATGCTGGCCCTGTCGGCGGTCGGCCGCCACGCGGACGCGCTGGCTGTCTACCGGGAAGGGCGGCGGATCTACGCCGAGGAGCTGGGCATCGAGCCGGGCGCCGCGTTGCAGGAGCTGCACCAGCGGATACTCGCCGGCGACCTGGCGCTGAGCGGCCCGGAGAGCCGTGTTGCCGCGCCGGTGCGGGCGCTGCCGCGCGCGATCAGCGACTTCACCGGGCGGCAGCAGACAGTGGCCCGGCTGGTGCGGGAGGTCGAGGAGGGTAGCCGGGTCCAGCTCGTCGACGGCATGGCGGGCAGCGGCAAGACCACGCTGGCCGTGCAGGTGGCGACCGCTGTGGCCGGCCGGTTCCCCGACGCGCAGCTCTTCATCGACCTGCACGGGCACAGCGACCGCAGCCCGCTCAGTACGACAGTGGCCGCCGCCACCCTGCTCCGGCAGCTCGGCGTGCCGGCTGAACGGGTGCCGGCCGACCCGACGGACCGGCTGGCGATGTGGCGTTCCGAGCTGGCCGGGCGTCGGGCCGTGGTGGTGCTCGACAACGCGGCCGACGCCGGCCAGGTCGCACCGCTGCTGCCCAACGGTCCGGACTGCCTGATACTGATCACCAGCCGTCGTCGCCTGATCGGCCTGGACTCGGGCCGCCCGTCCTCGCTGCCGGTACTCGACGCCGACGAGGCGGTCGAGCTGCTGGCCCGCGTGGCCGGCGCGGAGAGGGTGGCCGCCGAGCCCGAGGCGGCGATGGAGGTGGCCCGCCGCTGCGGACACCTTCCGCTGGCCCTGCGGCTGGCCGGGGCCCGGCTCGCGCACCGGCCGCGGTGGCGGGTGGCCGACCTGGCGGAGCGGCTGGCCGGCGCGTCCGACCCGCTGGCCGAGCTGGTCGCGGGAGAGCGGTCGGTGGCCGGCGCCTTCGCGTTGTCGTACGAGCAGGTGTCGCCGCTCGCGCAGCGGGTCTTCCGCCTGTTGGGCCTGCACCCGGGTCAGTGTGTCGACAACCGGGTGCCGGCCGCGCTCGCCGACCTGCTGCTGCCGCAGGCGCAGGACGCGCTCGACGAACTTGTCGACGCGCACCTCGTCGAGGAGGTGGAACCGGGCCGCTACCAGCTGCACGACCTGATCCGCGAGTACGCGCGCACGCTCGGCGCCGGACGCGAGACCGCCGACGAGCGGCGGGCGGCGGTGGGCCGTCTCATCGACTTCCATCTTCAGGTCACCGCGTCCATCGGGCGGTCGCTGGAGACGGGCGCCGAGCCGTCCCTGTTCGACCTGCCGGAGCCGGCGCGGCCCGACCTGGTGGCAGCCACTGTCGGCCTCGGCCGAGCATGGTTGGAGGAGAACCGCTCGACCCTGACGGCGCTCGTCCGGCTGGCGGAGAACGAGGGTTTTCTCCGGCAGAGCTGGCAGTTCGCCCGGGTCGCCTGGGTCAGCAACTTCTACGGCGGTCGCCTGGACGACCTGATCGAGACGCATCAGATCGGTCTGCGGGCCGCCGAGCGCCTGGGCGACGAGGAGGCCGTTGCGACGATGCTCAACTATCTCGCCTCGGCGGACTACCGCCGGGCGCGGTTCGCCGAGGCCATCCGGCGGCTGGAGGCGGTGGTCGGTATCTACCGCAGGCTCGACCGGCCGGGCGAGCTGCGCAAGGTGCTGGGCAACCTCGGCACCGCGTACGCGGTCGACGGGCAGCACCAGCGGGGTATCGAACTCCTGACCGAGTCCGCGGCGATCGCCCGCCGGTCGGGCGAGTCGTCGTGGTTGTCCAACCTGCTGAACAACCTCTCGTTCACCCTGATCTCGCACGGCCGGTACGACGAGGCTGTGCGGATGTGCCGCAACCAGATGGCTGTCGCACGGCAGGCCGGCGACCTGCGGCAGCTCGGCAACTCGATCGGGCACCTCAGCATGGCGCGGCACCGGCGCGGCGAGCACGGGCCCGCACGCCGGCTCCTGCGCGCCGGCCTGAGGCTCAAGCGCCGGGTGGGCAACCGGTACGGCGAGGGCGAGCTGCTCAACGAGCTGGGCATGATGGAGCGCGAGGAGGGCCGGCCGGAGCTGGCCGCCTCGCTGCACCGGGACGCCCTCGTGGCCATGATCGACGCCGGGGATCTGGTCGGGCAGTGCGCCTCCCGGAACCTGCTGGCCCGGGCGATCTTCGACCAGGGTGACGTGGCCAGCGCGCTGGACCTGCACCGCCGGGTGCTAGCCGACGCCGAGCGGCTGGGCCTGCGCTACGAGCAGGCCCGCGCCCTGGACGGCCTCGCGCGATGCCTGCGCCACGACGACCCCGACCAGGCCCGCCGGTACGCCGGGCGTGCGCTGGCGCTGTTCCGTCAGGTCGAGACGCCGGACCAGCGGGACACCGAGAAGCTGCTGGTCGAGCTGGGCTGAGGGGGCCGCCACTTTCCCTGCACTCCGACCGGCGGCGCGGCAGGATGGTAGGCGTGACGACTCCAGAGGCGACCGGCTACCGGATCGAACGCGACTCGATGGGCGAGGTGGAGGTGCCCGCCGAGGCACTGTGGCGGGCGCAGACCCAGCGCGCGGTGCAGAACTTCCCGATCTCGGGGCGCGGGCTGGAACCGGCCCAGATCAAGGCCCTGGCGCAGATCAAGGGGGCGGCGGCACTGGTGAACGGTGAGCTGGGGGTGATCGACGCGGACGTGGCGCAGGCGATCGCCACCGCCGCCGCGCACGTCGCCGAGGGCGGCTACGACGACCAGTTCCCGGTGGACGTGTTCCAGACCGGCTCCGGTACGTCGTCCAACATGAACACCAACGAGGTGATCGCCACCCTCGCGAGCCGCGAGCTGGGCCGCGACGTGCACCCGAACGACCACGTCAACGCGTCGCAGTCCAGCAACGACGTGTTCCCCACCTCGATCCACCTGGCCGCCACGCAGTTCGTGGTGGAGGATCTGATCCCGTCGTTGAAGCAGCTCGCGGGCGCGCTGGAGGAGAAGGCGGCCGAGTTCGAGACGGTGGTCAAGGCCGGGCGTACCCACCTGATGGACGCCACGCCGGTCACGCTCGGGCAGGAGTTCGGCGGCTACGCGGCGCAGGTCCGCTACGGCGTCGAGCGGCTGGAGTCGGCGTTGCCCCGGCTGGCCGAGCTGCCGCTGGGCGGCACCGCCGTGGGCACCGGCATCAACACGCCGCTGGGGTTCGCCGAGCGGGTGATCGGCAAGCTGCGGGAGTCGACCGGGCTGCCGTTGACCGAGGCGCGCAACCACTTCGAGGCGCAGGGCGCCCGGGACGCGCTGGTGGAGACCTCGGGCCAGCTCCGTACCGTCGCGGTCGGTCTCTACAAGATCGCCAACGACGTGCGCTGGATGGGTTCCGGCCCGCGCGCCGGCCTGCGTGAGCTGCGCATCCCCGACCTCCAGCCCGGCTCGTCGATCATGCCCGGCAAGGTGAACCCGGTGGTGGCCGAGGCGATGCGGCAGGTCTGCGCCCAGGTGGTCGGCAACGACGCGGCGGTGGCGTTCGCCGGGTCGCAGGGCGACTTCGAGCTGAACGTGATGCTCCCGGTGATGGGCCGCAACCTGCTGGAGTCGATCAAGCTGATCGCCGCGTCCAGCCGGCTGTTCGCCGAGCGGCTGGTGGCCGGCCTGGTCGCGGACGCCGAGGTCTGCCTGGCGTACGCGGAGGGCTCGCCGTCGATCGTCACCCCGCTCAACCGCCACCTCGGGTACGACGAGGCCGCCTCGATCGCGAAGGAGGCGCTGGCCAAGCAGGTGTCCATCCGCGAGGTGGTGATCTCCCGGGGTCACGTCGACTCGGGCAAGCTCACCGAGACCCAGCTGGACGAGGCGCTGGACCTGCTCCGGATGACCCACCCCTGAGACCGGCGCCGGTAATTGCCTCGACCCGTCACCGTGGGCGCGGCATGATCCGACGGTGCGTGACGACGGCGGGGTGCTGCTGGAGACCGCGCGGCTGACGCTGCGCCGGTTCACGATGGACGACGTGGACCGGTTGGTGGCGCTGGACGCCGACCCGGAGGTCATGCGCTTCCTGACCGGCGGCGTGCCGACCCCGGCCGCGACATTCCGGGACGACGTGCTGCCCCGGGTGCTCGCGCAGTACACCCGGCACCCCGGGCTCGGCCGCTGGGCGACGCTCGACCGGTTCACCGGCGAGTTCCTCGGCTGGCACTCGCTCGACCCGTCCGACGACGGCGCCGAGGCGGAGCTGGGCTACCGGCTGCGCCGCGCGGCGTGGGGGCACGGGCTGGCCACCGAGGGCGCGCGGGCGCTGGTGCGGCACGCGTTCGACACGGTCGGCGTCCGCCGCGTGTGGGCGCAGACGATGGCGGTGAACGACCGCTCCCGGGCGGTCATGGCCCGCGCCGGGTTGCGCTACGTCCGCACGTTCCACCTCGCGTTCGACGAACCGATCCCGGGTACGGAGCACGGCGAGGTGGAGTACGAGCTGTCCCGGGAGGACTGGCCCGCGACCCGTCAGGACTGGGACGCCGCCCTGCGGGCCCGGTAGGCGCTCACCGCGGCCCGGTTGCCGCAGCCGGCGTCGCAGAACCGGCGGGAGCGGTTCCGGGACAGGTCGACAAGCACGTTGTCGCAGTCGGGGTGGTCGCAGTGCCGCAGCCGGCTCAGCTCGCCCATGCGTACCAGGTCGGCCATCGCCATCGCGGCCTCGACCGCCATCCGGGTCGCCAGCGGCGCGTCCCGCGGCACCGCGTGCAGGTGATACGGCTCGTCGTCGTGCCGGACGAGTTGCGGCAGCGCGTGCGACTCGCGCAGCAGCCGGTTGACGATCGCCACCACCTCGTCGGTGTCGGCGTACCAGATGCGGCGCAGCCGGGGCCGCAGCGCGCGGACCTGGCGTAGTTCGGTCTCGGTGTGCTCGTGCCGGCCGCTCCACCCGTGGGTGGTGAAGAAGGCGTCCAGGGCGGCCACGTCGGGCAGCCCTTCCCGGTCGCCGTCGGCGGTGTTCACCAGTGCGGCGGCACCGACCAGCGCGCATTCGGTGTCATGAGCGAAAAGCAACTTGACTCCTGTCAGGGGCTCCGCCTAGCGTCATCAGCATAACCGTCCTTCACTCATGACCTGGAGCTGTCGATGCGTGAACGATCCGGCGTCGGGCTCGGTCTGGCACTGCTCTCCGCGATCACGTTCGCGACCTCGGGCACCTTCGCCCGCCCGCTGATCACCGGCGAGTGGTCGGCGGTCGCGGTGGTGGTCGCCCGGGTCGGCATCGCCGCGCTGGTGCTCGCCGTGCCCGCCCTGCTGGCCCTGCGCGGCAAGTGGTCGGTGCTGCGGCGCAACGGCGTCACGGTGCTGCTGTTCGGGCTGCTCGGCGTCGCCACCGCGCAGGCGTGCTTCTTCAACGCGGTCCGCTACCTCCCGGTCGGTGTGGCGCTGCTGCTGGAATACCTCGGCATCGTGCTGGTGGTCGGATGGATGTGGCTGGTCCACGGGCAGCGCCCGCGAGCGCTGACGGTGGCCGGCTCGGTCACCGCCCTGTGCGGGCTGGCGCTCGTCCTCGACCTCACCGGCGCCGGCCGCCTGGACCCGGTGGGCGTGCTGTGGGGTCTCGGCGCGGGCGTCGGGCTGGCCGGATACTTCGTCATCGCCGGCCGGATCGACGCCGAACTGCCGTCGGTGGTGATGGCCAGCGGCGGCATGGCTGTCGGCGCGCTGGTGCTGCTCCTGCTCGGCGGCATCGGCGCGCTGCCGCTCGCCGCCGGCACCGCCGACGTCACCTTCGCCGGGCACCAGGTGAGCTGGCTGGTGCCGATCGCCGGGCTGTCGCTGATCGCCGCCGTGGTCGCGTACCTGGCCGGGGTCGCCGGCACCCGGCTGCTCGGGGCCCGGCTGTCCTCCTTCGTGGGGCTGACCGAGGTGATGTTCGCGGTGCTGATCGCCTGGCTGGTGCTCGACGAACTGCCCAGCCTGATCCAGCTGGCCGGCGGGGTGCTCATCCTCGGCGGCGTCGCCCTGGTCCGGGCGGACGAACTGCGCGGCACACCTTCGGCGGCCACGTCCGCCGAGCCGGTGCTGGCAGGCGACCGGTGAGCGGGCCGCGCAGCGCTGTCGTCTTCGACGCCGACGAGACACTCGTCGACCTGCGCCCGGCGATCACCGGCGCGCTCGTCGCCGTACTGGAGGAGATGCGGCGGCGGACCCCGGCGGCGGCCGCGGTGTCGCTCGCGGACCTGGAGGAGGACTGGGGTGCGGTCTTCGGCGCGCTCAGCGCCGCCCCGGTGCAGGAGATCCGGCGGGCCGCGCTGGCCCGCTCGCTGGCCCGGGCCGGGCTGGAGACGGAGCTGGACGAGTTGGCGGAGTTGTTCTTCGCCCGCCGGTACGCGCTGAGCCGGCCCTTCCCCGACGCGCTGCCCGCGTTGGCGGCACTGCGCCCGCACCACGTGCTGGGCTTCGCCACGAACGGGAACAGCCGCGCCGAACGCTGCGGCCTCGCCGGGCAGTTCGCCTTCGAGCTGTACGCCCACGAGGGCGGCCTGCCGAAGAAGCCGGCCGGGGAGTTCTTCGCGGCCGTGGTGGCGGCCGCCGGGCTGCCCGCCGCGCGGATCGTGCACGTGGGCGACTCGCCGGAGCACGACGTGGTCGCCGCCCAGCGGGCCGGACTGCGTGCCGTCTGGCTCAACCGGGGCGGGCTTCCCCGGCCTCGGGGCCTCGAACCGGACGCCGAAGTGTCCACGCTCGCCGGACTGTCCACGGTGCTCAACACCTTGACAAGCGCGAATGCCTAGTTGCGGCCGATAACGGACGTCGATCTGGCGGAACCCGCTCCCGTGATGTGGGATGACACCACGTCCCTCAACGAGAGGATCTGATGTGGTGAGCAAGCGCTTCACCGTCGGCGCGGTCGCGGCTGCGGCCTCGCTGGCACTCACGGTGACCGGCCTGGGGATCCCGGCGAACGCCGCGCCGTCGGACACCCGGACCTTCACCGTGCTGGCCGAGAGCGGTGTGTCCACCGACGCCGCGATCGCCGCGATCACCGCCGCCGGCGGCACTGTCGTCGCCCGTACCGAGGATGTCGGCCTCTTCCAGGTCACGAGCGACCGGGCGGACTTCGCCAGCCGGGCCACCGCCGCCGGCGCCCTGGTCGGCGCGGCCGAGGAGAAGGCGATCGGCCGCAAGCCGAAGCTGGACCGGGTCGAGCAGGAGCACCTGCTGGCCGCCGCGGCGACCAAGGGCAAGGCCGCCAAGAACAACGGCAAGAAGATGGACCCGCTCGACGACAAGCTCTGGGGTCTGGACATGATCCGGGCCGACAAGGCCCGCAAGATCGAGCCGGGTGACCGCCGGGTGACCGTCGGCATCCTGGACACCGGCGTCGACGCCAGCCAGCCCGACCTGGCACCGAACTTCAACTGGGCACTGTCGCGCAACTTCGCCCCGGACATCCCCGAGGTCGACGGCCCGTGCGAGGTGGCCAGCTGCCTCGACCCGGTCGGCACCGACGACGGCGGGCACGGCACCCACGTGGCCGGCACCATCGGCGCCGCCGCCAACGGCTTCGGCCTGTCCGGCGTGGCCCCGAACGTCTCCCTGGTCGAGCTGAAGGGTGGCCAGGACAGCGGCTACTTCTTCCTCAACCCGGTGGTCAACGCCCTGGTGCACGCGGGCCGCTCCGGCCTGGACGTGGTCAACATGTCCTTCTACGTCGACCCGTGGCTCTACAACTGCACCGCCAACCCGGCCGACTCGCCGGAGGCGCAGGCCGAGCAGCGCACCGTCATCGAGGCCATGAAGCGGGCGCTCAACTTCGCGCACCGCAAGGGCGTCACGCTCGTCGGCTCGCTCGGCAACAACCACGAGGACCTGGGCGCGCCGCGCACCGACGTGAGCAGCCCGGACTACGGCGCCGACCCGTACCCGCGCCCGATCGACAACGCGACCTGCTGGGACCTGCCGGTCGAGGGCCCGCACGTGATCGGCGTGTCGGCGGTCGGGCCGTCCGGCAAGAAGTCCGACTACTCGAACTACGGCACCGAGCAGATCTCGGTGGCGGCGCCGGGTGGCTGGTTCCGGGACGGCTTCGGCACCGACACGTACCGCACCGACGCCAACATGATTCTCTCCACGTACCCGAAGAAGGTGCTCCAGGAGGAGGGGTCGGTCGACGAGAACGGCAACATCGTCGCCGGCTTCGAGAACTCGGTGTTCAAGCAGTGCACCGCGAAGGGTGAGTGTGGCTACTACACCTACCTGCAGGGCACCTCGATGGCGTCCCCGCACGTCTCGGGCGTGGCGGCGCTGATCGTCAGCAAGCACGGCAAGAAGGAGGGCCGCAACGGCTACGGCATGGCGCCGAACCTGGTCGAGCAGCACCTCTACCGGACGGCGGCCGAGCACGCCTGCCCGGAGCCGCGGCTGCAGAGCTACACCAACGAGGGCCGGAGCGCCGAGTTCGACGCGTACTGCGCGGGCTCGCTGAACTTCAACGGCTTCTACGGCTACGGCATCGTCGACGCCTACGCCGCGGTGAAGACGCCGGTCAAGCCGAACGTGCGACCGTAACGACCGTTTCCCCGAGGTGGCGGTGTCCGGATCACCCGGACGCCGCCACCTCGGCGTTCCGGCGGGTGTCACGGGCGCCACCCCCGGGCCACCAGTGCGGCGCGGATCTCCCGCACCAGGTCGGGGAACTCCTTGCGCAGGCGGCGGCCGGTCACGTGCAGCACCAGCCAGCCGGCCGCGACGAGCTGGTTGAGCCGCCGCCGGTCGAGGTGCATCCGGTCCGCGTCGGAGTGCCGCTGACCGTCGTACTCGACCGCGACCCGGAACTCCGGCCAGGCCAGGTCGGGGTGCAGGATCAGGCCGGTCGACACCCGCACCGGATACTGGGCCACCGCGCGGGGCAGGCCGGCGAGGGCGAGACGGACCCGCAGGTGGGACTCGGGCGGGGACTGGGCCAGCCCGTCGGTCAGGCCGAACACCCACGCCGCCCGCCGCCCACCGGGTCGGCAGGCGTTCCGGGCCGCCTCGCTCGCCAGCGCCGACCGGTTCACCGAACCGGTACGCAGCAGCCCGTCGATGATGCCGACCGCCTTCACCGGATCGGCCCAGACCGCTGTCTCCCAGGCACAGGCGGCCGGCTCGGTGCGTGGCGGCGGCCCGGCCAGGGTCAACGCCGCACCGGGGGACGACTCTGCGAACGGGCTCGATGCGGCTGAGTTCTGCGGGTCGGCCGGGCCGGGCGGTCCGGGGTGGTTGTGGGGGTGGGCCGGATCCGGCGATCTGGTCCGGCCCGGTGTGCCCGGGAGGCGGTCCGCCGCAGGCGGTGCTGCTACGAGCGACCTGGTGCCGGTGGCAGGGCGTGTGCCTGCGGATGGGCTCGTGCCGGTGGGTGGGCTTGTGCGCGCGGGTGCGGCGGCGCCGACGGGGACCAGGAGGCCGCTGCGGGTGCTCGACATCGGGGCGTGGTGCACCCGGACACCCGGCTGGGAGTCGGCCCGGACCGTGGCCGGCAGCAGGACGTGCACGTCGTCGGTGAAGCCTGCGGCGTGCTCGACCCCGTGCAGGTAGGCCGCCGAAGGGCCGGCGATCGCCGCGCCGGGTGGCAGGCGCAGCAGTGCCGCGCGGCAGGCCAGCGCGTGGTCGCGGTCGAGCCGCGCGTCGGCGTAGACGTCCTGCCGGAGCCGGACCCAGGACGCGCCGCGCAGATGGTGCCGGGACAGCAGCCCGTGCCGGATCGCTTCCGAGCCCCGGAAGACCTGCCAGGCCAGCTCCGGTGGGCGATGAGGATGAGGTGGCATGTGACGAGCGTGGCGGCGCACGGGTCGAGATCGATACCCCTGTGGACAGCCGCAGCCGTGCCGCCCTTCGCGCCCTGTGGACAACCCCCGCGCGGCCTGTCCGCGTGCTATGACCCTTGGCCTGTGGATGATCCACTCCACCTCGGGGAGGTGGTGGTATCCGGGCCGCTTGATGCAGCCACCTCGCGCCGAGCTGGCGTAAAGGGCGCGCGCGGGTCAGGAGAGCGCGGTGGCGACCGCCTCGGCGGCGGCCGTGACCTGGGCGCCGATGTCCGCCACGTCGAGCGGGGTCAGCGACACCACGCCGACGCTGCCCTCCAGGCCGGGCACACCCAGCACCGGCGCCGCCACCCCGTACGCGCCTGATTGAAGCTCGCCGCTGGTGCTCACCGGCCCCGGATCGCCGGCCCGCCCGGCCAGCACGGCCCGGCCGGCGGCGCCCCGCTCCAGGGGGTGCCGGGTGCCGGTCCGGTACGCCACGTGGAAGGACGTCCAGCTCGGCTCGACCACCGCGAGCGCCACCCCCTCGCCGCCCTCGACCACGGTCAGGTGGGCCGTCGCCCCGGTGCCCTCGGCGAGGCGGCGCAGCGCCGGCAGCGCGCCCTCGGCGAGCAGCGGCTGGGCGCGGCGGGCCAGGTGCAGCAAGCCCACGCCGATGCGAAGCCGACCCTCGCCGTCGCGGCGGAGCATGCCGTGGCCGGTCAGCGCGCCGACCAGCCGGTAGACCGCGGCGCGGCCGATGCCCAGCCGGTGCGCCGCCTCGGTGACGGTGAGCCCGCCCGGCGCGTCCGCGACGAGGTGCAGCAGGCGCAGACCCCGGTCCAGGGTCTGTGCGGTCTCTCCGGGGCGCGCCGCCGTGTCCACAGCACGCAGCGTACGACCCGGCTCCGGCCAACCTCGAAATGTGCGGACGGCTACCCTTGTGAGGTGACGCTACGCCTGTATGACACCGCCACCCGATCGGTGCGGGACTTCGTCCCGCGGGAAGCCGGCAAGGTGGGGGTCTACCTGTGTGGTCTCACGCTCCAGGCCCCGCCACACATCGGCCACCTTCGCTCCGGCGTCAACTACGACGTGCTGCGCCGCTGGCTGCTCGACAAGGGCTTCGAGGTCACGTTCATCCGCAACCTGACCGACATCGACGACAAGGTCCTGGCCAAGGCGATGGAGCAGGACCGGCCGTTCTGGTCGATCGCGTACACCAACGAGCAGATCCTCGCCGCCTCCTACCGGGCGCTCAACGTGCTCCCGCCGACGTACGAGCCGCGGGCCACCGGGCACGTCCCGGAGATGCACGAGCTGATCGCCCGGCTGATCGAGACCGGTCACGCCTACCCGGCCACCGACGGCTCCGGCGACGTCTACTTCGACGTGGCCTCCTGGCCGGCGTACGGCTCGCTGTCCGGCCAGTCCCCGGCGGACATGCAGCCGGCCGGTGACGCCCCCGACCGGGGCAAGCGGGACCCGCGCGACTTCGCGCTGTGGAAGGGCGTCAAGCCGGACGAGCCGGCCGACGCCTCGTGGCCGTCGCCGTGGGGTCGCGGCCGGCCCGGCTGGCACATCGAGTGCTCGGCCATGTGCTGGCGTTACCTCGGCCCCGAGTTCGACATCCACGGCGGCGGGCTCGACCTGACGTTCCCGCACCACGAGAACGAGATCGCCCAGTCGCAGGCCGCCGACCTGCCGTTCGCGCGCTACTGGGTGCACCACGGCCTGCTCGGCATCGGCGGCACCAAGATGGGCAAGTCGCTGGGCAACACGCTCGACCTCGACTACGTGGCCTCGCTCGGGGTGCGCCCGGTGGAGCTGCGCTACTACTACGTCGCCGCGCACTACCGGTCCCGCATCGACTACTCCGAGGACGCGCTGCGCGAGGCCGCCGTGGCGTACCGGCGGGTCGAGGGCTTCGTGCAGCGGGCGGCCGAGCGGGTCGGCGGCGGCCGGCCCGGCGACCTGCCGGCCGCTTTCGTCGCCGCGATGGACGACGACCTCAACACCTCGGCGGCGCTCGCGGCGCTGCACGAGGTGGTCCGCGACGGCAACACCGCGCTGACCGCCGGTGACGATGTGACCGTCCGCACGACGCTCGCCTCCACCCGGGCGATGCTGGATATCCTCGGCGTCGACCCCCTGGACCCGGCCTGGACCGGCGGCGGCCGCACGGACGACCTGCGCGGCGTGGTGGACTCCCTGATCGCGCTGGCCCTGGAGCAGCGCGCGCAGGCCCGCGGCCGCAAGGACTGGGCCGCCGCCGACGCCGTACGCGACCAGCTCAAGCAGGCCGGCGTGGTCGTCGAGGACACCCCCCAGGGCCCGCGTTGGACTATTGGAGAGCAGGACTGATGGCCGGCAACTCACAGCGCCGAGGCCGGCGACTGGCACCGAAGGCGGGCGCCCCCAAGGGCACCGGCGGCAAGAACAAGGACTCCCTCGCCGGGCGTGGGCGCACGCTGCCCGCCGACGAGCGGCCGTGGCACAAGGCGTACTCGGGCACCGAGAAGTTGCCCCAGCGCACCGCCTGGAAGCAGGAGAAGGAGCGCCGCGCCGCCGCCGAGGAGGGCCGCGCCCCCAAGATCGGCCAGCCCGGCACCAAGGACACCACCTGGGGCAAGGGCGGTGGCCGGGGCACGCCCACGACGAAGGGGCGGGGCGGAAAGCCGGCCGGCCGGGGCGGCCCCCGGGTCGCGCCGGGCCGCAAGGCCAACCCGGCGAAGGACAGCCCTGAGCTGCTGGTCGGGCGCAACCCGGTGCTGGAATCGCTGCGCACCCAGGTGCCGGCGACCGCCCTCTACACCGCGCAGGGCATCGACGTCGACGACCGGGTCAAGGAGATCGTCCGTACCGCCGCCGACCGGGGCATCGCGATCCTGGAGGTCAGCCGCGCCGAGCTGGACCGGATGACCGGCGGGGTGCTGCACCAGGGCGTCGGCCTCCAGGTGCCGCCGTTCGCCTACGAGCCGTTCGACGACCTGGTGGCCGCCGCGCTGGAACAGGCCGCCCCGCTGCTCGTCGCGCTGGACGGCGTCACCGACCCGCGCAACCTCGGCGCGGTCATCCGGTCGGCCGCCGCGTTCGGCGCGCAGGGTGTGTTCGTACCCGAAAGGCGTGCCGCCGGGATCACCGCGACCGCCTGGCGGACCAGCGCCGGCGCGGCCGCGCGCGTGCCCGTCGCCCAGGTCACCAACCTGACCCGGTCGCTCAAGGCGTGCAAGGACGCCGGCTTCGTCGTGGTCGGCCTGGACGCCGACGGGCAGACCGACCTGTACGACCTGGAAGCGGCCGTCGGCCCGCTCGTCGTGGTGGTCGGCTCGGAGGGGCGCGGCCTGTCCCGCCTGGTCGGCGAGACCTGCGACCTGACCGTCAGCATCCCGATGGTCTCCGACGTGGAGTCGCTCAACGCGAGCGTCGCCGCCGCCGTCACGCTGGCCGAGGTCGCGCGCCGCCGGTCCGTCGAGGTCTGATCGAGAGTACGAAAAAGGGGCGGTCCGCCGTGGCGGGCCGCCCCTTTTCTCGGGTACGTCAGATCCGCTGGCCGGTGGCGGCGTGGAAGACGTGGCTGCGGCCGGTACGCGGCTTGACGAACACGGTGTCACCCATGTTCGGCATGCTGCGCCGGTCGGTACGGACCACGAACCGCTCGTTGTGGCCCTCCAGCGCGGCGTGGCCGTAGACGTTGGCGTCGGAGCCCAGGTCCTCGACCAGCTCGACCACTACCGGCATGCCGCCCTCGGACGGGCTGACCAGGTCGCAGTCCTCCGGCCGGAAGCCGACGGTGACCTTGCCGTCGCCGCCCTCGGCGCTGGCCGCCTGGACCTGCTCGCGGGTCAGCGGCACGATCATCTCGGCGAACGCGCCGCCCTGCTCGGTCAGCTTCACCGTCTTGATGTTCATGGCCGGGGAGCCCATGAAGCCGGCGACGAAGACGTTGGCCGGGGTGTCGTAGAGCGCCCGCGGGGTGTCCACCTGCTGGAGCACGCCGTCGAGCATGACCGCCACCCGGTGACCCATGGTCATGGCCTCGACCTGGTCGTGGGTGACGTACACGGTGGTGACGCCCAGCTTCGCCTGCAGCGAGGCGATCTGGGTACGGGTCTGGACACGCAGCTTGGCGTCGAGGTTCGACAGCGGCTCGTCCATGAGGAAGACCTGCGGCTCGCGGACGATCGCGCGGCCCATGGCGACACGCTGGCGCTGACCACCGGAGAGCGCCTTCGGCTTGCGGCTGAGGAACTCCTCCAGCTGGAGCAGCCCGGCCGCCTCCTTGACCCGCCGGTCGATCTCCGACTTCGAGGTCTTGCGCAGCTTGAGCGCGAACGCCATGTTCTCGTACACCGTCATGTGCGGGTAGAGGGCGTAGTTCTGGAAGACCATCGCGATGTCGCGGGCCTTCGGGGGGAGGTGCGTGACGTCGCGGTCGTCGATGTAGATCGCGCCGTCGTCGACGTCCTCCAGGCCGGCGAGCATCCGGAGGCTGGTGGACTTGCCGCAGCCGGACGGACCGACCAGGACGAGGAACTCCCCGTCACCGATCTGGAGGTCGAGCTGGTTGACGGCGGGGCGCTCGGTGCCCGGGTAGATCCGGGACGCCTTCGCGTAGGTGACCGTAGCCATGATGGAGCGCTTCCTTTCACCGGCAGGAACGTGCCGGACGATCCGAGTGAAGGAGCGACCGGCGCCCAAGGCACCGGCCAACGGGGTCGTCGCTCAGGCAGCCGAGGCCGGCCGGAGTGTCGTCCGTGTCACTGCACGGTAAACGGCTTTCGCGATCGTGCCAAGACGTGGTTCTCCGGATGGGATGGACGGCATACGCATAACGGTCAGCAGGGCACTGCGAGGCATCAATCTCCCCGCTGGGAGCGCGCCCGGGCGATGATCCATCGGCCGCACTGGTCGGGATGCCGACGTTTTCCGTGCTCGGGAGCCCTGCGAGGCGGGATTTCCGGGGCTCAGTCGCTATGCTGAGCCCGACGCACGCGCCCCTGTAGCTCAGCTGGCCAGAGCACTCGCCTTGTAAGCGAGATGTCGCCGGTTCGATCCCGGCCGGGGGCTCCAATTACACAAGGCATTTCGCGGCGGCAGCCGCTGCGATCCGGCCGGATGACAGCAACGAGGGTCACGACCGCCCGTCACAGGCCCTAGCCTGACGGCCATGACTCTTGATCTCATCCTGCTACCCGAGCCCGTCGGACAGCCCTCGCTGAAGGCGTCGGACGGCGAACGGAAGGGTGCGGGTGAGCCGTCCGACTCGCAGGCATGGGACGCCATCGTTTCCGGCGTACGGGACGTCGTCGGCGAGGTGGTTCTGGGCGAGGACGGCCCGAGCCGCACGCTGACGCACCAGCCCAGCGGCATTACGGTGCGCTACCGGTCCGGTGAGACGGCCATCAATCTGCCGTTCTGGCACAGTGGCAGTGACGTGGATGCTGAAGGGCTCGTCCGGACCATGTACCGGATCGGGCACGTGGTAGCGGACGCGACGGGCCTGGTCGCCCATGTTTCGCAACTGGGTGTGCCGCTGACCGAAGCTGAGTCCAGGATCGACGCTGCGGTCGATCTGCTGTTGGACGATCCCGTTTCGTCTCACCTCTGGCCGCGCGATGGGTTCCGGGTCTACTTCACCGGGTCCGTCACCCTTGCCGACGCCGTGCAGCGCCTGAAGTCGATGGTGGTGGCCGAGGAGAGCGACCGATTCACCGTCCAATGGTCCGATGGTCCCCAGCTGGAGGTGACCTTCGACGCGGGGCCACGGATTGTCGCTGAGGCCGCTGAGGTCGCCGAGGACTATGGCATCCCCGAGATGGCCGCCTACGACCGCCGGTTCCAGGTCACGTTCGACGATCTCGACGAGGTGCTCCAGGAAATCAACACCCTGATCGAGGTCAACCGGCAGCTCCAAGATCTCACCGGCGGTTACGTGAAACGTTCCTGGAACGACGAGGTGTCGCCGCCGTACGACGACCCGGTGGACGGCAGCTAACGGACCTGTACCTCGCACTCCGGACAAGATGCCGACAACACCGCAGGTCAGCTGACCTGCCCTGGTCCGTGAGGAACATGCCGGTCACGCCCACCGCGGTCAGGGCCACGGCGACCGTCACGCCGCCGCTGCCCTGAGTGACGCCGGCGGAGTCGGCGCGTCGGCGGTGCGGGGCGGCTCGATGCTCGACAACCGGACAGCTGTTCTTTACAGGGACGCCGATCGATGGACATGATCGTCAGGGAAGGTTGCTGTCACTTTCCTCGACGAAGGGTCGCCGTCATGCCGATCACGTCCGTCACCCTCACCCCGCGTGCCTGGCGCCGTGCCGCCGCGATCACCGCCGCCGCCCTCGCGGGCGCTGTTCTCGCCGCCGTGAACGGCCAGCCGGCCTCGGCCACCCCGCCCGGCATCCCCTCCCAGGCGACGGCGCAGTCGCAGCTCAACGCGCTGACAGTGGCCGCACAGGGCTCAATGTCCGGCTACTCGCGGGACCTGTTCCCCCACTGGATCACCATCACCGGAACCTGCAACACCCGCGAGCAGGTCCTCAAGCGGGACGGCACGTCCGTCGTGGTCAGCAGCTCCTGCGCCGCCACCTCAGGCCGCTGGTACAGCCCCTATGACGGTGCGACCTGGTACGCCGCCTCCGACGTCGACATCGACCACGTCGTGCCCCTGGCGGAGGCGTGGCGGTCAGGAGCCAACTCCTGGACGACGAGCCGCCGGCAGAGCTTCGCCAACGATCTGACCCGCCCGCAACTGATCGCGGTCACCGACAACGTCAACCAGGCCAAGGGCGATCAGGACCCCTCGACGTGGCAGCCGCCGCTGACGTCGTACCGCTGCACCTACAGCAAGATGTGGATCACCGTGAAGTACAACTGGGGCCTGACGCTCCAATCATCCGAGAAGTCCGCACTGCAGAGCATGCTCAACACCTGCGCCTCGTGATCGCAGGAGCCGTCGCGCGGGCCGGATGACAGCGGCGTACACAGTTCTCCGACCGGAGTGTCGGCGGGCGCGCCGCCGATCGGCGTCTCGGTAGGCTGGCCGGCGGGGGGACGGCGTGAGCAGAGCGGTCGAGGAGTCCAATCGGGCGATGCTGCGGGCCCGCGACGCGATGGACCGGGCGTACGCGCAGCCGCTGGACATCGCCGCGCTGGCCCGGATCGCCCACGTGTCCGAGGCGCACTTCATCCGTACCTTCCGGGCCACCTTCGGCGAGACCCCGCACCGCTACCTGCAACGCCGCCGGGTCGAGCGGGCCATGGCCCTGCTGCTGGAGACCGACCGCGACGTCACCGACATCTGCCTCGCCGTCGGCTTCAACAGCCTCGGCACGTTCAGCCGGACGTTCCACGGCATCGTCGGTGCGTCGCCCTCGGCCTTCCGGCGTCGCCGGGCCGCGCCGCCGGACGTGCCGAGCTGCTTCGCCAAGTCCTGGACCAGACCGAGCAGTTTTGGATAAGCAGCAGGTCAGGCCGCTGCTCTAGCGTCGTCGGCATGACGATGACTTCGACTTCCCGCTCGCAGATCTACGTGCTCGACCAGGACGAGGCGCTCGACTTCTACGTCGGGAAGCTGGGCCTGGAGGTCAGCACCGACCAGGATCTCGGCTTCATGCGCTGGCTCACCGTGAACGTGCCGGGGGACCCGGGCCGGGAGATCCTGCTGGAGAAGCCGGGCCCGCCGGCCCTGGACCCGAAGACCGCCGAGCAGGTCCGGGAGCTGCTGACCAAGGGCGCCGCGGGCGGGTTCCTCTTCTTCACCACCGACGACGCGCACAAGACGTACGCGGATCTGGTCGCGAAGGGTGTGGAGGTGACCGACGAGCCGACCGACCGGCCGTACGGGATCGACTTCGGCATCCGCGACCCGTTCGGCAACCGGATCCGGATCGGGCAGATGCGCCAGGGGCAGTGAACGGCGCGGCGGCGGGCTAGTCTCGCGGTCCCCGACCGTGGAGGCGCCGATGCCCAGCCGCCTGCTCTACCTGGTCCGCCACGGCGAGCAGGACCGCGCGGAGGAGGAGGCCGACACCGGCCTGTCCGAGCGCGGCCGGCGGCAGGCGACGCTGCTGGGTGAACGGCTGCGCGGCACGCGCTTCGCCGCCGTACACCATGGGCCGGCCCGCCGGGCCGCGGAGACCGCCGCGCTGGTCGCGGCGTCGCTGCCGGGTGTTCCGGTACGCGAGGACGACCGCGCCGGCGACCACGTGCCGCACGACACCGACCCGGCCGACCTGCCCGAGCGGTACGCGGAGTTCCTGGCCGGGTTCACCGAGCGGGAGCGGCGCGACGGGCCGCGTGTGACCGCGGAGGCGGTGGCGCGGTTCGCCGCCGCCCCCGCGGAGGGTGACGTACGCGAGTTGGTCGTCACCCACAACTTCCTGGTCGCCTGGCTGGTGCTGCACGCGCTGGAGGCGCCGCCGCACCGCTGGATCGGGCTCAACCACCAGAACTGCGGGCTCACCGTGATCCGTTACAGCTCGGGCGGCCCGCCGACGCTCGTCGCGCTCAACGACGTCGCCCACCTGCCGCCCGAGCTGCGTGCCACCGGCCTGCCCGACGACTACCGGTTCTGACCTGGTGCTCAGGCGATCAGCTTCACCACGGCGTCGGCGACGGCGCGGGCGGACTGCGGGTTCTGGCCGGTCACCAGGCGCTCGTCGACCACCACGTGCTCGGTGAAGTCCGGCGCCGGCACGTGCTGCGCGCCGGCCTCGGTGAGCTTGTCGGCGAGCAGGAACGGCACCTCGTCGGTGAGGCCGACGGCCGCCTCCTCGCTGTTGGTGAAGCCGGCGACACGCTTGCCGGCGACGAGCCGTGAGCCGTCGGTGAGGGTCAGGTTCACCAGCGCCGACGGGCCGTGGCAGACGGCGGCCACCACGCCGCCGCGCTCGTAGACCGAGCGGGCGATCCGGGCCAGGTCGGGGTCGTCGGGGAAGTCCCACATGGTGCCGTGACCGCCGGCGAAGAGGATCACGTCGTACCCGGCCGGGTCGACGTCTGCGGCCTTCGGGGTGTCGGTGACGCCGGCGGTGGCGAGGAAGTCGTTCTGGGTGCTGTCGTTCTCGTCCCGCCCGTCGACCGGCGGCTCGCCGCCGGCCACTGAGACCAGGTCGACGTCGTAGCCGGCGGCCCGGAACACCTCCCACGGCTCGGCGGCCTCGCCGACGTAGTAGCCGGTCGAGCGGCCGGTGCGGCCCAGCTCGGAGTGACTGGTCAGGGCGATGAGTGCGCGAGTCATGCCTTCCATGCTGGCCCCGCCGCGGGCCGGCCGGCCATAGGCCGATGTCACAGCCGGAACGGGTTTGAAGTCGGCGCCGGTCAGCCGGTGGCGCCGTTGAGCAGGTCCACCACCTGCGCGGTGACGGCGGGCGGCGTGGCCTGCGGCGGGCAGTCCACGTAGCTGACCTGGTTGGGCCCGACGGTGAGCCGGTAGCTGAACGCGTCGGCGCACATGGTCGCCGGTGCGGTGACGGCGGCTTCGGCGGCCAGCCGGGGGTCGGCCGCGAGTTGCCGCAGCCGGGTGAGCTTCTCCGCGGCGAGCTGCCCCTCTCGGGAGGCGCCGGCGCGGTCGGTGCGGGTCCAGTGGCCGTCCGGCCCGACCCGGACGGTGTCGGTCAGCCCGGCGATGCCGCCCGACTTCACGAGCACGACCTCGGTGGCCAGCGGCGAGGGCCCGTCCGTGACGACGGGTGGCGCGTCGGTGCGGGCGCAGCCGGCGAGCGGGACGAGAAGGGCGGCGACGGCCGCCACGGCGGGGGCAGCTCTCATACCGGTTCGGACGCGCGACGGGACCACCCGGTTCCGGTCCACCGGTCCTCCTCATCCGTTCGGTCAGTGTCTCCGGCGGGTTCCCGCCAGCCTCTTTCACGTTCGTCGATGTATCGCTATATCTACATCAGTGACTACCCCCGTCACAACATTCGCCTTCCAGGAGGGCCCGTGAAAAGATCCGTCGCCGCCGTCAGCGCAGCGCTGCTCACCAGCAGCGTGCTGGCCTGCGTCACCACCTCGGCGCAAGCGGCAGCGCCAACCGCCCCCAGCCCCGAGACCTCGGCCGCGGCCAAGGCCGCGAGCCTGCTGCGCGCCAATCCCGGCGTCGTCAAGGGCGCCGGCGGTGAGGCCTATCAGGCCGTCCGCACCAAGGTCGACCCCTCCGGGGCGGCGCACACCCGGTACAGCCGGACCTATCAGGGTCTCCGGGTGTACGGCGGTGACTTCGTCATCCACACCGCCCCCAACGGCACCATGACCAGCGCGTCGGTCAGCCTCGACGCCCCGCTGACCCTGAGCACCACCGCGAAGGTCGGCGCGGACGCGGCCAAGGCCAGCGCCCGCAAGACGTTCTCCGGCTCGCTCACCTCGGTCGGCACGCCGGAGTTGTTCGTCGACGCCAGCAGCGGCAAGGGCCGCCTCGCCTGGGAGACCGTCGCGACGGGCTGGAAGGCGGACAAGCAGACCCCGTCGAAGCTGCACGTCGTCACCGACGCCACCACCGGCAAGGTGATCGGCTCGTACGACGAGATCGAGACGGTGGCCGGCACCGGCCAGGGCATCTACACCGGCTCGGTCACCATCGACACCACGCTCTCCGGCAGCACGTACCAGATGATCGACCCGGTACGCGGCAACGGCCGCACCTGCGACATGAACAACGGGACCTCCACCTGCACCACGTTCACCGACGCGGACAACGCGTGGGGCAACGGCGCCACCTCGAACCGGCAGTCGGCCGCCGTGGACGCCCACTTCGGCGCCGCCAAGACGTTCGACTACTTCAAGAACGTGCACGGCCGCAACGGCATCTTCGGCAACGGCCAGGGCGTGCCGAGCCGGGTGCACTACGGCAACAACTACGTCAACGCCTTCTGGGACGGGGCCCAGATGACCTACGGCGACGGCTCGGGCAACTCCCGCCCGCTGGTCTCGCTGGACGTCGCCGGCCACGAGATGAGCCACGGCGTCACCGAAGCGCTGGCCGGGCTGGTCTACTCCGGTGAGTCCGGTGGCCTGAACGAGTCCACCAGCGACATCTTCGGCAACATGGTGGAGTTCTACGCCGCCGCGCCGAGCGACCCGGGCGACTACCAGGTCGGCGAGAAGATCAACATCAACGGCAACGGTACGCCGCTGCGCTACATGTACAACCCGTCGCTGGACGGCTCGTCCGACTCCTGCTGGTCCACCAGCACGAAGAACAAGGACGTGCACTACTCCTCCGGCGTCGGCAACCACTTCTTCTTCAACCTCGCCGAGGGCACCGGCGCCACCGCGTACGGCACCTCGCCGGTCTGCGGCTCGGCCCCGGCGGTCACCGGCATCGGCCGCACCAAGGCGGAGAAGATCTGGTACCGGGCGCTCGACGTGTACTTCACCTCGAACACCTCGTACGTCAACACCAGCAACCCGGCCAACACCGCCCGCGCGTACACCCTGCGGGCCGCCACCGACCTGTACGGCAACTGCTCCACCGAGTACAAGACCGTCCAGGCCGCCTGGACCGCGGTGAACGTCGCCGGTAACGACGCGCCGTGCAGCTCCACCGGCAACGACTTCTCCGTCTCGCTCTCGCCGACCGCCGGTTCGGTCACCGCGGGCGGTTCGGTCACCGCCACCGTCGCCACGGCCACCACCAACGGCAGCGCGCAGACCGTGACGTTCTCCGCGTCCGGCCTGCCGACCGGCGCCACCGCGTCGTTCAGCCCCTCCTCGGTGACCTCGGGCGGCTCGTCCACGCTCACCATCTCCACCAGCTCCAGCACGCCGACCGGCACCTACTCGGTGACCGTCACCGGCAGCGCGGCGTCCGGCACGAAGACCGCCACGTTCTCGCTGACGGTGAACGGCACCGGCGGCGGCTGCACCGGCGCGGGCCAGAAGCTCGGCAACCCGGGCTTCGAGTCCGGCAACACGGTCTGGACCTCCACCTCCGGCGTGATCGGCCAGTACGGCTCGCAGGGCCAGCCGACCCGCACCGGTACGTGGAACGCCTGGCTCAACGGCTACGGCACCACCCGCACCGACTCGCTGTCGCAGTCGGTGAGCCTGCCGAGCGGCTGCTCCACGTACACCTTCTCGTTCTGGCTGCACATCGACTCGGCCGAGACCACCAGCAGCGTCCAGTACGACAAGCTGAACGTGCAGGTGCTCAACTCCTCCGGTTCGGTGCTGGCCACGCTGGCGACCTACTCGAACCTGAACAAGGCCAGCGGCTACAGCCAGAAGTCGTTCTCCCTGGCGTCGTACGCCGGGCAGACCGTCACGCTGAAGTTCACCGGCACCGAGGACGTCTCCCTGCAGACGTCGTTCGTGCTCGACGACACCGCTGTCAACGTCTCCTGACCTGACCGCCCGACCCCGGGGCCCGGCGGTCACCCCACGCGGGTGGCCGCCGGGCCCCGCCCGTTACGGTCGCACCATGTCCGACGCGGAACTCACGGTCAGGGTGGACGGCCCGGTGGCAACCGTGGTCATCCACAACCCGGCCCGGCGCAACGCCATGACCCCGGCCATGTGGCGGCAGCTCCCGGTGCTGCTCGACGGTCTGGAGGCCGACCCTGCGGTACGGGTGCTGGTGCTCACCGGCGCGGCCGGCACGTTCTGCGCCGGGGCCGACCTCGGCGACCTGGACGAGCTGCTGGCCGCCGGAGACGGCAGCATCGCGGTGGCCGCCGAGGAACGGCTCGCCGCGTTCGGCCGTCCCACTGTGGCCGCGATCGAGGGCGCCTGCGTGGGCGGCGGCTGCCAGCTCGCCGTCGCCTGCGATCTGCGGCTGGCCTCGGCGGAGGCCCGGTTCGGCGTACCCCCGGCCCGGCTCGGCCTGGTCTACCCGGCGCCGACCACCCGCCGGCTGGCCGCGCTCGTCGGTCCGTCCGCCGCCAAGCACCTGCTGTTCAGCAGCGAGCTGGTCGACGCCGAGCGGGCGCTGCGGATCGGCCTGGTGGACGAGGTGCTGCCGGCCGGGGAGCTGGCCGGGCGGGTGACAACGCTGACCGCCACCATCGCCGAGCGTTCCCGGCTCACGGTGGCCGCCGCGAAGGAGATCGTCGACGGGCGCGCCGACGCCGACCGGCTCGCGTGGTGGCACGGCCAGGTGCGGGACAGCGGCGAGGCCCGCGAGGGGGTGGCGGCCATGAACGAGCGCCGCCCGCCGCGCTTCGGCTGGACCCCGCCGACCGCCCACTGACCGCCGTTTGCCCGGCACCCCTCGGCGGGTACGTCCCGACCGGCGATCCAGCGGTCACCGCGCCGACCGGCTCCGGCTGACCTGGGCCAGCAGTTCGTCCACCGACCACTGGTCGGAGGCGTGTTCGCCGTACTTCTCGGCGAGCACCCGCCCGTCCGGCGCGATCAGGAAGTCGGCCGGCAGCCCGAACCGGCCGCCGTGCGGCGTAAGGGATGGCGACCGCTCCCGTCCGCGCAGGATGTGCCAGGTGCTGATCGCCACGCCGCGCAGGATCGGCAGCCAGGCGCGCGGGTCGAGCAGCGACCGCCGCGCCGACTCCACCCCGAACTCCCGGTAGAGCCGCCGGTCCGGATCGGCCACCACGGCGAACGGCAGGTCGGCGACGTGCTCGCGCAACTCGTCGGCGGGGGAGTGGAAGAGCACCACCTCGCGTACGCTCGCCGCCTCGATCTCGGCGTGCCGGCGGACGATCGAGCGCAGGTGGAGGTTGCAGACCGGGCAGCCGGCGAAGCGACGGAACTGGAGGTGGATGAGGCGGTCCGGGTCCGGCAGGGCGACCTGGGCACCGGTCACGCTGGTGAGATGGCGAGGGGTGACGACGTCCATGCGCGCTCCCGTTGTAGGCGTACGACGTACTCCTACAACCGTAGGCGTATCTTGTACGCTGTCAAGGCCATGCCCCGTCCCCGTTCCCTGACCCCGGCCCAGCTCGCCGACGCGGCGCTCGCGGTGCTCGACCGGGACGGCCTCGCCGGCCTCACCATGCGCGCGGTCGGCGCGCAGCTCGGCACCAGCACGATGGGCCTCTACCGCTACGTCGCCGACCGCGACGAGTTGGAAGCGCTCGTCGTCGAGCGGGTCCTCGAACCGGTCGACACCCGCCCGCCGCCCGACGTCCCGTGGGCGGACGGCATCCGGGACCTGGCCGAGCGGGTACGCCGCGCGGTCGGTCTCCACCCGGCAGTGGTGCCGTTGCTCCCCGCGTACCGGCACCGCTCGCCGACGATCCTGCGCTGGGGCGAGGCGGTGCTCGCGGTGCTGACCGGGGCCGGCTTCACCGGCACCGGACGGGTGATCGCGTTCCGTGCCCTGCTCGGCTACGTGGTCGGCGCGATCCAGATGGAACACCTCGGCGCGCTGGCCGGGCCCGGCACGGCTGTCATCGCGGCGCTGCCCCGCGACGAGTTCCCCCTGCTCGCCGCGACCGCGCGCGACGCCGGCGTGGTCGTACCGGAGGACGAGTTCGGCGGCGGGCTGGACCTCCTGCTCGACGGGCTGGCCCGGCGTCTCGACAGGTAGGCGCACTGGTGGGACCGGCGGGCGCGGCGCCGGGGCGTACCCCCGACACCGCCCCCTGTGCCCGCCGGCCGTCCGTCACCGCGCCAGCGCGGCCCAGCTCGGCGTCACCGGAGCCCGCCGCAGCGGCATGCCCGCCTCGGCCGGGGTCCGGTCACCCTTGCGCTGGTTGCACGCGTAGCAGGCGGCGGTGGTGTTCCCCCAGGTGTTCCGGCCACCGCGCGAGCGGGGCAGGACGTGGTCGATCGTGCTGGCCGCGCCGTCGCAGTAGGCGCACCGCCGCCGGTCGCGCGCCAGCACCCCGGCCCGGGACCAGGCCGGGCCGGCGCTGAACCGCCAGCGGGTCACCACGTACCGGACGAGGCGGACCACCCGCGGCAGCGGGAAGACGCCGATCACCCGGTCCGGCTCGGCCTCGTGGATTTCGGCGACCCGGCGGCAGAGCATCCGGATCGCGTGCTTGACGGTGACCCGGTGCAGCGGGCCGAGGTCGGCGTTTATGACGAGGACGGCGTCCACCGGGCTCTCCCTTCACGATCGGCGGTA
>NZ_JAAOLH010000025.1:0-46380 GCF_011602315.1 Micromonospora sp. CMU55-4
CCCCCTGAGGGGCGGTTCCGTACCAAGATCTCCGCGCGAAGGCGCAGGGCGCGGCGCGGGGGAAGAGGCGCTGCTAGCGCTCGGTCGGGCGGTCGAACGTCGCGCGTTGCGGGTGGTGGTAGCGGACGCCCCGGGAGTCGGCTGGCGTGCCGCCCGGCAACGACCGGACGCTCCGGACCGCGCCGCTCGGCAGCGCGCGGGCGCTCGCGGGCACCCGGGCCCGGCCGACCACCGGCTCCATCTGCCGCCGGAAGCGGTCCCGCTCCTGCTCGGGCACCAGCGCCGCGGTGCGGACGACCATCTCGGCGACCACGTCGTTGAGCTTGACCATCGCGGCCACCGCGACCGGCAGCACCAGCACCGCCCACCAGCTCACCAGTTCGGCGAGCGCGAGCAGCACGGCGAGCGCCATCGCGCCCTCGAAGAACAGGAAGCAGAGCACCCCGCCCGGGTTGACGAAGCGCAGGCCCAGCACCCGGGCGTAGAGCGGGCGGTACCGCTCCTCGTCCGTGGCCACAGTCGACCACGATCGGGTCACCGGGCGCCGCCCTGCCGGGCCGCGGCCACCGAGAACACGGCTCGCTCCAGCGCGTACGCCCGGTCGTCGGCGCCGCCCTTGACCGCCGCGTTGCACTCGGCGGCCACCCGCATCGCCTCGACCAGGCCCTCCGGCGTCCAGCCCCGGGCCCGCACCTGAGCCTTCTCGATCTTCCAGGCCGGCATGCCCAGCGTCTTGGCCAGCTGGAACGGGCTTCCCCGCCCGGCGGCGGCGACCCGGGCCACGGTTCGTACGCCGTCGGCCAGCGCGTCGGCGATCGGCACCGGATCGACGCCGACGTGCAGCGCCCAGCGCAGCGCCTCCAGCGCGCCGGGCACGTCGCCGACCATCGTCGCGTCGGCCACCGTGAAGCCGGTCACCTCGGCCCGCCCCCGGTAGTAGCGGGCCACCGTGTCCGCGCTGATCCGCCCGTCCGTGTCGGCGAGCAGCTGCGAGCAGGCGGCGGCCAGCTCACGCATGTCGTTGCCGACTGCCGCGACCAGGGCGTCGGCCGCGTCCGGCGTGCACTTGCCCCCGTTGCGACGGATCTCGTCCCGCACGAAGGCGGCCCGTTCCCGGTCGCCCTTGAGCTTCATCGCCGGCACCACAGTGGCACCGGCCGCCCGAAGCCCGTCGGCGAACGCCTTGCCCTTGGCCCCGCCCAGGTGCAGCACGACGAGCTGCACGTCCGGGTCGGGGTTCTTCGCGTACGCCAGTAGCGCGGTGGACAGGTCCTTGCGGGCGTCCTGACCGGAGCGGAGCACCAGCACCCGGCGGCCGCCGAACAGCGACGGGCTGAGCATCTCGGCGATCTCGCCGACGGTGAGCGTGCCGGCCTGGTATTCCCGCACGTCCACGTCGGGGTCCACCTCGCGGGCCCGGGCGACGGCTTCGGTCACCGCTCGCGTGGCGAGCAGCTCCTCGTCGCCGAGGACGAGCACAATAGGAGGCAGGTCGGCGGGGGTCACGTCGCCCATACTCGCACGCCCTCCGACCCGATCGGACCTGGTCATCGAGGACTGTGACGGCACAGCCCGCACTCAGCGCAAATCCAGACATTTGCCTTGATCCACCATCTATCGCAACAAGATTCGCCACCTCACCGCTGTCGTACCGGATCGGGGCCGCGCGTCACCACGGCGAGGCCGGCGCCGACGCGCACGGCGGCCAGGTCACCGCCGGTGTCGGTACGCAGCACCCGCGCGCCGCCCCGGGCCAGCCGGTCCAGCAGCCCGGCGTTGGGATGCCCGTAGTCGTTGTCGACGCCCACGCACACCAGCGCCACCGCCGGGCGCACCGCGGCGAGGAACTGCGGATCCTGGTACGCCGAGCCGTGGTGGGCCACCTTCAGCACGTCGGCCCGGATCGCGGCGGCCGGCATCGTCTCCAGCATCGCCCGCTGCTCCTCCGTCTCGGCGTCACCGGCGAGCAGGACCCGTACCCCGGCCACGGTGGCGGTCAGGACGAGTGAGTTGTTGTTCGGGTCGGACCGGCTGCCCCGCAGCGGGTACGGCGGCCCGACCGCGACCAGGTCCACCGCTCCGGCCCGCCACCGCCAGCCCGCCTGCGCGGCGGCGAGCGGCGCACCGGCCCGGCGGGCCGCCTCGCGTACCTGGGCGGCGCCGTAGGGCGGCTCGGACCAGGACGGACCCACCACCGCGCCCACCCGCCGGCCCCGGAACACCCCGGCCACGCCGCCGACGTGGTCGACGTGGAAGTGACTGACCACCAGCAGCGACACCTCACGTACGCGCAGGCGGCGCAGGCAGGCGTCCACGCCGGACGGGTCCGGTCCGGCGTCGACCACCACGGCCCGGCCGGCCGCCACCGGCAGCACCACGGCGTCCCCCTGCCCCACCGCGCACGCCACCACCACCCAGCCGCGCGGCGGCCAGCCGGAGGCAAGCAACCGGACCGGCGCCGCGCCGAGCACCACCGCCATCACCACGACCGCGACCAGCCGCCGCGCCCGGCGTCGGCGGAAGGCGAGCAGCAGCGCCACGCTCACCCCCGCCAGCAGCAGGGCCCCGGCCACCCCGCCCACCCAGGGCAGGTTCCCGGCCGGCAGGTCCGCCCCGTGCGCGGCCACCGCCACCAGCCAGCGCGCCGGCCAACTCGCCAGCCAGGCCAGGAACTCCGCGCCGCCCGGCCACACCGGCGACAGCACCGCCGCCAGCACACCGAGCACAGTGGCGGGCGCGACGGCCGGCACCGCCAACAGGTTCGCCGGCACCGCCACCAGGCTCACCGTCGCGGACAGTCCGGCGATCACCGGGCCGCAGGCGAGCTGCGCGGCGGCCGGCACGGCGAGCGCCTCGGCCAGCCCGGGCGGTACGCCCCGGCGGCGCAGCGCGTCCCGCCATCCCGGCGCGAGCAGCAGCAGTCCCCCGGTGGCGCAGACCGACAACGCGAACCCCGGGTCGCCCGCGAGGTCCGGGTCGTACAGGATCAGCCCGGTGACCGCCGCGGCGAGCGCGGGCAGCGCCGACCGGGACCGCCCGGCGGCCAGCGCGGCGAGCCCGATCGCACCCATCGCGGCGGCGCGCACCACGCTCGGCGAGGGCCGTACCAGGATGACGAACCCGACCAGGGCGAGCACACACAGCGTGGCGGCGGTACGCGGACCGGCGCGCGCCCAGCGGGCCAGCAGCAGCACCGCGCCGACCACTATCGCCACGTTGGAGCCGGACACCGCGTTGAGGTGCGTCATCCCGGTGGCCCGGAAGTCCTCCTCCACCTCGGGCAGCAGCCGGCTGGTGTCCCCCACCACGAGGCCGGGCAGCAGCCCGCCCGGCGCGTCCGGCAGCGGCGCACAGGCGCGCTGGAGCCCTGATCGCAGCACCCCGGCCGCCCGTTGCGGCCAGGACGCGCTGCCGCGCAGCGTGGGCGGATCGGCGGCGGAGAGCACGGCGGCGGTCAGGTCACCGCCGCGCGGGGCGGACAGCCGCCCCTGGGTGGTGACCCGCTGACCCGGCAGCAGCGGCCGCCAGGCCGGGTCGGTGGCCAGCACCAGGGCGCGTACCGGGCCGGTGACCCGCGCGCCGTCGCCTCCGGTGAGGCGGACCAGGTCGACGCGGACCAGGAGCATCGGTGGCCGGCCGGGGGCACCGCGTACCGGGCGGGGATCGTCGCGCAGCACGAGGTCGGCGGTGACCACTGCGCCTTCGGCGACCAGAGCGCGTACCGCCGTGGCGTCGCGGATCGCGAGCCGGGCGCCGGTGGCGGCGGCCCCGCAGACCACGCCGAGCAGCACGGCGACCACGATCCAGCCGTAGCGGCGGGTCGGTTCCCCCGGTCGGCCGAGCACGCCGCAGCAGCGCAGGGCCGCCAGGAGGGCGAGCGCGGCGGCGACGGCGGCCGTCCACACGGTCGCGCGGACGGTGAGGTGCAGCCCGGCCAGCGCGGCGAGCCACGCGGCCACCGCCAACCCGGCCAGCCGCAGGTCGGGCACGTCGCGGACAGGCGCAGGGTCACCGTCGAGGACGGGCGAGGCAGCGGCACGCCGGCCGGTCACACCGTCACCAGTTCCTTGAGCTGCTCGTACCGGGCGTCGCCGATGCCGTCGACCTGCCGCAGGTCGGACACGGACCGGAAGCCGCCGTGCTGGTCGCGGTGGTCGAGGATCCGCTGGGCGAGCACCGGGCCGACGCCGGGTAGCGCGTCGAGCTGGGCAAGCGTCGCGGTGTTCAGGTTGACCGGTCCGGCCGGCGCCGCCGGTCCGCCCGGCGCACCGCCTGCGCCCGCCGCGGCGGGCCCGCCCGGTGGCGGTGGGGCGGTCACGCCGACCAGGATCAGTTCACCGTCGGTGACCTTGCGGGCGGGGTTGAGCAGCGCGACGTCGACGCCGGGCAGCGCGCCGCCTGCCGCTTCGACGGCGTCGGCCAGCCGGGCGCCGGCCGGCAGCCGGACCAGGCCGGGGCGGCGGACCTTCCCGGCCACCGCGACGACCACCTGACCCGGTGCGCCGGCTGACGCGGGCACCCCGGTGACCGCCTCGGTCGCCGCGCCCACAGGCGCCTCGGAGGACGCCGTCACCGGCGGCACGGGTTCGGTGCTCGGACGCGAGCGCCAGGCCCAGACGGCGGCCACCACGACCACCACTGCCGCCACCGCCGCGAGCGCCCGCACACCCCGGCGGCCGGGATCGAACGCCCCGGGTCCGGGCAGCCGGGACGCCAGGCCGCGCGCGGCCACCGGAGCATCGTGGGACGGGCCGTCGTCGGCGTCCGGCTCGGCGGACCAGGGGTTCGCCCCGGACGAGGGTTCCCGCCCGCCGTCGCGCTCCGGGAAGCCGGGACGCAGCCCGAGACCCGGCTCGGCCTCGCCGGGCCCAGGCCCGAACAGCCGGGCGAGCCGCCGCCGTACCGTCGTCTCCTCGTCGTCTGGCACGGCTCGGGACGCTACGGCGACAGCTCGTCCCGCATCGGCCGATGAACGCTCACCTGTGGACAACCAAGGGACTGTGGACACACACCCGATCAAGCCGTGGCCGTGCTAGGTGGCCGAAAACGACGGTCAGCGCGCCTCCGGGTCCAGGCCGAGCGCGGCCCGTCCCCCGTCGACCGGCACGACCGCGCCGTTGACGAACGAGGCGCGGTCGGAGAGCAGGAACGCGACCACCTCGGCCACCTCGTCGGTACGCCCGATCCGGCCGAGCGGGTGCAGCCGGGCCATCTCCGCGTCGACGTGCGCCACCTCGGCCGGGTCGAGTCCGGCCAGGTAGGCGGCGTGCCGTTCGGTGTGGACGGAGCCGAGCGCCACCGCGTTGGCGCGGATCCCGTGGCGGCCGTAGTCGACGGCGAGCGCCCGGGTCAGCCCTTCCAGCGCGGCCTTGGCGGTGGCGTACGGCAGCGCGCCCGGCACCGCCCGGCGGGCCTGGTGGGACGAGACGTTGACGATCGCGCCGCCGGTACGGGCGGCCAGGAACCGGCGTACGGCGGTGCCGGCCCCGGCCACGGCGGGCCGCAGGTTGAGCGTGATCAGGTCGACCACCTCGCTCGCGGGCGCGCGGTGCAGGTCGGCGTCGCGGAAGACGGCGGCGTTGTTGACCCAGCCGGCCAGCGGCGCGTACGCCTCGGCGCGGTCGGCGGCCCGGCCGGTGACCGCCTCGTCGCCGGCGTCCCCGGTCACGGCGTGCAGCCGGTCGGCGAGCGGATGCCGGGCCAGCCAGTCCAGTGCGCTCGTGTCCCGTTCGACCACGACCACGATGCCGCCGTCGGTGGCCAGCCGCTCGACGATCGCCCGTCCGACGCCCCGGCCCCCGCCGGTGACGACATACGACAGTGGGCTCATCCGGCCACCCTAGGGTGTACGGCGGTGGACCACCACGCACGCCAGCCCGGGCCCGGCGTGGGCGGCGACCACCGCTCCGGCCTCGGTGACGTACGTGTCGTGCAGCCGGTCGCCCAGCCGCTCGGTCAGCGCCGTCAGCAACTGCTCGGCCCGCTGCGGCGCGGCGAGGTGGTGCACCGCGACGTCGACCTGGGCGTCGTCTGCCGCCTCGACGGCGAGGTCGACCAGCCGCGCGACTCCCCGGCTGGCGGTACGGACCTTGTCCTTCACCACGATCGCGCCATGCGGCATGTGCATGATCGGCTTTACCGAGAGCGCGGTGCCGAGCAGCGCCTCGGCCGCGTTGATCCGGCCGCCCCGGCGCAGGAACTCCAGCGTGTCGACGTAGAAGTAGATGGTGGTGCGGGCGACCGCGTCCAGCGCCGCGTCGCGTACCCCGGTCAGGTCGGCGCCCGCCGCGGCGGCCGCGGCGGCGGCGAGCGCCGGGAAGCCGAGGCCCATGCCTGTGGATCGGCTGTCGACGACGGTGACGCGGTCGTCGCCGATCTCGGCGGCGGCGAGCCGGGCGGCCTCGACGGTGCCGGACAGCTCGGCGGACAGGTGCACCGACACCACGCCGTCGGCGCCCTCGGCGAGCAGCGTGCGGTAGACCTGCGCGAACTGTTCGGGCGCGGGCCGGGACGTGCTCACCGAGACCCGCCGGCCGCTCAGCGCGCGGGTGGCGTCGGCCGGGGAGGTCTCGACGCCCTCCAGCCCTTCCGCGCCGTTGAGGACGACTGTGAGCGGGACGACGGTGAGCCCGCGTGCGCGGGCCAGGTCGGAGGGCAGGTAGGCGGTGGAGTCGGTGACGACCGCGACGGGCATGACCGGCACGCTAGCCGATGGCGCTGTGACGCGCCGGGGCCGGAGGTGTCAGACCGCGTCGGTGAGCGCCGCCCGGGTGACCAGACCGACGTTGTGCGCCCGCAGGTGCCAGCCCCGGACGCCGTTGTGGCGCAGTTCGGTCCAGTGGCAGTTCGCCAGCGAGCCGAGGCTGCGCAGCACCGTGTGGTCCCAGCCGAGCAGGTGCCCGACGCCCTGCCGGGCGCCGCCGCCGTGGGTGGTCACCACGACCGTGCCGCCGACGGCGAGGTCGGCCGCGTCCTGGAACCCGGCGCCGAGCCGGGCGCCCAGGTCACCCAGGGGTTCGAGGCCGGCGCCCGGGTCCGGGTCGCCGGCCCGCCAGCGGGCGTACTCGTCGGGGAACCGTTCGGCCACCTCGGTCAGGGTGAGGCCCTGCCACTGGCCGAAGTGCCGTTCCCGCAGCCGCGCGTCGGTGCGGACCGGCAGCCCGGTCAGCGCCGCGAGCGCGGCGGCGGTGTCGGCGGCCCGGCGCAGGTCGCTGGCGACGATCGCGTCCGGGCGCAGGGCGGCGAGTACCGGGGCGGCGGCGTGGGCCTGCTCGCGGCCGAGGTCGTTGAGGGGCACGTCGGTCTGGCCCTGGACGCGGCTCGCGGCGTTCCAGTCGGTGTTGCCGTGCCGCCAGATGATCAGTCGGGTCATTCGGCGGTGGCGCTGCCGGCGGCCGAGTCGGCCAGGTCGCGATCGGTGAACGGGATCTGCGGGCAGTCCTTCCAGAGCCGGTCGAGCGCGTAGAACTCGCGCTCCTCGGTGTGCTGGACGTGGACCACGATGTCGACGTAGTCGAGCAGCACCCAGCGGCCGCCGCGCTCGCCTTCGCGGCGCACCGGCTTGGCCTTCTCCGGCAGCTCCAGCAGGCGCTCCTCGATGGCGTCGACGATGGCGAGCACCTGACGCTCGTTCGGAGCGGCGGCCAGCAGGAATGCGTCGGTGATCGCGAGCTGGTCGCCCACGTCGATGATGACGATGTCCTGTGCCTTCTTGTCGGCCGCGGCCTGGGCGGCGGCCATCGCCAGCTCGTGCGCGCGCTCGGAAACTGTCACCGTTCTCCTTCGATCAACCGTGCGACCCTCCAAGCCTCTCACACCCGGCGGTGCGGCGACTTGTCAGTTCTGGTCGATTTCAGGCACAAACGGGGACATAAAGCGCGGAATCACCGCTGATAGAGACGCCGTTTCGCGATGTACTGCACCACACCGTCGGGCACCAGGTACCACACCGGTTCGCCCCGGGCGACCCGCGCACGGCAGTCGGTCGAGGAGATCGCCATCGCGGGCACCTGCACGAGGCTCACCGAGTCGGCCGGCAGGTGCTTGTCGGTCAGTTCGAAGCCGGGCCGGGTCACGCCGATGAAGTGGGCCAGTTCGAGCGCCTCGTCCAGATCCTTCCAGGAGAGGATGCGCTCCAGCGCGTCCGCGCCGGTGATGAAGAACAGCTGCGCCTTCGCGCCGTACTCGGCGTGCAGGTCGCGCAGCGTGTCGACGGTGTAGGTGGGGCCGCCGCGGTCGATGTCGACCCGGCTCACCTGGAAGCGCGGGTTGGAGGCGGTGGCGATCACCGTCATCAGATAACGGTCCTCGGCCGGAGTGACCGCCTCCTCCGCCTTCTGCCACGGCTGTCCGGTGGGCACGAAGACCACCTCGTCCAGACCGAACCGGTCGGCCACCTCGCTCGCCGCCACCAGGTGCCCGTGGTGGATCGGGTCGAACGTGCCGCCCATGATGCCGACCCGCCGGATGTCTTCCTCCACCCAGCGATCGTAGGCCGCCCGCCCGGCGGCTCCGGGCGGGGTCCGCCGTCGAGCGCGCCGGGCGGTCCCCCACCCGGCGCGCTCCCAGCTCAGGCCGACGCGGCGGCCACCGCCGTCCGGGCCACGAGCGCCCGGCGCATGTCGTCGTCCAGGTCGGTCACCCACCGCCGCAGGCCCGGCGTCAGGTCGTCGCGGGCCAGCAGCGCCGCGGCCATCTCCCGGGTGGGCTGCGCCACGGCGTAGCGGGGGTAGGCGGCCACCGTGACCGCGTCGGCCACCCACGCGGTACGCAGACGCGCCGCCGCCGGCATGTCGGTGAAGTAGCGCTGCACGTACCCGGCGGTCAGCTCGGCCTGCTCGGGCTGCCAGAAGCCCTCGGCGGTCGCCTCGACCAGGCGGTTGGACAGCTCGGTGCTGCGGGTGACGATCTCCCAGGCGGCCCGCTTCGCGTCGGCGTCGGGCAGCGCGGCCCGGCACGCGGCGGCCTGCTCGGCGCCGGTGGCGCTGCGGTCGGCGTCGGCCTCGGCGTCGATCTGCGGCGTACCGGCCGCGCCGAGCACCACCAGCCGGCGCAGCACCGCCCAGCGCAGGTCGGTGTCCACGGCCAGCCCCGACGGCACGTCCTTACCGGCCAGCCAGCCGGCGAGCATCGCGGTGTCGGTGGTGGCGGCGATCAGGCCCCGCGCCGCCGCCAGTTGCAGGGAACCGCCCGCGGGGGCCGAGTCGAGCAACGCCGCGCAGGCGGTCGCCACCCGCAGCAGCGCCGCGTCCCGGCCGAGCGGGTCGAGGTAGCGGTCGATCAGCCGGCGACTGAGCAGCAGCACGTCCTCGACGATCGTCACCTCGGTCTCGGCGGGCAGCGCCGCCGCGATCAGCGCGGCCAGCGCGCCGGCCGGCCGTTCCCCGTCGGTGACCGCATCCAGCGCCTCGCCCCAGAGCAGCGCCCGGGCCAGCGGATCGTCGAGCCCCGGCAGCAGCGTCGGCACCGCGTCCGCCGAGGCCGGGTCGAGGCGGATCTTGGCGAACGTCAGGTCACCGGCGTTCGGCAGCACGAGCCCGGTGGCGGGCCGTCCGACCAGCTCGGGCAGCGGCGTCCGGCCGCCGTCGGCGTCGGGGTCGAGGTCGACGTCGAACCGGTACGCCGGGCCGTCGGCGGTGTGGTGGGCCACGCCGATACGGTGCGGCCGCAGCACCGGGTGGCTCGCCGGGGCGGTCTGCACGATCGCCACGTCGGTCCACCGCCCGTCGGCGTCCACGGCGGTGTCGACCCGCAGCGTGTTCACCTGCGCGCGGCGCAGCCAGCGTTCCGCCCAGCCGTCCAGGTCGCGGCCACTCGCCGTACCCAGGGCGGCCAGCAGGTCGGCGAGCGTCGCGTTGCCGAAGCGGTGCGCGGCGAAGTGCGCGTTCAGCCCGGCCAGGAACGCCTCGTCACCGAGCCAGGCGACGAGCTGGCGCAGCACGCTGGCGCCCTTGGCGTACGAGATGCCGTCGAAGTTCAGCAGCGCCTGGGCGGCGTCTGCCACCTCCTCCGGCGCCACCGGATGGGTGGAGGGGCGCTGGTCGGCGGTGTAGCCCCAGGCCTTGCGACGGCTCGCGAACGTGGTCCACGCCCGGTCGAACCGGGTCGCCTCGGCGGTGACCCGGGTGCCCAGGTATTCGGCGAAGGACTCGTTGAGCCACAGGTCGTCCCACCAGCTCATGGTGACCAGGTCGCCGAACCACATGTGTGCCATCTCGTGGGCGATCGTGGTGGCGCGCAGCTCCCGCTGGGTGTCGGTCACCGCCGAGCGGAAGACGTAGTCGTCGCGGATCGTGACCAGGCCCGGGTTCTCCATCGCGCCGGCGTTGAACTCGGGCACGAACGCCTGGTCGTACTTGCCGAACGGATAGCGTTCGGCGAACAGCTCGTGGAAGCGGTCGAAGCACTGGCGGGTGACTGTGAAGATCTCGTCGGCGTCGGCATCCAGGTGCTCGGCGAGCGAGCGCCGGCAGTAGAGGCCGAGCGGGATGCCGTCGTGCTCGGCGCGCAGCACGTGCCACGGCCCGGCGATCAGCGAGACGAAGTAGGTCGCGAGCGGCTCGGTGGTGGCGAACTCCCAGCGGCCGGGTGCGGGCCGGTCGGCGAGCGGCCCGTTGGCGGCCACCGTCCACTCCGGTGGCGCGGTGACGGTCAGCGTCACCGGCGCCTTCAGGTCGGGCTGGTCGAACGCGGCGAAGATCCGCGGCCCGTCGTCCAGGAAGGACATCGCATACAGGTAGGTCTCGCCGTCGGCCGGGTCGACGAACCGGTGCAGCCCTTCGCCGGTGTTGGAGTAGGCCATCTCGGCCTCGACGGTGAGCGTGTTGTCGGCGGCCAGGCCGGTCAGCGGCAGCCGGCCGTCCGCCAGCAGGGCCGGGTCGAGGTCGCTGTCGTTGAGGCGGGCGGCGAGGAGTCGGCGCGGCTTGACGTCGACGAAGGTCTCGGCGCCGGGGGTGGCCCGGAACCGGATGGTGACGGCGGAGCGGAACCGCTCGGCGTCGCCGGTCAGGTCGAGGTCCACATCGTAGGACTCGACGGTGATCGACGCGCGGCGCGCGGTCGCCTCTGCACGGGTGAGGCTCGGCATCCGCTTATCCTGCCCGATGTGGTCCGCTCGGGCCGCCTCGTTACGCATGGCGATGGAGGAGCAGCGATGGGTCAGCACCCCAAGGGCGATTTCGACCTCTCCCGGGCGGTTTGGCAGCGGGCAGAGGGCGACACCTCCGAGGGAGCGGTCGAGGTGGCATTCGTCGACGACCTGATCGGTATGCGCAACTCCGCCGAGCCGGACGGGCCCGTGCTGGTCTTCACCCAGGCCGAGTGGGACGCGTTCGTCGCCGGCGCCCAGGACGGCGAGTTCGACCTGGACTGAGCGCACCTCAGTCACCGTCGCCCCAGCCGAGGCCGCCCGGACCGGGCGCGTGGTGGAAGCCCGGGTGCCCGGACACGTCGGCGCAGCGCTCGCCGTCGGGCCCGACCGCGTCGCAGAACAGCCGCTCGGCCCGGTGCCAGGCGTCCGCCGGGGACAGGGCCGCCGCGCCGAGCGCCAGCTCCGGGCGGAGCAGGCCGAGCGCTTCGGCGTACGCCACCGCCTGCTCCCGCGCGACGGCGGGATCGGTGGCGGCGAAGCCCAGGTGCACGGTGAAGTACCGCGGTGGGCGGGCCCCGGCGCGCCGGGGCCCGCCGATCAGCGGACCGTCGCGGCCGTCCCCGCGCAGCCCGGCCCACGCCTCGCGGTGCCGCCGTGCCGCGCTGTCGTCACGCATCAGTGCCCTCCCCCGTCGCCGGTGACCCTCGCCGGACACCACGCCGGCGGGCGCCGGACCGGTAGCCGCCGGTCCGCGTGCCTTGAGGGAACCAGCTTTTCCGCCGCCGGGGAGGGGCCAGCGTCCGCCCGACCGGCTGGCCCCTCCCGCGTGCGGCCCGAGCTGCTGAGATGAAGGGTTCGGCGGCGTCGCCCGGGGTAGGTAGGCAGCGCCGCCGAACCGCGTCAGGAGCAGCCGACATGAGCACCATGCCGAGCGACCGGAGCCCGGACAGCACGCTCGCCTTCATCCGGGAGGGCTACCGCTTCGTCGGCTCCCGCTGCGACCGCCTCGGCACCGACGTGTTCCAGACCCGGCTGCTGCTGGAGCCGACGATCTGCCTGCGCGGCCGGGAGGCCGCCGAGCTGTTCTACGACGAGGAGCGGTTCGTGCGGCGGGGCGCCATGCCGATGCGCGGGCAGCGCACGCTCACCGGTGTCGGCGGCGTGCAGGGCCTGGACGGGCAGGCGCACCGGGTCCGCAAGGCGATGTTCATGTCGATCATGACGTCGGCCGCGATCCGCCGCCTCGGGGAGATCTTCGACGAACAGTGGCAGGCCCGGATCCCGGTCTGGGCCCGCAACGGCCCGGTGGTGCTCTACGACGAGGTGGGCGAGATCCTGACCCGTACGGTCTGGGCCTGGGCCTGGGCCGGGGTGCCGCTGGCCGAGGCCGACGTGCCGCGCCGCACCGCCGAGATGCACGCGATGATCGAGGCGCCGGCCGCGCTGGGCCCCCGGCACTGGCGCGGCCGGCTCGGCCGCTACCGCGCGCAACGATGGGCCGGCGACCTGATCGAACGGGTACGCGCGGGCGCGGTGCCCGCCCCGGAGGGCAGCGCGCTGGCGGTCGTGGCCGGGCACCGGGACGAGCGGGGACTGCCGCTGCCCCGCCGGATCGCCGCCGTGGAACTGCTCAACGTGCTGCGCCCCACAGTCGCGGTGGACCGGTACGTGGTCTTCGCCGCGCTGGCCCTGCACGACCACCCGCACTGGCGGGACCGGCTGCCCGGCGACGACGCCGCGACCGAACGGTTCGTGCAGGAGGTACGGCGCTACTACCCATTTTTCCCGGTCACCGCGGCCCGGGTGCGCCGCTCGTTCCAGTGGCGGGGGTACACGTTCCCGCAGGGCCGGCGGGTGCTGCTCGACCTGTACGGCACCAATCACCACCCGGACATCTGGCCGGAGCCGGAGCAGTTCCGCCCCGAGCGCTTCACCGGCTGGCGCGACGACCCGTTCGGCCTGGTCCCGCAGGGCGGCGGCGACCACTTCACCGGCCACCGCTGCGCCGGCGAGTGGATCACCATCGAGCTGATGAAGCGGGCCGTGACGAACCTGACCGGCGCGATGGACTACCGCGTACCGCCGCAGGACCTGGCGCTCGACCTGGGCGCCATGCCGGCGTTGCCGCCCAGCGGGCTGGTGCTCGACGGCGTACGCCCGGTCGACGCGGTACGCCCGCTGCGCTGAACGGGCACGCTCCCTCCCCGGACGGTCGGGCGGCACGGGTACACCGACGATGCGCAGCGTGCCCGAAACGTTTCAGCAGCCGCATTCCGGGCAAGTCGCGTCACCCGGCACGAGGGGAGACGACATGACCCGACCGACCGCCGCGCAGCCGCGCGACGCGGGCGCCGCGTCCGCGCCGGTCCGGCTGCCGATGGCGTACGTCCTGCCGCTGCGCGCCCACGACGACGGCGGCCTGGACGAGCTGACCGCGTACCTGCGGGAGCTGAGCCGCTGGGTGGACGTGGTGGTGGTCGACGCCTCGCCGCCGCAGCTGTTCGCCCGGCACGCCGCCGCCTGGGACGGGCTGGTGCGGCACGTGCCGCCGGACCCGGCGCTGCGCGGACGCAACGGTAAGGTGCTCGGCGTGCTCACCGGCGTCGCGCTGGCCCGGCACGAGCACGTGGTGATCGCCGACGACGACATCCGGTACGACCTGCCGGCCCTGGCCGCCGTGCACCAGATGCTGGACGGGGTCGACCTGGTCCGCCCGCAGAACCACTTCGACCCGCTGCCCTGGCACGCCTGGTGGGACACCGGCCGGACGCTGCTCGCCCGCGCGTTCGGCGGGGACTGGCCCGGCACCCTCGGGGTGCGGCGGGGCACGTTCCTGGCGATGGGCGGCTACGACCCGGACGTGCTCTTCGAGAACCTGGAGCTGGTCCGGACCGTGCGCGCGTACGGCGGCAGCACCGCCACCCCGGCGTGGCTGTACGTGCGGCGGCTCCCGCCCTCCGCGGCGCACTTCCTCGGGCAGCGCGTCCGCCAGGCGTACGACGAGACGGCCCGGCCGGCGTGGCTGCTCGCCGCGCTGGCGGTGCTGCCCGCGACGGCGGCCGCGCTCGCCACCCGCCGGCCCGGGCTGCTGCTGCGGGCCGGGCTGGCGACTGTCGCGGTGGCGGAGCTGGGCCGGCGACGGGCCGGCGGCGCGGCGGTGTTCCCGGCGCACACCAGCCTGGCCGCGCCGCTCTGGGCGCTGGAACGCGGGCTGTGCGCGTGGCTCGCGGTGGGCCGGCGGCTGCGCGGCGGGGTGCCCTACGCGGGCGCCCGGCTGCGGGTGGCGGCCAACTCCACACGTGCGCTGCGGCGACGGACGACCCGGCACCGCCCGGACGAGCTGGTGCTCTGGGTGCAGACCGGGTCGATGCCCGCTGAGGTGAAAGGAAGGGCCCCTTCTTATCGCGAGGCGATAAGAAGGGGCCCTTCCTAACCGAGAGCGCGGGCCTTCAGGAGGACCGCGCCTGCTCGGCGCTGTGCCGCACGTCCTGCGCGGCGGCGCGGCCGTCGTCCTTGACCGCGTACGCGGCGTCCTGCGCGGTGGCCTTCACCGACTCGGCGGCGTGCTGCGCGGGCTCGCGCAGCTCCTCCTTCAGCTCACCGGCGACCTCGCCCAGCTTCTCCTTGACCACGCCGCCGTGCTCGGCGGCCTTCTCCTTGACCTGCGCGGCGACCTGCTGCTCGCGGCGGGTGGCGGGGATCAGCGAGGAGACCAGCATGCCGACGCCGAAGGCGATCACGCCGGCGGCGATCGGGTTGCCCTCGGACTTGCGCCGCACCACCTGCGGCGCCCGGTGGGCGGCGTCGCCCACCGTGGCGGCGGCCGAGTGCGCCTTGTCGCCCACCGTGGACGCCATCGAGGAGGCGTGGTCGCCCACCGAGTGGGCGGCGTGGCCGGTGCCGTGGCCGAGGTCCGATGCGGTTCCCATCACCTTGTCCTTCACGTTCGTCAGCGCGCTGCGCACGCGCTGCTTGCGGTCGTCGACGATGCGGCCCGGGCTGACCTTGTACGCCAGGGCGTCCACGTCCGAGCTGAGGTTGTTGCGGGTGGCTTCGATCTCGCGGCGGATCTGCTCGGGATCGGTGCTCATCGGGTGACTCCCTCCGGGTGCGGCTTGAGCGCGTCGGGGATGCGCTGCACGCTGTCGTTCGTCTGCTTCAGGCCGCGGATCCGCTCGGCGTTCTTCTTGCCCATCGAGTACAGGACCGCCGCGACAGCGGCCCAGATGACGGCCACGATCAGCGCGGCCAGCCCGGAGTCCATGACGTTGTCGAGGAACTGCCAGATCGCGATCGAGACGAAGAGCGCCACCATGTAGCCGCCGAAACCGGCGCCGCCGAACAGGCCGGCGGCCTTGCCCGCCTTCTTGCCCTCCTGGCGGATCTCCGCCTTCGCCAGTTCGACCTCCTGCCGCATCAGCGTGGACAGGTCCGTGGTGACCTGGCGCATCAGGTCGCCGAGCGAGCTGCCGCGCACCTCGTCGGCGTGGGGCGGGGCGCCCGCCGCCTGATAGCCGGGGTCCTGCGTGGGTACGGTCATGCCGTCGCCTCCCTTCTGCCGGTACGGCCGGTCACGGGCGGGGAGCGCCGGTGGACGGGACGCCCGGCAGCGGGTCGGTGCGCTCCGGCGGCGGCAGCGGCTGACCGGTGCCACCCGCCGGGTCGGCCCAGGTGTTCGGGGCGCCGCCGGTCGGGTAGGTCGCGCCCGGCGCGGAGTAGCCCGGGTCCGGCTCGGCGTAGCTGCCCGGCGTCGGGTCGAGGTAGCCGCCCGGCGGCACCTGGTCCGGCACCTCACGCGCGGTCGGGATGACGGCCGTGCGGTCCGGGTCGTACGCCGGCCGCGCGCCGCTGTTGTCGTCGCCGAGCGCGGTGATGTTGCGGGTGAGCCGCCCGGCGACCACGCCGAGCAGCGCGGCGCCGACGAGGAACGTGCCGGGGTTGCGACGGGCGTAGTTCTTCACCTCGTTGAGCAGGTCGCCCGGCTCGCGCTGCTCCAGCCAGCCGGCCACGCCGTGCACCCGCTCGGCCGCCTGGTGGGCCAGCTCGGTGACCGGGCCGGAGCCGCCACCCTGCTGCGCCATGGTGCGCATCTCGTCGGCGAGCGACCGCAGGCCGCTGGCGGCGCGCTGCTGCTGCTGACCGGCCTGGGCGGTGACCTGGCTGCGGGTCTCGCCGTAAAGGTCGCGGGCCTGTCGCTTGGCCTCGCCCACCACCTCCCGACCCTGCTCCTTGGCGGTCTGCGCCACGGCGCCACCGGCGCTCGCGGCGTCGGAACCCACCTGGCGGGCCTGGTCACGCACGCCGCCGCCGTTCGTCGACTGGTACGTGGCAGAAGCCGGGGAAAGATCCTGAGTCATGATGTCCCTTCCGCTCGTGTGTTTCCCAGCGGGTGTTCTCGGGGGGGGTACGCGGATTTGTTTCCGCATGACAATCGCCCTACCCCCGGTCGACCGGTCCATGCCTGATTCGTGATTTCTCTGCGGGAGCGACCCGCTCCGGTCAGAGAATGGAATGCCTGCCCGCCCGGGCGGCGGCGAGTCCACGGGGGTGACAGGGATGGCACGTGACGTGCGCGAACACGCGCCCGCCCGGCCTACGGTGCAGAAGGTCGCCCTCGCGGCGGCAGCCGTCTTCGCGCTGATCGGCGTACTCGGTTTCGTACCCGGCATCACCACGCACTACGGCGAGATGACGTTCGCCGGGCACCACTCCGAGGCGAAGCTGCTCGGCGTGTTCCAGGTGTCGGTGCTGCACAACCTGGTGCACCTGCTGTTCGGCCTGGTCGGTCTGGTCATGGCGCGGCGGCTGGCCGGGGCGCGCGTGTTCCTGGCCGGCGGCGGCGCGCTCTACCTGGTGCTGTGGCTGTACGGCTTCGCCATCGACCGGGATGCCTCGGCGAACTTCGTGCCGGTGAATGACGCCGACAACTGGCTGCACCTGTTCCTCGGTTTCGGCATGCTCGCGGCCGGCCTGCTGCTCAACAACAACCTCGGCACCGGCACCCGGGTGGAGGCCCCGTTCGACCGCCCTTGAGCAGGCGCGAGCGGGCCGAGAGGTCCGGCGATGGTGTTCGAGCGTCAGGCCGCCACCGGCAGCCGCTTGGCGAAGCAGACGCTGTACGGGTTGTCCACGTACTCGCCGTACACCGGGATCGGCTCGTAGCCGCTGGACCGGTAGAGCGAGATCGCGGCCGGCAGGTAGGTGCCCGTCTCCAGGCACACCGTCCGGTGCCCCGCCCGGAACGCCAGTTCCTCCAGCGCGACGAGCAACTGCCGGGCGATGCCCCGCCCCCGGAACGCCGGTCGCACGTACATCCGCTTCAGCTCACCGGTGTCGGCGTCGAGCGCCTGGAGCCCACCGCAGCCGACCGCCCGGCCGCCGACCACGGCGGCCAGGTAGTGGATGTCGGTGTGCACGACCGTCACCTGCCCGTCCAGCCCGCCGTCCGCGTCGCGCAGCTCACGCTGCTGGGCGACGACGAGCGCGGCGATCTCCGGGTCGGTGGCGGGACGGGACTCGATCAACATGCCCGTACGCTAGATCCGCCGGATTTCGCGCAGGTTTCCCGCCACCGTCCCGCAGACGGCTACTCGACGTCCGCTTCCGCCGCGGCCGGGGCCTCGATCTCGTCCTCCGGGCGGACCCGGCGGGCCTTGCGGGCCGCCAGCCGGTCGGACGCCGACGGACGGTTCGACTTCTCCTCCAGCCGCACGTCGGTGCCCCGGTTACCGGGTACGAAGTCGACACCGGCGTAGAGCGTCGGTTGCCAGTCGAACTCCCGTTCGCCGATGCGCACCAGGTCACCGGCCTGCGCGCCGGCCTTGGCGAGCTTCTCCTCAACGCCGAGGCGGGCCAGCCGGTCGGCCAGGTAACCCACCGCCTCGTCGTTGTCGAAGTTGGTCTGCTTCACCCAGCGCTCCGGCCGGCTGCCGCGCACCGTGTACGAGCCGTCCGGCTCGGCCTCGATGGTGAAGCCGGCGTCGTCGACCGCCTTCGGGCGGATCACGATCCGGGTCGGCTCGGCCGGCGGGGCGGCCTGGCGGCCCTGCTCGACCAGCTCCGCCATCGCGTACGTCAGCTCGCGCAGGCCCTCGCGGGTGGCGGTGGAGACGTCGAAGACGCGCAGGCCGCGGGCCTCCAGGTCGGGGCGGACGATGTCGGCGAGGTCCTTGCCGTCGGGCACGTCGACCTTGTTGAGCGCGACCAGCCGGGGCCGGTCGGCGAGCCCGCCGTACTGGGACAGCTCCGACTCGATGGCGTCGATGTCGGCGAGCGGGTCGCGGCCGGGCTCCAGCGTCGCGGTGTCGACCACGTGCACCAGCACGGCGCAGCGCTCGACGTGGCGGAGGAACTCCAGGCCCAGGCCCTTGCCGCTGGCCGCGCCCGGGATCAGGCCCGGCACGTCGGCGACGGTGAAGGTGTGGTTGTCCACGCGGACCACGCCCAGGTTCGGCACCAGCGTGGTGAACGGGTAGTCGGCGATCTTCGGCTTGGCCGCGGAGATCACCGAGATCAGCGACGACTTGCCGGCCGACGGGAAGCCGACCAGGCCCACGTCGGCGACGCTCTTGAGCTCCAGCACCACGTCCAGCCGGTCGCCGGGCTCACCCAGCTCGGCGAAGCCGGGTGCCTTGCGGCGGGCGTTCGCCAGCGAGGCGTTGCCGCGCCCGCCCCGGCCGCCCCGGGCCGCCTCGAACGTGGTGCCCACGCCGACCATGTCGGCCAGGACGTCGCCGTCGAGGCTCTGCACCACGGTGCCGTTGGGCACCTTGATGACCAGGTCGCGGCCGTTCGCGCCGTCCCGGTTCGAGCCGGCCCCGCCCTTGCCGTTCTCGGCCTTCAGGTGGGGCCGGAAGTGGAAGTCGAGCAGCGTGGTGACCTGCGCGTCGACCACCAGGGACACGCTGCCGCCGTGGCCGCCGTTGCCGCCGTCCGGCCCGCCGAACGGCTTGAACTTCTCCCGGTGGATCGAGACACAGCCGTGCCCGCCGTCGCCGGCCTGCATGTGCAGGACGACCCGGTCAACGAACGTCGTCACGACGCCAATCCTTCCAGCGGGGTCCGCCCCGCGCGTGAAAAGGCGAAGCGGGCCGGGACCAGAGGTCCGCGGCCCGCTTGGCCAGAAAACTACTGCTGCGGCACGATGCTGACGGTCTTGCGACCGCGCTTGGTGCCGAACTGAACCGAGCCGGCGGCCAGCGCGAACAGCGTGTCGTCGCCGCCACGGCCGACCAGGTCACCGGGGTGGAACTTGGTGCCACGCTGACGGATGAGGATCTCACCCGCGCTGACGACCTGACCACCGAAGCGCTTCACGCCGAGCCGCTGGGCCGCGGAGTCACGGCCGTTACGCGAGCTGGACGCACCCTTTTTGTGAGCCATTGGAGGACGACCTACTTCCCGCTGGAGATGCCGGTCACCTTGACCTGGGTCAGCGGCTGGCGGTGACCCTGGCGCTTGTGGTAGCCGGTCTTGTTCTTGAACTTGTGGATCCGGATCTTCGGGCCCTTGGTGTGCGCGGCGATCTCGCCGGACACCGCGACCTTGGCGAGCTTCGCCGCGTCGGTCACCAGGTCGTCACCGTCGACGAGGAGCACCGCGGTGAGCTTCACCGCGTCGCCGGGGGCACCGGCGAGCTTCTCGACCTCGATCACGTCGCCCTCGGCGACCTTGTACTGCTTGCCGCCGGTCTTGACGATCGCGTACATCGGAGGCGGACTCCCTGTCGTTGAGGCTGCTGGCGTCTGTTCCACCGCTGCCGGTTGTCACACCGTCGGCGGTCGTTCCCACGGCGTCTCGCCGGGAGCCGTGACACCGGCGGCGCGGGCACGCGGGAACTCGGCACACCAAAGTGCGCCGCAGGCAAGCCTACGCCATACCCGGCCCGCTCCCCAAACCGGGCTGCCGGTAGGCGGCTCTTCCGCGCGGCCCACCGGCACGACAGGGCCCCCGCGCCACACGCCAGGCGTGGATCGGGGGCCCTGTTCGCGCAGGTCAGTGCCCTACGGCCGGGTACGCCGCCGGGCGCCGCCACGGCGGGTCCGCCGGCGCGGGGCGCCGCTGTCGTCGTCGCTGTCGCCGTCACCGATCGCGTCCGGGTCGTCGGCGGCGGCCAGCCGGGCCGAGTCGCCCTCCTGGCTGTCCGCGACCGCCGGGGCGGCGGGCGTGTCCGTCTCGAACCGGGACAGGTCGTAGCCCTGGGTGTCGTAGTAGTCGTCGTCGGTCTCGACCACCTCGGCGACGGTCCGCTCCGGGGCGGCCGGTGCGGAAGGCGGCTCGGCGGCCGGCGGCTGCGCGGCTGCGGGCTCCGGCGCGGCCTCCACGGCCGGCTTCTCCGCGGCGGCCTTGCGGCCCCGGCGTCGGCCGCTCTTCTCCTCGGCCGGCGCGGCGACCGCCGAGGCGACCGCCTTGACCTTCTCGCCCGCGCCGCCGCGCGGCTTCTCCGGCACCGGCTCGGTGTGAATGATCACGCCCCGGCCCTTGCAGCACTCGCAGGTCTCGCTGAACGCCTCCAGCAGGCCCGCGCCGATGCGCTTACGGGTCATCTGCACCAGGCCGAGCGAGGTGATCTCGGTGACCTGGTGCTTGGTGCGGTCCCGGCCCAGGCACTCGGTGAGCCGGCGCAGCACCAGCTCCCGGTTCGACTCCAGCACCATGTCGATGAAGTCGATCACCACGATGCCGCCGAGGTCGCGCAGCCGCAGCTGACGCACGATCTCCTCGGCCGCCTCCAGGTTGTTGCGGGTGACCGTCTCCTCCAGGTTGCCGCCGGAGCCGGTGTACTTGCCGGTGTTGACGTCGATGACGGTCATCGCCTCGGTGCGGTCGATCACCAGCGAGCCGCCGGAGGGGAGGAAGACCTTCCGGTCCAGCCCCTTGAGGATCTGCTCGTCGATCCGGTACTCGGCGAACACGTCCGCCACCCCGGCGTGCCGCCGCAGCCGCGCCACCAGGTCCGGCGAGACGTGCGACAGGTACGACTCGACCAGGTCGTACGCGGACTCGCCCTCGATGACCAGCTCGCGGAAGTCCTCGTTGAAGAGGTCCCGGACCACGCGGATGACCAGGTCCGGCTCCTCGTAGAGCAGCACCGGGGCGCCGCCCTCGGTCGCCTTGGCCTGGATGTCCTCCCACTGCGCCTGCAGCCGCTTGACGTCACGCGCCAGCTCGTCCTCGCTGGCGCCCTCGGCCGCGGTCCGGACGATCACCCCGGCGCCGTCCGGCACCAGCTTCTTCAGCGCGTCCCGCAGCCGCTTGCGCTCGGTGTCGGGCAGCTTGCGGCTGATGCCGGAGGCGTTGCCGTTCGGCACGTAGACCAGGTGCCGGCCGGAGAGCGCGATGTGACTGGTCAGCCGCGCGCCCTTGTGCCCGATCGGGTCCTTGGTCACCTGCACGAGCACCGAGTCGCCGGAGCGCAGCGCCTGCTCGATCGAGCGCGCCCGGCCCTCCAGGCCGGTGGCGTCCCAGTTGACCTCGCCGGCGTACAGCACCGCGTTGCGCCCGCGCCCGATGTCGACGAAGGCGGCCTCCATGCTCGGCAGCACGTTCTGGACCTTGCCCAGGTAGACGTTGCCGGCCATGGTGGCGGACGAGTTGCGGGTCACGTAGTGCTCGACCAGCACGCCGTCCTCGAGCACGGCGATCTGGGTGCGGTCGCCGCGCTGGCGGACCACCATCACCCGGTCGACCGCCTCACGGCGGGCCAGGAACTCCGACTCGCTCAGGATCGGCGGCCGGGTACGCCGCTGCTCGCGGCCGTCCCGGCGGCGCTGCCGCTTGGCCTCCAGCCGGGTCGAGCCGGAGACGCCCTGCACCTCGTCGACCGGCTTGCGCGGCTCACGGATCTTGACGACGGTGGGCACGCCGTCCTCGGCGGCGGTGTCCGCCTCCCCCGCGCCGCGGCGGCGACGGCGGCGACGGCGGCGGGTCATCCCCTCGCCGTCGGGCTCCTCGTCCTCGGCGGACTCCTCGGTCTCGTCCTCGGCGGTCTCGGCCGCGGCGGGCTCCTCGACGTCCTCGTCGTCGGCCTCGTCGGCGCCACCCTTGCCCCGGCCCCGGCCCCGGCGACCCCGGCGACGACGCCGCCGGCCGGCGGCCGTCTCGTCGTCCTCGTCGATCTCGGCGGACTCCTCGGCCTCGGCGGACGGCTCCTCCTCGACGACCTCCGACTCGGCCTCGGCCTCGGCCGGCTCGACCTCCCGGCGGGCGCGACGGCGGCGCCGGCCGGTCTCGACCGCTTCCTCGATCGGCTCCTCCGCCGCCGGGTACGTGACCTGGACGGCGGGCGCCTCGTCGGGCTGCGGCGCCATGAACAGGACGGTCGGCGCGGAGAGCGCGGCACGACGCCGCCGGGTGGTGGGCGGCGTCGGCTCGGCCGGCTCCTCGTCCACGCGCGGCACGGCGGCGCCCGTCGACACGACGCCCGTCGCGTCCGCCGGGCCGCCGCTGCGGGCCAGGTCGACCTCGTGGGTACGCGCACCCGCGGCGCTCGCGTCCTCGACGGTCCCGGCCTCGGCGTCCTCGTCCTCGACGTCCTCGCCGAGGCCGGCGATCGCCTTGTCACCGGCGGTGGCCCCGCTCCCGCCGGTGGTGGCAGCATCCCCGATGGCGGTGGTCCGGTCGCCGGTGGCGGCCTTGTCGCCGGTGGTGGTGGCCGTGTCCCCGGAGGCGGCCTTGTCGGCGGTGGCGGCGCGGCGGCGGGTGCGGGACCGCCCGGCGGTACCCGTGCTCTCCGCGACCCCGGCCTGGCCCGGCGCGGTGGCCTCGGCACCGTCGATGTCGGCGCGGCCCTCGGCGATCAAGTCACCCCCGGGCGCAGAGACCGGCCCGTCGATCACCCCGTCCGTGGGCGTCTGCCCGCCGGCGGCGGTCTCGTCCGGCACGACGGTCTCGGCAGCCGGCGGCGTGGCCTTGCGACGACGGGTCCGGGTCACCTTGACCGGCGGCACGACCTCCTCCGAGGCGGCCTCCACACCCGCCGCGGCCACCGGCTCCTCGACCGCCTTCGCCGGGGTGGCCTTACGACGCCGCCGGGTGGTCTTGGGCGCGGTGTCCAACTCTCCGGCGATCGGTGCGAGCACCTCGGCCTGCGGCGACTCGCCGCTGCCGGTCGCCGCAGTGGACGCCTCGACCGGCGCGTCGGTCTGCTCCGGCTGGTTCAGCGGGGCGGCCTTGCGACGGCTGGCCCGCTTACGGGCCGGCGGCTTGGTCTCGGCGACGCCCTCCAGGGCGGCGACGCCTTCAGCGGTGGCGCCTTCAGCGGTGGCGCCTTCCGCACTGGCGACGCCCTGGGCGGTGCCGTCGTCGGCGCTGCCGGAGGCGGCACCCTGGGCGCCGGCGGAGGCCGCGCTCGCGGCGCTGCCGGAGGCGGTGGCGGCGTTGTCGGCGGGCGTCCCGGTCGGCTCTGCGCCGGTCCGTTCGCCGCCCTCGGGCTCGTTCTCGAGCATGGACGTTCTCCAGTTCTGGCTGCCCCGGGCGCGGGTGAGCGCTGCCACGCAGGGTTGCCGCAAAGGTGTTTCCGCCGGGCGCGCAAACGCGCGACCGCCGAAGTCTGCCTGCCAGAGCGTTGACCGACGGTCAGCGCTCTCCGATGGTTGCCCCGTCGCGATCCGCTTCCAACGGATCGACGATCTCGCCCTGCGCGGTCAGCGTGCCCTGCGCCAGCCGAATCACCTTCGGGGTGACCGGCGGCTCCAGGGCGGCCACCGCGCGGAGGCCGGACAGGACGTCATCGGGCCGAACGGACGGGGTGACCTGCCGCACGACCAGTTCGAGTATCGCACACGGTACGGCCGCCGCTTCGGAAGGCGTCTCAGACGGAGACACCACATCGATGGACACCACTGCCGCACGGGCGTCGAACGTACGCCGCCCCTGCTTGGTCATCCGCTCGACCAGGACCTCCTCGGCGGCGGTGAAGGCCGCCACGGCCCCCGCCAGCACCTTCGGGTCGACCTCGGGCAGCTCGATCCGCCAGTACGACGCCTCGATCCGGTCGGCGAGGCTGCCGCCGGTGGCCTCCACCGCGTCGAGCACGTCGAGTCCGGGCGAGAGCGCGGCGTCGAGGGCCTCGCGCAGCCGCGCCGGGTCGACCGGCTCACGCAGCCCGATCTCCAGGTACTCCGCCTCGCTGGCCACACCTGTGGGCGCCGCCGAGGCGTACGAGATCTTGGGGTGTGGGGTGAAGCCCTGGGAGAAGGCGATCGGCACGCCGGCCCGGCGCAGCGCGCGCTCGAAGGCCCGGGCGAAGTCCCGGTGCGAGGTGAAACGCAGCGGTCCCCGCTTGGCGTACCGGATACGGACCCGCTGGACGACGGGGGCCTGGCCGCCCTCGGGTTGAGGCTTTCTGGCGATCGTGAGCTCCTCGGCTGTGCCTGCGTATCGGTCCCATCCTGGCGCAGCACCCACGGTGCCCCACACCCGGGGCCACCCCACCCACCCCAAACCGCCCCAAACCCCCGCCCGCCCCCGCCGTGATCAAGGAGTTCACGTCCAGCTCCCACGCCCCCGAGACCCCAAACCCCTTGATCACCCCACCCGGCCTGCCGGGTCGGGCCGACAAGGGCCGGAGGGCCGGGAGAGGTTGGGCGGGGTCAGGAGCGGTTGTCGTGGGGCGGGGTGGGCTGGGCCGGGGGTGGGTAGGCGCCGGGGTCGGGCTGGGGGTGGGTGCCCTTGGGCGGGTATCCGTCCGGCTGGGACGGGGCGCCAGGGTGCGGTGAGGTGCCCGGGCGGGCGTAGGCGCCGGGCGACGAAGGGCCGCCGGGTGGGCCGTAGCCGGGCGGCGGGCCGTAGCCGGCGGGGTGGCCGGCCGGGACCGGCGGGCCCTGCTCGGTCATCCGGTCGAGCGCCTCGTCCGGGATGTCGGCGGCGCGCGCCAGCTCGCGCCGGTGCCGGCGGCGGTTCCAGATCAGGAACACCACGAGTGCCACCAGCACCACCAGCGCCACGGCGATGCCGATGCCGATCACCATGACCTGCTGGTCGGTGGGGCCGCCCCGGTCGCCGTAGTCGGTCACGTCGAAGTCTTCATCCTCGGCCGCGGCCGGTGGCGCGGACGCGCTGGCCGGAGCGGCGCCGAGCAGCGGGTTCGCCGACACCGACGGCACGTCGGCGGTGAGCGCCGCCACCGGGTCGATCCGGCCGAAGCCGAACTGCGGGTCGCGGCCGGGCGGGCCGGCGTCCCGGGCGGTACGGATGATCCGGTTGATCACGTCGGGTGCGGAGAGCCGGGGGAACTTCGACCTGATCAGCGCCGCCACACCGGCGACGATGGCCGTGGAGTCGGACGTGCCGTCGCCCCAGCCGTACCCCCGGTCGGGTCCGATGTTGTAGACCTCGTCCCCCGGAGCGGCGACCACCGCCTCCGGGCCCTGGGCCGAGCCGGGCCAGAAGCCGCCGCCCCGGGTCGTGCCGGTCACCGCGATCACGCCGGGGATCTTCGCGGGTGAGGCGATGTCCGGGCCGAGCTTGCGGACGTTGCCGGCGGCGGCCACCACGACCACGTCGCGTTCCAGCGCGTACCGGATCGCCGCCTCTTCGCCCTCGTCGACGGCGCCGGCGTGCCCGTAGGACAGGTTGAGCACCCTCGCGCCGCCGTCCACCGCCATCCGGATGCCGGTCGCGGAGTTGCCCGCGTCGGCGCCCTTGTCGCCGGACGGCGTGCGGATGGGCAGGATCCGGGCGTCCGGCGCGACGCCGACCACCCCGGTCCCGTTCGCCGCGATGATCCCGGCCATGTGGGTGCCGTGGCCGTCCGGGTCGCGCCGGCCGTCGCCGGAGTCGAACGTGCTGCGCCCGGCCAGGAGCCGGCCGCGCAGATCCGGGTGGCCGGCGTCGGCGCCGCTGTCGACCACTCCGACCACGACACCACGCCCGGTGGAGATCTGGTGTGCCCGGTCGATCCGCAGCTCGTCGAGGTACCACTGCTCGGCCCGGCGGGGAGCGCCGACGGCGGGCTGCGCGGCCCCCAGCACCATCAGCCCGGCCGCCAGCGCGGCCACCACCGGCCGGAACGCGCCGACGTGCACCGTCATCCGTCCGTCCTCATCGCAGGATGCCCGGGGACGCACCGTCACCGGCGCCCCACGGATCGTCGTCCTCAGTCAACCACGACGAGTGGTCGCCACCGCCGCCGCCATGCCCGGCGCCGCCGTGGCCGCCCATCATCCCGCCGCCCATCATGCCCGCGCCGGCCAGGCCACCACGCGCGCCGGCCGCGCCCGCGCCTCCCGGCCCCGCGCCCGCCGCCGCCCGCAGCGCGCCGGCCGCGCTGGTCAGCGGGGGCACCTTGCCGTTGCCGCCGCCGACCATGCCGGGCAGCGCACCCACGCCCATGCCACCGGCCGCGCCGAGGCCACCGCCGCCGATGCCGCCCGCCGAACCCAGCCCGGCACCACCGCCGCCGAAGCCGGCGCCGCCGGTGCTCAGTCCGGCGCCGCCACCGCCGAGGGTGCTGCCCGGACCGCCCGGGGTGATCGTGCCCGGCCCACCCGCGCCGGCCAGGCCGGTGCCGTATTCGGGACTGCCGGAACCCGGGGCGCCGGCGCCGGGCAGGCCGGTGCCGGGCGGGGTGTACGAGCCGCCGCCGGGGCCGCTGCCACCGAACTCGGGCACGCCGGTGGTCGGCGGGGGCGTGAACGAGCCGCCACCGCCGACACCGCCACCGCCGCCGCCGATGCCGGTGCTGCCCAGCGAGGGCATCCCGCCGCCGCCACCACCGGCACCGCCGCCACCGCCGCCGCCGGGCAGCCCACCGCCGGGCACTCCCGACGGGGGTACGCGGGGATCCGCGCGGTAGCCGTCGTCGAGCCGCCCGTCGGGCTGGGGTACGACCAGCTTGGGACGCTCGGCCTCGACCGCGGCCGGCAGCGGCGACATCGCCTTGTTGGCCGCCTGCTGGTTGTCGCGGTACCAGTTGTCCAGGTGGGACTTGGTGTCCCACCAGCCGCCGCGCTTCTGGTCGTTGGCGTTGCCGTCGATCTTCATGGTGGCTTCGAGGTCGTCGGCCTTGTCGCGGAACGCGCCGTCGGCGTAGAGCGCCTGGTTGGACTGGTAGTCGCTGCGCAGGGCGGCGAGGAAGCCGGACTGGCTCTCGCCGTCGCGCGCGTCGTCCAGCTCGGTGCCGCCGGGCAGGCTCCACTCGTTCCAGCCGAAGTTGTCCATCAGCGGGATCGGGATGCTCGCCACCGCCGTACGGATGTCGCCCTCGATCCGCGACAGCGCGCCACTGACGTTGCTGGCGTGCGTAATGAGCTCCTCGATCTCTTTGCCGATCTCGCCCAGGTGCTCGCGGTACGCGTCGCCGCCGCTGCCCTGCCAGCCGGCGAGCAGCCCGGGGAGACCGCCGGTGTGCGGGCGCTCCTGGCCGGGCGCGATCGGGCCGACGAACGAGCGGCCGACCAGCGAGTCACGCAGATGGCCGAGCGCGGTGGACAGGTTGCGCCAGCCCGCGCCGACCGAACCCACGGTCTCCGGATCCGCCGAGAGCGTCACCTCACGGACGCAGCGCTCCCAGGTGCCTCCTGCCATGACCGTCTCCCCCTCAGGCCGTGTACGGGTAGGTGGGCTGCTGCCCGGCGTCCGGCGGCGGGGCCGCGGTCTCCAGCAGCCGCTCGATGTCCTTGCCGTTCGCGGCGTTGCGGGCCTCGGCGTCGCGGAACGCCTTGGCGATGTCCTGCGTGCCCTGCTTCAGGCCGGCCAGCTTCATGGAGATGGCCTTGAGGTGGGCCTCCATGCTGGCCGTGGACCTGGTCAGCGCCGCCCACTGCATCCGGGCGTCCTCGTACGCGCCGAACGGGGTGCCGTTGGGCACCGTCTGCGCGTTGCCGCTGTCGCCCTTCATCCGCTCCTTGATGCGTTCCATCTCGTAGCCGATGGTGTCGTCGACGTACTGCTTGAGGCGCTCGACGTACTCCGCCGCGGCGTCCAGGTCCTCGACGCTGACGTGCAGATCGCCGGTATCCGGCGGATTGATGCCCATGCCTGCTGTCCTCCCCGCTACCGGCCCTGGCCGGTCCATTACGGACGCAGCGTATCGAGGATGCACCAGTCGGGGCAGCCCCACCCCGCGCACGCGCGCGGTCGCCCGGAAGGACGACGGAGCGCGGGAACCCGGTCGGGTTCCCGCGCTCCGGTACGGTCCGTGCCTCAGCCCTGGGCGGCGGCGGGCAGCTTCAGTCCATTGACCGGGGTGAGCGGCAGCAGCTTGCGGCCGGTCGGGCCGATCTGGATCTCGGTGTCCATGGACGGGCACACGCCGCAGTCGAAGCAGGGCGTCCAGCGGCAGTCGTCCTGCTCGTACTCCGACAGCGAGTCCTGCCAGTCCTGCCAGAGCCAGTCCTTGTCCAGGCCGGAGTCGAGGTGGTCCCAGGGCAGGACCTCCAGCTCCTCGCGCTCGCGGGTGGTGTACCAGTCGAGGTCCACGCCGTACGCCGGCAGCACCTCGGCGGCGGCGTCCACCCAGCGCTGGTACGAGAAGTGCTCGCTCCAGCCGTCGAACCGGCCGCCGTTCTCCCAGACCTTGCGGATCACCGCGCCGACCCGGCGGTCGCCCCGGGACAGCAGGCCCTCGATCAGCGACGGCTCGCCGTCGTGGTAGCGGAAGCCGATCGCCCGGCCCAGCGACCGGTCGCTGTTGATCGCCTGCTTGAGCAGCTTGAGCCGGCCGTCGATGACCTCCGGCCGCTCCATCGAGGCCCACTGGAACGGGGTGTGCGGCTTGGGCACGAAACCGCCGATGGAGACCGTGCAGCGGATGTCCTTGGACCCGGTCGCGGCGCGGCCGGCCCGGATCACCTCGTGCGCCATGTCGGCGATCTCCAGGACGTCCTCGTCGGTCTCGGTGGGCAGGCCGCACATGAAGTAGAGCTTCACCTGCCGCCAGCCGTTGGAGTACGCGGTGACCACGGTGCGGATGAGGTCTTCCTTCGACACCATCTTGTTGATCACCTTGCGGATCCGCTCCGACCCGCCCTCCGGGGCGAACGTCAGACCGGTCCGCCGCCCGTTGCGGGACAGTTCCTGGGCCAGGTCGATGTTGAACGCGTCCACCCGGGTCGAGGGCAGTGACAGCGAGACGTTCGTGCCGGCGTACTGCTCGGCCAGGCCGGAGCACATGTCGCCGATCTCCGAGTGGTCGGCCGACGAAAGCGACAGCAGGCCGACCTCGTGGAAGCCGGAGAACTCCAGCCCTTCCTTGACCATCTGGCCGACGGTGGTGATCGAGCGCTCCCGCACCGGACGGGTGATCATGCCGGCCTGGCAGAACCGGCAGCCCCGGGTGCAGCCCCGGAAGATCTCCACCGCGTACCGCTCGTGGACCGTCTCGGCGAGCGGGACCAGGGGCTTCTTCGGGTACGGCCAGGCGTCCAGGTCCATCGTCGTGCGCTTGTGCACCCGGAACGGCACGTCCGGGCGGTTCGGCACGACCCGCTGGATACGGCCGTCGGGCAGGTAGTCGACGTCGTAGAAGCGCGGCACGTAGACGCTCTCGGTCCGGGCCAGCCGCAGCAGAAGCTCGTCCCGGCCGCCCGGGGAGCCCTCGGCCTTCCACTCCCGGACGATGGCGGTGATCTCCAGCACCGCCTCCTCGCCGTCGCCGAGCACCGCGGCGTCGACGAAGTCGGCGATCGGCTCCGGGTTGAACGCGGCGTGCCCGCCGGCCACGATCACCGGGTCGGCGTCGGTGCGGTCGGCCGCGAGCAGCGGGATGCCGGCCAGGTCGATCGCGGTGAGCAGGTTGGTGTAGCCCAGCTCGGTGGAGAACGAGACGCCGAACACGTCGAAGTCACGCACCGGGCGGTGGGCGTCGACGGTGAACTGCGGCACGCCGTGGGCGCGCATCAGCTTCTCCAGGTCCGGCCAGACCGCGTACGTCCGCTCAGCCAGCACGTCGGGCAGCTCGTTGAGCACCTCGTACAGGATCTGCACGCCCTGGTTGGGCAGGCCCACCTCGTACGCGTCCGGATACATCAGCGCCCACCGGACGGTGGCGGCGTCCCAGTCCTTGACCACCGCGCCCAGCTCTCCACCCACGTACTGGATGGGCTTGGTCACCTGCGGCAGCAACGGCTCCAGCCGAGGCCAGACCGAGTTGGCGGCGGCGGGACGCGGGGTGGTGGACGGGGCACTCATGATGCCCAAGCGTACGCGGTGCCCCCGCCCCGCCGTCCCCAGCCGCCACACCCGCGCCCGTGTCCGCCGCGTTGATCAAGGAGTTTGCGGGCTGTCCCGCGCTCCCACCGGACACGAACTCCTTGATCACCGGAGTGGGGCCGGTGAGCGGGCGGGATTAGTCCTGGGTGGCGGGGCGGTACTAACCTCGCAACGGGCGCGAGAGGAGATAGCCGCGATGCCGCAGCCGCAGCCGGGGGCGGGCCGGCCGGCCGACGGGGCCGAGGAGCCGACCGTCATCGAGCCGGCCACCGCCGTCGACACCGAGGACGCCACCGGCGCCTCCGCTCCGGCGTCGCCGTCCGCCGCGCCGGGAGCCGCCGCACCCGAGGGCCGGCCGTCCACCACGCCGGACACCGCCGCGCCTTCGCACGACGCGGCCCCGCAGCCGCGGACCACCGAGGCCGAGACGCCCACGAACGAGGTCGACGCCACCGCGCCCGAGACGCCCACGGACAGGGTCGAGCCCACCGGAACCGAGAAGCCCACCGAGAAGGTCCAGCCCATCGAGACCGAGACGCCCACCGCCAAGGTCCAGCCCACCGGAACCGAGACACCCACCGACAAGGTCCAGTCCGCCGCAACCGAGACGGCCACGGACAGCGCTGAGGCCCTCGCCGCCGGCACCGAGACGCCCGCCGACAGCACTGACGCCCCGGCAACCGACGCCGAAACACCCGCCGAGACCGCCGGAACACCGGCCGACAACACCGCGACAGCCGCCGGCGGGACCGACACCGTCCCGCAGGTGCCGGTCCCACGGGCCCGCGGGTCGGCCCCGGTGCCGGGCCGGACCACACCCGCCCCCACTCCCCGCACGGGCCGCCAGCCGGACCCGACCCGGATCGACGCGGCCCCGCAGCCGCCGGCGGCCACCACCACGCCGGACCCGACCCGGATCGACGCCGCGCCGCAGCCACCCTCGGCCACCACGCCGGACCCCACCCGGGTGGACAACGCCCCGAACCCGACTGGGAACGCACCGAACGCCACCCGCGTCGAGGCGCCCCGCTGGAGCGGCTCCGCCGCCGTCCCGCCACCGGCGCCGAGCCGGCCCCGCTGGGGCGCGTCCGCCGAGCCCACGCCGGTGCCGCCGTTGGACTCGCCCGAGCACGCCACGCCGGTCGACCCGTGGGAGGGGGTGGACACCACCGGCTGGGAGCTGCACGCGCCGGAGCTGCCGCCCCTGACGCCGACGCTGCCGTACACCGCGCCCTGGTCGACGCCGAACCCCCACCCGGCCCACCCGGCGCCGCCGCAGCCGCCCCACCCGCAGCCGCCCGCCGCCCGGCCGGTCTCGACGCCGCCGCACCACCCGGCACACCCCGCCGCACCGGCCGCCCGGCCGGTCTCACCGCCGTCGCATCACCCGGCCCGGCCGGTGTCGCCACCGCCGCACGCGCCGCAGTACCCCGCCGCGCCGGCCGCCCGTCCCCTGCCACCACCGGCGGCTCCCGCCCCGGCCAAGCCGGCGCGGCCGCCGAAGCAGCGCCGGGGCAAGGCCGGGCCGCCGGTCGCGCCGCCGCCGGGCTGGCAGCAGCCGCCCAAGCGGACCCGCCGACGGCGTCGCTGGCCCTGGGTGCTGCTGCTCAGCGTCGCGTGCTGCTGCGGCCTGCCGCTGTGGTGGTTCCAGCCGATCTCCAGCCAGTACCCGGCCCGCGCCAGCCTCCCGGACCAGATCGACTCGATGCGGCTGCGCCAGGACGAGCGCAGCCAGGCCGCCGCCGAGGAGCTGAAGAGCCGGGTACGCGAGTCGAACCTGCTCGCCGAGGACACGTTCGCCGGTATCTACACGACGAGCGACGGCAAGCGGGTGACGTTGTTCGGCAGCACCGGCCTGCGGTTCAGCCCGGAGTCGGACGCCAAGGCGGAGATCGACCGCCTCGCCGGGGAGTACGCCCTGAAGGAGTCGGTGAACGTGGAGACCGGCGTCCGGGGCCGGTACGCGCGCTGCGCGGTCGGCCGGGCGGACGGCGACTCGGTGGTGGTCTGCGCCTCGGCCGACCACGGCAGTCTGACCACAGGCGTGTTCACCCGGTTGTCCGTGGACGACAGCGGGCGGCTACTGAACGATCTGCGTCAGCGCGTGGTGGTGCCGAAGTCCTGACCGCTCAGGCGGTCTGCTCACCGGCGGCCTGGTCGGCGCGCTTCGGCGCGTAGCGCGGGACGTACTCCTGGCCGCTGAGCTTCTGGATCTCGGCCATCATCTCGTCGGTCATCGCGCGCAGCGACGTGCGGTCGTCGGGACGGCCGGTGAAGTCCAGCGGCTTGCCGAACTTGATGGTGATCTTGGCCCGGCCCGGTCGCGGGATCCGCGTACCGATCGGCTGGGCCTTGTCGGTGCCGGTCACGCCGACCGGGATGATCGGCACGCCGGCGGCGATCGCCAGCCGGACCGTGCCGGTACGCCCGCGGTAGAGCCGCCCGTCCGGCGAACGGGTGCCCTCCGGGTAGACGGCGACCAGGTCACCGGCCTTGAGCACCGGGATCGCCGCGTCGAACGCGGTGAGCGCGGCCCGCCCGCCGGCCCGCTCGACCGGGATCGCGCCCAGCCCGGTGAGCACGAACTTGGAGAAGCCGCCCTTGAGGCCGGTGCCCTTGAAGTACTCCGACTTGGCCCAGAACGCCAGGTGGCGGGGCACCACGGTGCCGAGCAGCAGCTCGTCGGCGACGGAGAGGTGGTTGCTGGCGAAGATCGCGCCGCCGGTCGCCGGGATGTGCTCCAAACCCTCCACGTGCGGACGGAAGGCCAACCGGAGCGCGGGCGCCACGGTGAGCTTGCCGATGGTGTAGAGCAGGGGCACGGGTCCTCCGGCGGTCGTACGTGAAACAGGCGCTGTCACGGTAGCCGACGCGGCCGTCCGTCACCGAGCGGGTGGCCCGCAGTCCACTCGCTGGGGCTGGGCCCTCCCCCACCACGGGGGCGGGGGAGGGCACCCGGTCCGGCTCAGACCTTCCGGACCGTCACTGTGACCCGCTCGCCGTCGCCGGCCTCGCCGGCGAAGCCGTCGAGCCCCTCGGCGAAGTCGATGCTGTCGGCCAGCACCTCCCGGGCCACGAACTCGGTGTACGCGGCGACCGCCGCGCGTACGTCCTCGGAGGCGGAGACGGCCACCGTGATCCGGTCCGACACGTCCAGGTCGGCGTCGCGGCGTGCCTGCTGCACGACCCGGACCACGTCCCGGGCCAGCCCTTCGGCGGCCAGCTCCGGCGTGACCTCGGTGTCCAGCACGACCACGCCCTCACCGCCGGGTAGCGGCGCGGAGTGCTCGGCGTCGGCGGCGACCAGGCGCAGCTCGTACTCGCCCTCGGCGAGCGTGACCCCGGCGGCGACCGGGGCGCCGTCGCGCAGCTCCCACTCCCCCGCCTTGACCGCCTTGATCACCTGCTGGACGGCCTTGCCGACGCGCGGGCCGAGCGCCCGCGGCACCACGGTGAGAACCTGCTGGCAGTACGCGGACACCTCGTCGGTGAGCACTACCTCCTTCACGTTGACCTCGTCGGCGACCAGGTCGGCGAAGGGCCGCAGCTGGGCGGCGACGGGCGAGGCCACTGTCAGCTTCGCCAGCGGCAGCCGTACCCGCAGGCCCTTGGCCTTGCGCAGGGACAGCGCCGCCGAGGCGACCGCCCGGACGTTGTCCATCGCGGAGACCAGCTCGTGGTCGGCCGGGAACTCGTCCGCCCGCGGCCAGTCGGTCAGGTGCACCGACCGCTCGCCGGTCAGCCCGCGCCAGATCTCCTCGGCGGTCAGCGGCGCCAGCGGCGCGACCACCCGGCACAGCGTCTCCAGCACCGTCGAGAGCGTGTCGAACGCGTCAGCGTCGCCGGCCCAGAACCGGTCCCGGGACCGGCGCACGTACCAGTTGGTCAGCGCGTCCAGGTAGGACCGCACGGTGGCGCACGCGCCGGAGATGTCGTACGCGTCCATCTGCGCGCCGACGGTCGCCACCAGCTCGTTCGTCTTCGCCAGCACGTACCGGTCGAGCACGTGCGTGGAGTCGGTACGGCGACGCGCGGTGTAGCCGTCGGCGTTGGCGTAGAGCGAGAAGAAGTACCAGACGTTCCACAGCGGCAGCAGCACCTGGCGCACCGCGTCCCGGATCAGCGACTCGGTGACCGCCATGTCGCCGCCGCGCAGCACCGGCGAGGACATCAGCATCCACCGCATCGCGTCCGACCCGTAGGAGTCGAACACGTGGTAGACGTCCGGGTAGTTGCGCAGGCTCTTGGACATCTTGCGGCCGTCCGAGCCGAGCAGGATGCCGTGGCTGATGCAGTTGCGGAACGCCGGCCTGTCGAACAGCGCGGTGGCCAGCACGTGCATGGTGTAGAACCAGCCGCGGGTCTGCCCGATGTACTCGACGATGAAGTCACCCGGGTAGTGGTGCTCGAACCACTCGCGGTTGGAGAACGGGTAGTGCACCTGGGCGAACGGCATCGAGCCGGACTCGAACCAGCAGTCCAGCACCTCCGGCACCCGGCGCATCATCGACTTGCCCGTCGGGTCGTCCGGGTTGGGACGGACCAGGTCGTCCACCGCCGGCCGGTGCAGGTCGGTCAGGCGTACGCCGAAGTCACGCTCGATGTCGGCCAGCGACCCGTACACGTCCACCCGCGGGTAGTTCGGGTCGTCGGAGCGCCACACCGGGATCGGCGAGCCCCAGAACCGGTTCCGGCTGATCGACCAGTCGCGGGCGTTGGCCAGCCACTTGCCGAACGAGCCGTCCTTGATGTGCCCGGGCGTCCAGTTGATCTGCTGGTTCAGCTCGACCATCCGGTCCTTGAACTTCGTCACCGCGACGAACCAGGACGACACCGCCTTGTAGACCAGCGGGGTGTCGCAGCGCCAGCAGTGCGGGTAGGAGTGGGTGTAGGTGTCCTGCCGCAGCACCACCCCCCGCTCCTTGAGTTCCCGGATCACCGGCTTGTTCACGTCGAAGACCTGCTCGCCCTGGTACGGCGGCACCAGCGCGGTGAACCGGGTGTGGTCGTCCACGGTCACGACGGTGGGGATGCCGGCGGCGTTGCAGACGTTCTGGTCGTCCTCACCGAACGCGGGGGCGAGGTGGACGATCCCGGTGCCGTCCTCGGTGGTGACGAAGTCCGCGGCGAGCACCTGGTAGGCGTTCTCCCCGGCCGGCTCGACCAGGAAGTCGAACAGCGGCGTGTAGCGACGCCCGACCAGGTCCCGGCCGTACACCGTGCCGACCTGCTCGTACCCCTCCAGCTCCTTGGCGTACGCGCCGAGGCGCGCGGCGCCGACGACGTAGCGCTCACCGTCGCGTTCCAGCACCGCGTACTCGATGTCGGGGCCGACGGCGAGCGCCACGTTCGACGGCAGCGTCCACGGCGTGGTGGTCCACACGCCCAGCTTCACCGGCCCGCGCAGCAGCTCGGGGGCGGCGTCGTCGGCGGCCAGCTCGAACCACACCGTCAGCGTCGGGTCGTGCCGGTCCCGGTAGACGTCGTCCATCCGGGTCTCGGTGTTCGACAGCGGGGTCTCGCACCGCCAGCAGTACGCCAGCACCCGGAAGCCCTCGTAGACCAGGCCCTTGTCGTGCAGGGTCTTGAAGGCCCACATGACGCTTTCCATGTAGTCCAGGTCGAGCGTCTTGTAGTCGTTGGCGAAGTCGACCCAGCGGGCCTGCCGGGTGACGTACCGCTCCCAGTCGTGCGTGAACTCCAGCACGGAGGTGCGGCAGGCGTCGTTGAACCGGGCCACGCCGAGGTCGAGGATCTCCGCCTTGGTGGTGATGCCGAGCTGCTTCTCGGCCACCACCTCGGCGGGCAGGCCGTGGCAGTCCCAGCCGAACCGGCGCTCGACGCGCCGGCCGCGCATGGTCTGGTAGCGCGGCACCACGTCCTTGACGTAGCCGGTGAACAGGTGGCCGTAGTGCGGCAGGCCGTTGGCGAACGGGGGGCCGTCGTAGAAGACGTACTCGTTCTCGCCGTCGCGGCCGGCGTCGCGGGCCTCGACGGACGCCTCGAAGGTCTTGTCGGCCGTCCAGTGCTCCAGGACCCGGCGCTCGACCGCGGGCAGGTCCGGGCTCGCCGGGACACCGGCGCCGGACGGGTCGTGCAACGGATAGGCCATCGCCTGTCGCTCCTCAGCAGCTCACTCGTCTGTGCTCTGCGAGGACGAGCCGGATCCGGTACGCCGTGACCGGCGTCCCGGGCGTGGCCCGCGGTACCACCCCGCTTGGCGGCCGAGGTGCGACCGCCCGCTCGTTGGCCGGCTGTGACGGGCCGTCCCGTCCGGTTCTACTGGGCCGGTCACCCGGCTGTTCCTCCGGAGGCTCACCGGTGATGGCCGGGTCGTCGCCTGTGCGTTCAAGCGTACTCGACCCCCTGCCCGCCGTGCCGCGCCGCCGGGTATTCCACTGCCCGGCGGGGTGTCAGCGGCGCGACGGGGCCGGGAGGGTGGTGGTCCAGAGCGAGGCGCCGGAGCGGTCCCGCAGGTGGACCGTCAGGGCCGCCGACGGGCCGTCGATCGTGACCTCGCCGAAGTGCTGGAAGCCCTCGGCCGGGGAGGTGTTGGCGCGCGGCGGGGCGTGCACGAACACCGCCTTCGGGCCGAACGTGCCGTCCAGCGCGTTCGGGCCGAATGCGCCCGCGTGCGCCGGGCCGGAGACGAACTCCCAGAACGGGCTGAAGTCCCGCACCGCCGCACGGGCCGGGTCGTAGTGGTGGGCGGCGGTGTAGTGCACGTCGGCGGTGAGGAACACCAGCCCGGTCACCCCGGCCCGGTGCGAGGCGCGCAGCACCTCGGCGAACTCCAGCTCCCGGCCGGCCGGCGCGCCGTGGTCGCCCTGCGCCACGCCCTCCTGGGCGTCTGCCCCGTCCGGCACCACCACGCCGATCGGCAGGTCGTTGGCGATCACCTTCCAGGTGGCCCGGGACGCGCGCAGCTCCCGGATCAGCCACTCCCGCTGCGCCCTGCCGAGCAGCCCCCGGTTGCGGTCGGCGTACGTGTTGCCGTCGTTCGGGTCCTTGTAGGTGCGCATGTCCAGCACGAACACGTCCAGCAGCGGCCCGTACGACAGCTTGCGGTACATCGGCCCGCCGGCCGGCACCGGCAGCCACTCGTGGAACGCCTGCCGGGCCCGGGCGGCGAGCACGTCCACCCGCTTCTCGCCGTACCGCTCGTCGGTCAGGATCTCCCCCGGGTACCAGTTGTTCACCACCTCGTGGTCGTCCCACTGGTTGATCTGCGGCACCTCGGCGGCGAACGCCCGCAGGTGCTCGTCGAGCAGGTTGTACGCGAACTGCCCCCGGTACTCGGCGAGCGTCTCGGCCACCTTGCTCTTCTCCGGCGTCACCAGGTTGCGCCAGGTGCGCCCGTCCGGCAACACCACGCTCTCGGTCAGCGGGCCGTCGGCGTACACGGTGTCGCCGCTGCACAGGAAGAAGTCCGGGCGGCGCTCCCGCATGGCCCGGAAGATCGCCAGCCCGTCGAAGTCGGGGCTGATCCCCCAGCCCTGCCCGACGATGTCGCCGGTCCACACGAACCGCACGTCACGCCGCTGCTGCCGGCCGGGGGCGGTGGCGAACGAGCCGGTCAGCGGCTCGCTGCACAGGCCGTGCCGGTCCAGGCTCTCCACCCGTACCCGGTAGTGCAGCCGCTGGCCCGCGGGCAGGCCGCGCAGGCGGACCTTGCCGGTGAGGTCGCCGGTGGGGTCGACCACCGGGCCGCGCACCAGGCGGGCGCCGCGCAGGTCCGGCCGGCGGCTCACCTCGACCAGCATCCGGCCGGGCCGGTCCGCGCGGGTCCAGACCAGCGCCGAGTCGGCGGTCACGTCGCCGCTCTGCACGCCGTGGGTGAGCAGCGGCCGGCCGCCGGGCCGCAGGCCGGGTGCGGCGGGCGCGCCGGGCGCGCCGAGCAGCGCGCCGCCGGCGACTCCGGCGCCGGCGACCAGGCCGGCGCGGAGCAGGGTACGTCGATCGATGTGCGTCATGGGTTCTCCCGGTCTCGGCAGTGTCGCCAGCCCGGTCTACCGGCCGCAGGTGGCCGGGAACTCCGGTCGAGGTGACCGGAACGTCAACGATTATTGTCGGCCCGGCCATGACCACCGTCACACCGCAGGCGCGTCACGCCGCGCCCGCCGTGCCCCGTCCTGTGCGCGTACCCCAACCAACGAGGAGGCGGCGATGAGCCGGATGGACATGGCGGCGGTGGCGCCAGAGGCGTACCAGGCCGTGCTGGGCCTGGAGAAGTACGTCCGGACGAACGTGGACCACACCGTGCTGGAGCTGGTGAAGCTGCGGGCGTCGATGCTCAACGGCTGTGCGTTCTGCGTGGACATGCACAGCCGGGAGGCGCTGGGGGCCGGGGAGGACAGCCGCCGGCTGTTCGCGGTCGCGGCGTGGCGGGAGGCGCCGTTCTTCGACGAGCGGGAGCGGGCCGCGCTGGCCCTCACCGACGCGGTGACCCGGCTCGGCGAGCACGGCGTGCCGGACGACGTCTGGGACGGCGCGGCGAAGGTGTGGTCGGAGAAGGAACTGGCCGACCTGGTGGTGGCGATCGCCACCATCAACGTGTGGAACCGGGTCGCGGTGACCTGCCGGACGCAGCCGCCGGCGCAGGTCTGATCGCTGACACACGACGGCCCCGGTCCCGCCAGGAGCGGGCCGGGGCCGTCGGCGCGTCGGTCAGGCCAGCTCGGGGAACCAGAGCGCGATCTCGCGCTTGGCGCTGTCCGCCGAGTCGGAGGCGTGCACCAGGTTCTCCCGGTTCGACAGCGACAGGTCGCCCCGGATCGTGCCGGCGGCGGCCTTGCGGCCGTCGGTGCTGCCGATCATGGCGCGCACCACCTCGATCACCTGGTCGCCGGAGAGCACCAGCGCCACCAGCGGGCCGCTGGTCATGAACGTCTTCAGCGGCGGGTAGAAGGGCTTGTCGACGTGCTCGGCGTAGTGCTGGTCGGCGAAGTCGCCGTCCATGGTCCGGCTCACCATCGCGTCGATCCGCAGGCCCTTGCGCTCGAAACGGGACAGGATCTCGCCCACCAGACCGCGGCGCACCGCGTCGGGCTTGATCAGTACGAGCGTCCGCTCGTCCGGGCTGCTGCTGGACACGCTGGTTTCCTCCTGCGCACTCAAACGGGGTCGGCTGGGTACGGTCAGCGTAGCGACCCGGTCCCGGCGCCGGCGCGGCGGCTGCGTCTTCCCTGGCCCGCCGTGGCGGCCTAGCCTGGCCCTGGAACCCCTGGGAGGTCCACTGTGGCGAATGGCGGGAACCGCACGATCGCGCCGGTACGCAAACTGATCGGCACGGTGCTGGGCACCGTCGCCACCTTCGTGACGGTGTTCGGGCTGGGCATGACCAGCTGGGCCATCGTGGCGCTCGGCGTCGCGCTGCTGGTGCTGGCGATCGCGCTGGCCACGGTACGCGGCGGCGGTCGCACCTGGGTGATCGGGCTGGGGCACGTGCACAGCGCCTCCGAACCACCCACCCAGTACGCGTTCGGCCGCTGCGAGCTGCAACTGGTGATCGACGCGCCCGGATTGCCGCCCCGGTCCAAGAAGATCATCGAGCCGCGGGTGCCGGTCGCCAAGTGGCCCTCGCTCGGCCAGGCGCTGCCGGTCCGGGTGGCGCTGGACGACCAGCGGCACGTGCGCGTCCTCTGGGACGAGGTGCCCACCCACGCGGAGACCGCCGCCGCGGTGGCCGACCTGCCGCCCGAGTACGACACCCCGGACCCGCTGGACGAGCCGCTGATCGCGCAGGAGGCGCCGCCGTGGGCCGGGCGCGCGCCCGAGGACGACTTCCGCGACGACTACCCGCCCGCGCCGGAGGAGTACCTGGACGACGTGCCCCGGGCCGAGGAGCGCGAGCCGGTGGTGCTGCACCAGAGCCCCAGCGGCCGGATGGTGCTGGAGGGGCAGCTCGTCGAACCGGCAGCCGCCGGCCCGCTCCCCCGCCGCGCCCCGGCGCCCCGCGTCCCGGCCGAGGAGCCGATCGGCGCCCCGGCACCCGACAGCACGCGCGCCGAGGCGGCCGACACCGTTCCCGTCGAGACCGTGCCCGACCCGATCGACGTGCCGCTGGACGACCCGGCGGACGCGCCCCGGCGCTCCGACACCCCGCCCACGGCCGAGGAGCTGGACGAGGCCATCTTCGGCCCGTCCGCCTCGTCCGGCCCGGCGGACGCGGCCGAGCCGGACGGGCTGGGCAGCCCGATCAGCGGCGTCGGCATCACCCTGCTCGTCACCGACCTGGACCGGTCCCTCGACTTCTACCGCGAGCTGGGCTTCGACGAGCTGGACCGGGGCGAGGGCAACGCCGTGCTCGCCTCCGGGCCGACCCGGCTGGTGCTGCGCCGGGTCACCGGCGCCGCCCCGATCAGCCGCCGGCTGGTGCACGTCAACCTCGAGGTGGACGACATCCAGGGCGCGTACGAGCGGCTGCGCGAATCGGGCGTCCGGTTCACGTACGCGCCGCGCGTGGTCAACCGGGGCACCAAGCTGGAGGTGTGGGCGGCGGCCTTCCGTGACCCCGACGGTCACGGCGTCGCCCTGACCCAGTGGCGCACCCTCGCCGAGGTGTAAGGAAGGGCCCCTTCTTAACGCCTCAGGTAGAGGAAGGGGCCCTTCTTAACACAACACCGCGCGGCACCGCGCCGCGCGCGACGGCGCTCAGCCGAGGATGACCCGCCGCACGTGCAGCGCGTACGCCCACACCAGCGCGAACATCACCCCGAGCGCGAACAGCGACCAGTGCAGCAGCCCGGAGAGCAGCAGCAGACCCTGAAGCACCGTGCCGGCGTGCCACGCCCACGGTCGGCGCATCAGGCCGGCCAGCACCACGCAGGCGACCGCCAGCGCCACGATCGCGCCGATCGCCGCGCCGCTCAGGTCACCGCCGACCACCCGGATCGGCTGGATGGCCAGCAGCAGCACCAGCGCCTCCAGCGCCATCGTGCCGGCGCCCAGTCCACGTACCGCCTTGTCCGGGTTCCGGAGCCCGGACCGCCGCTCGCCGCCCGCCTGCTCCGGACCGGCCTGGCCCTCCGGCGTGTCGCCGGCCGCCGGTTCAGGGCCCGGACCCTGCTGCGGGCCGGTCATCGCTTGAGCAGCCGGCGGGCGTCGGCCACTGTCACCACCGATCCGGTGACCAGCACGCCCACCCCGGCCAGCTCACCCGGCACGTCGGACTCGGCCTCCGCCACCGCCGCCTCGATCGCGTCGGGCATCTCCCGGGCCACCTGCACCCGCTCCGGCCCGAAGATCTCCCGCGCCAGCGCGGCCAGCTCGTCCACCGGCATCGCCCGGGGCGAGCTGTTCTCCGCCACCACGATCGAGTCGAGCACCGGTTCGAGCAGTTCCAGCAGGCTCGCCGCGTCCTTGTCGCCGAGCACCGCCAGCACGCCGACCAGCTTGCTGAACGCGAACTCCTCCTGCAGCGCGGCCACCGTGGCGGCCATGCCGTGCGGATTGTGCGCGCCGTCGAGCAGCACCGTCGGCGCGGTCCGTACCCGCTCCAGCCGGCCCGGCGAGCTGGTCGCGGCGAAGCCCTCCCGGACCGCCTCGATGTCGAGCTGCCGCCGGGCACCGGCGCCGAGGAACGCCTCCACCGCGGCCAGCGCCACCGCCGCGTTCTGCGCCTGGTGCGCGCCGTGCAGCGGGATGAAGATCTCCTCGTACACGCCGCCCAGGCCCTGGATGGTCAGCACCTGGCCGCCGACGGCGACCGCGCGGCGCAGCACGCCGAACTCGGCGCCCTCCCGGGCGACTGTGGCGTTGACCTCGGCGCAGCGTTCCAGGATCGGGCGGGCCGCCTCCTCCTCCTGCGCCGCCGCGATCACCGTGGCGCCGGGGTGGATGATGCCGGCCTTGTGCAGCGCGATGTCCTCGATCGTGTCGCCGAGCCACTCGGTGTGGTCCAGCCCGATCGGGGTGATCACGGCGACGCCGGCCTGGATGACGTTCGTCGCGTCCTCCGCGCCGCCGAGCCCGACCTCCACCACGGCCACGTCGACCGGGGCGTCGGCGAACGTGGCGAACGCCAGCGCCGTGGTCATGTCGAAGTACGTCAGCGGCTCGGCGAACCGCTGGTCGACCAGCTCGGCCAGCGGCGCGATCTCCCGGTACGTGGACACGAACCGCTCCTCGCTCACCGCCTCGCCGTCCAGGCTGATCCGCTCCCGGACGGTCTCCAGGTGCGGGCTGGTGTAGCGGCCGGTGTGCAGCCCGAACGCCCGCAGCAGCGAGTCGATCATCCGGGCCGTCGAGGTCTTGCCGTTGGTGCCGGTCAGATGAATCGACGGGTACGCCCGCTGCGGGCTGCCCAGCAGGTCGAGCAGGGTTTCGATCTTCTCCAGCTCGAAGTGCATCCGGGTGAAGCCGCGCGCGTTGAGCGCGGCCTCCACCTCGGCGAACGCGCTGCGGTCGGTGCGGTCGGTGCGGTCGCTCACGAGGGCAGCGCCTCCAGGGCGGCGTCGATCCGGACCAGGTCCGCCTCGGCCACCGCCAGCCGTTCGCGGATCTTCGCCACCACCGGCTCGGGCGCCTTGCCGACGAACGCCGGATTGTCCAGCTTCGCCCGCGCCTGGGTGGCCTCCTTCTCGGCCGCCGCCCGGTCCTTGGTGAGCCGGGCGCGCTCGGCGGCCACGTCGATCGAGCCGCGAGTGTCCAGCGCGACGCTGACCGCGCCGGGCATGGCCAGCGTGGCGCTGGCCTGGAAGTCGTCGCCGGGCGCGTCGAGCCGGGCCAGCGAGCGCACCAGCGGCTCGTGCGCCGCGATGCCCGCGCCGGTCAGGCCGTCGAGCCGCGCGGCGACCCGCTGGGTCGGCCGCAGCCCCTGGTCCGACCGGAACCGCCGGACCTCGGTCACCACCCGCTGGAGGGTGGCGACTTCGCCTTCCGCGGCGTCGTCGACGAGGGTACGGTCGGCGACCGGCCAGGACGCCGTCAGTACGGTCTCGCCGCCGCTGAGCGCGGACCACAGCTCGTCGGTGACGAACGGGATGACCGGGTGCAGCAGCCGCAGGAGCTGGTCCAGCACGTGCCCGAGCACCCGCCGGGTGGCGTCGGCAGCGGGGCCGCCCTCGGCGAGCACCGGCTTGCTCAGCTCCACGTACCAGTCGCAGACGTCGTCCCACGCGAAGTGGTAGAGCAGGTCACAGACCTTCGCGAACTCGTACGCCTCGAACTGCTCGTCGACCTCGGCGGTGACGTGCGCCAGCCGGGACAGGATCCACCTGTCGACGGTGGAGAGCTCGGCGGCGTCCGGCAGCGGGCCGCCGGTGTGCGCGCCGTTGAGCAGCGCGAACCGGGTGGCGTTCCAGAGCTTGTTGCAGAAGTTGCGGGAGCCCTGGCACCACTCCTCGCTGACCGGCACGTCCTGACCGGGGTTCGCGCCCCGGGCCAGCGTGAACCGGGTGGCGTCGGCACCGAACCGGTCGATCCAGTCCAGCGGGTCCACCACGTTGCCGAACGACTTCGACATCTTCTTGCCGTGCTCGTCGCGGACCATGCCGTGCAGCGCCACCACGTCGAACGGCTGCACGCCGTCCATCGCGTACAGGCCGAACATCATCATCCGGGCGACCCAGAAGAACAGGATGTCGTAGCCGGTGACCAGCACGCTGGTCGGGTAGAACTTCGCCAGGTCCGGGGTGCGCTCGGGCCAGCCGAGCGTGGAGAACGGCCACAGGCCGCTGGAGAACCAGGTGTCCAGCACGTCCTCGTCCTGCCGCCAGCCCTCGCCGGACGGCGGTTCCTCGTCCGGGCCGACGCAGACGATCTCGCCGTCCGGGCCGTACCAGACGGGGATGCGGTGACCCCACCACAGCTGGCGGGAGATGCACCAGTCGTGCATGTTGTCGACCCAGGCGAAGTAGCGCTTGGCCAGCTCGGCCGGCTCGATCGCCACCCGGCCGTCGCGCACCGCGTCGCCGGCGGCCTTCGCGAGCGGCCCGGTGTTGACGAACCACTGCAGCGACAGCCGCGGCTCGACAGTCGTCTTGCAGCGCGAGCAGTGCCCCACCGCGTGCAGGTACGGCCGCTTCTCGGCCACGATCCGGCCCTGCTCGCGCAGCGCTGCGACGATCGCCGGGCGGGCCTCGTACCGGTCCAGGCCCTCGAACGGGCCGGGCGCGGTGATGATCCCGCGCTCGTCCATGATCGTCAGCGAGGGCAGGTCGTGCCGCTGGCCGATCTCGAAGTCGTTCGGGTCGTGCGCCGGGGTCACCTTGACCATGCCGGTGCCGAAGCTCGGGTCGACGTGCTCGTCGGCGACGATCGGGATCCGCCGGTCGGTGAGCGGAAGCTCCACCTCGGTGCCGATCAGGTGCCGGTACCGCTCGTCGTCCGGGTGCACCGCCACCGCGGTGTCACCGAGCATCGTCTCGGCACGGGTGGTGGCCACCACCACCTCGTCGCCGTAGCGGATCGAGACCAGCTCGCCCTCGTCGTCGGTGTGCTCCACCTCGATGTCGGACAGCGCGGTGAGGCAACGCGGGCACCAGTTGATGATCCGGTTGGCCCGGTAGATGAGCCCGTCGTCGAAGAGCTTCTTGAACATGGTCTGCACGGCCCGGGACAGGCCCTCGTCCATGGTGAAACGCTCGCGGTCCCAGTCGACGGCGTCGCCGAGCCGGCGCATCTGGCCCAGGATCGCGCCGCCGGACTCGGCCTTCCACTGCCAGACCCGCTCGACGAACTTCTCCCGGCCGAGGTCGTGGCGGGACAGCCCCTCACCGGCGAGCTGCCGCTCGACCAGGTTCTGGGTGGCGATGCCGGCGTGGTCCATGCCCGGCAGCCACAGCGCCTCGTACCCCTGCATCTTCTTGCGCCGGGTGAGCGCGTCCATGAGCGTGTGCTCGAACGCGTGGCCCATGTGCAGCGAGCCGGTGACGTTGGGCGGCGGGATGACGATGGTGAACGGTGGCTTCTCGCTGTCCGCCGACGCCCGGAAGTGTCCGCCGGCTACCCACTGCTCGTACCGTCGCTGCTCTACCTCGCCGGGCTGGTACTGGCCGGCGAGGGTCGGGGCGTCGGGGCGTCGGGCATCCAGTCTCTCGGTCACCCTGAAAGTCTACGGAGCGCTTTCGAGGACCTGACGTGCGCCACCGGTGATTCGCGTACGGTGGCGGTCATGTCCGACGCGCATCTCACCGAGCGCCCGGTCGACGGGGGTTCCGATCCGGTCGAGCTGACCGAAGAGCCGATCGAGCTGAGCCGCCGCGACCCCGCGCAGGAGCCCGAACGCCGGCCCGTCTCCCGGCGCCGGAAGATCGTCCTCGCCGCCCTGCTGGCGGCCGGCCTGGCCGGCGCCGGCGTGCTCGGCCTCGGTGGATGGCGGGTGCTCCAGCAGAAGGACACCACTCTCGGCCAGCCCACCGAGGTCGCCGGGCTGGTACGCGACGACAGCGAGCGGGCCCGCAGCACCGCCGACTACCTGCGCGACGGGCTCGCCGCCGACATCGAGCTGGACCGCGGCTACGGTGCCGTCTACTCCGACCGCGGCGACGCCAAGCGCTCGGTGCTGCTGTTCGGCGGCACCACGCTGCTCTGGCAGCCCGAACGCGACCTGGACACCCTGTTCGGGCTGATGGCCGACGAGACCGGCCGGGTCGCGGGCCTGCGCGAGGTGGACGCCGGCCGTTTGGGTGGCGTGATGAAGTGCGGTACGACGAGCGGCGACGGCGGTGACTTCGCGGTCTGCGGGTGGGCCGACCACGGCAGCGTGGTGATGGGCATGTTCCCGGGCCGGACGGTCGACGCCGCCGCGGCCCTGTTCCGGGACATCCGAGAGTCCGTCCAGACGCGCTGACCGCGACCTCGGCGGGCACTCGTCCACGCCAGTACGGCGAGGGGACAGGCACCCGCCCCGTCACGTCGCCGTGGTGACGGGTGCCTGTCCCCTCCCTGGTGACCGCTCCCCGCAATGGCGGCCCGGTTCGCCATACCGGGGAGGTGGCTGCATTCCCGGCACTCCGTTGCCGCCACCTCGGCGTAACGGCCCCCCGGATCGCCATTACGGCGTAGTGGTGGCCGGTTCGGCGGTTCGGGGAAGTGGTGGGTGGTCCACCGTTCACGCGCGCCGGCATGAGGGCCGGTTTTCGGAGTGGACGCGTTTCAGGGCCACCCCCTGAGGGGGTGGCCCTGAAATCGAATGT
>NZ_JAAOLH010000026.1:0-46142 GCF_011602315.1 Micromonospora sp. CMU55-4
TCAGGGGGCCGTTTCGTACCAAGATCTGCGGCGTGATCGGAGTGGGACAGCCGGAAGCCCCGTGGGCTCGATGGCCCCGGGGCTTCCGGTCGGGATCTGCGGTGCCGGTCAGGCAGAGAACGAGGCGACGCGCTTGGCGATCGCCGACTTCCGGTTGGCCGCCTGGTTGGCGTGGATGACACCCTTGCTGGCAGCCTTGTCCAGCTTCCGGGTGGCCTCACGCATCAGCACGGTGGCCTTCTCGGCGTCGCCCGCCTCGGCAGCCTCGTGGAACTTCCGGATGGCGGTCTTCAGCGACGACTTGACCGACTTGTTACGCAGCCGGCGCTTCTCGTTCTGCCGGTTGCGCTTGATCTGGGACTTGATGTTCGCCACGCGACAGCCTCGTCTTGATAGCTCGGGTTGGTCTGCTTTCGCGCACGACGAGCATGCGTCATCGCCGCGCGAAAAGCCAGGCTACCAGGTCGGTCCCCGACGAGCCAAAACGCCTCCGGCCGGGGCCCACCTGCCACCGTCACCAGCATGCCGTCGCACCCAGCGATCACACCAGTCCGATCGGCGTTTCCAGGCTGGTCGAGCGGCGCGCCACTTCGGGGAAGTGGCGGGGCCAGGGCCGGTGTGATGTGGCCATTTCCCCGTGCTGGTGTGGATCAAGGGCGAGGGCCGGTGGACGGGCGCGCCAGTTCGGGGAGGTGGCGGGGCCAGGGCCGGTGTGATGTGGCCATTTCCCCGTGCTGGTGTGGATCAAGGGGGGAGAGGGCCGGTTCGGTGGGATGCGGCCACTTCGCCGAACCGGGGTGGATCACGGGGAACCGGCGGGGTGGGGCCGGGCCCAGCCTCGCCGCTCGGCCAGCCAGCTGAGCGCCTGCTCGCCGCTCCAGCGCTGGTGGGCGCGCAGGTGCGGGGACGCCGTCGACGGTTCGGCGGCGGCCCCGGTCAGGTAGTAGCCGGCCAGCGCGGCCAGCGTCACGTCCAGCGCATCAGCGGGCGCCCCTGCCACCGCCGGGTGACCGGCGAACGCGGCGTCCGCGTCCAGGCCACTGGCGTACGCGGTGAGCAGCAGCCCGGCCAGGTCGAACCAGGCCGGCCCGTGACAGAGCCACGGCCAGTCGCACAGCCAGGCGCGCCCGCCGGAGTCGATCAGGAGGTTGTCCACCCGCAGGTCGCCGTGGGCCAGCCCGGGGGCCGCGTCGGCGTACCCGGGCAGGCGCGACTCCAGCGCCACCAGCTCGGCCAGCGGGGCGCCGGCGGCCTGCTCGGGCAGCGGCTCGCGCCCGGCGGCCACCTCGCCCCACCAGAGGATGTCGTCGCGGGCCAGGTCCGCGAGCCGGGGGAGCGGGAGCGCGGCCAGCTGCGCAGGCGGGTCGGCGAGGGCGGCGGCCACCTCGGCGTACGTGGCGAGAGCGGCGTCCAGCTCGGCCGGCGCCCAGGGCAGCGCGGGGGTGTGCCCGTCGATCGCGTCGAGCGCCAGCGCGTACCAGCCGGACTCGGTGAGCGCCCAGCGCGGCCGGGGCACCGGCAGGCCGGCCGGGAGCCGGGCCAGGATCGCCGCCTCGTGGGCGTACCAGTCGACCAGGTGCCGTTGCCCGTGCAGCGCCGCCGCCTTGACGAACACGCGCTCACCGTCTGGGCCGGTCAGCACGGCGGCGAATCCGCTGGTGAACCCGCCGGCGGCCACCCGTACCGCCGCCGGTGGGCCGCCGAGCCGGGCGGCCAGCGCGTTCCGCAGCCCGGCCGGCAGGTCGGCCCAGCCCGGCCGCACGGCCGTCGACCCGTACGCGACGGGCGGGAGTGAGATCGCACGCACCGCACCATGCTGCCGCACGCGGGCCGCGCCGCCCCGCCGCACCGGTGGCGCGCGGCGAACCGGCGCGTCGGAGGGCTCTGCCAGACTGCCTGCCATGAGGACCGACGAGTTCTGGCAGCTGATCGACGACGCCCGCGCCGGGGCCGGGGGAGAGCCCGACGCGGTCGCCGCCCGGGCGGTCGCGCTGCTGGCCGAGCGCGACCCGGAGGAGATCGTCGGGTACGCCCACCACCAGCGGCGGGTGCTCGCCGCCTCCTACCGGGTGGATCTCTGGGGCGCGGCGTACCTGATCAACGGCGGCGCCTCGGACGACGGCTTCGAGTATTTCCGGGGCTGGCTGATGACCCAGGGCCGGGCGGTGTTCGCCAAGGCGGTCGGCGACCCGGACTCGCTCGCCGAGTTGCCGCAGGTGCGGGCGGCGGCGCTCAGCGGCGAGGAGTTCGAGTGCGAGGACATGCTGGCGGTGCCGTGGGACGCGTACCGGAAGGCCACCGCGACCGACCTGCCGGCCGAGCGTGACCCGGTGCCGGTGCCCGACCTGAACGACTTCTGGGACTTCGACGACGAGGAGGAGGCCCGGCGTCGGCTGCCGAGACTGGCCACCCTCTTCGTGGAGCCGCCCGTGGAATAGCAGTGGAGTAAAGGGGGAGTCCGGGCGCTCCCGGGGCGACGTGGGACCATGGAGGGGGCCGGCGGCGCGCCGGCCCGCTCACGTCAGCCGACCAGAACGGACCGCTGTGCCACCGACGCTCGATCCCGGCGCGAACGCTCCTGGTGCCACCGACCCGGCGCGCATCCGGAACTTCTGCATCATCGCCCACATCGACCACGGGAAGTCGACCCTGGCCGACCGGATGTTGCAGCTCACCGGTGTGGTCGACCCACGGCAGATGCGCGCGCAGTACCTGGACCGGATGGACATCGAGCGCGAGCGCGGCATCACCATCAAGAGCCAGGCCGTGCGGATGCCGTGGACGATCCGCGAGGGCGACCGGGCCGGTGAGACGGCCGTGCTCAACATGATCGACACTCCGGGCCACGTGGACTTCACCTACGAGGTGTCCCGTTCGCTGGCTGCCTGCGAGGGCGCGATCCTGCTCGTCGACGCCGCGCAGGGCATCGAGGCGCAGACGCTCGCCAACCTCTACCTGGCGCTCGAGAACGACCTGCACATCATCCCGGTGCTCAACAAGATCGACCTGCCGGCCGCCCAGCCGGAGAAGTACGCCGAGGAGCTGGCGCACCTGATCGGCGGCGATCCGGCGGACTGCATCAAGGTCTCCGGCAAGACCGGCGAGGGCGTGCCGTACCTGCTGGACGAGATCGTCCGGCAGTTCGTGCCGCCGGTGGGTGACGCCGAGGCCCCGGCCCGCGCGATGATCTTCGACTCGGTGTACGACGTCTACCGGGGCGTGGTCACGTACGTCCGGGTGATCGACGGCCGGATCTCGGCCCGGGACCGGATCAAGATGATGTCCACCGGCGCGGTCCACGAGCTGCTGGAGATCGGTGTCATCTCGCCGGAGATGGTCAAGGCCGACGCGCTCGGCGTCGGCGAGGTGGGCTACCTGATCACCGGCGTGAAGGACGTGCGCCAGTCCCGGGTCGGTGACACGGTCACCATCAACAACAACCCGGCCAAGGAGGCGCTCGGCGGTTACAAGGACCCGAAGCCGATGGTCTACTCGGGGCTCTACCCGATCGACGGCTCGGACTACCCGAACCTGCGCGAGGCGCTGGACAAGCTCAAGCTCAACGACGCCGCGCTGGTCTACGAGCCGGAGACCTCCGGCGCGCTGGGCTTCGGCTTCCGCTGCGGCTTCCTCGGCCTGCTGCACCTGGAGATCATCCGGGAGCGGCTGGAGCGGGAGTTCAACCTCGACCTGATCTCCACCGCCCCGAACGTGGTCTACCGGGCCATCCAGGAGGACGGCGAGGAGATCGTGGTCACCAACCCGAGCGAGTACCCGACCGGCAAGATCGCCGAGGTGTACGAGCCGACGGTGCGGGCGACGGTGCTGACCCCGAACGACTACGTCGGCGCGGTGATGGAGCTGTGTCAGGGCCGCCGGGGCAGCCTGCTCGGCATGGACTACCTCTCCGCCGACCGGGTGGAGCTGCGCTACACGCTGCCGCTGGCCGAGATCATCTTCGACTTCTTCGACCAGCTCAAGAGCCGTACCAAGGGTTACGCCTCACTGGACTACGAGCCCTCCGGCGAGCAGGCGTCGGACCTGGTGAAGGTGGACATCCTGCTGCACGGCGAGCCGGTCGACGCGTTCAGCGCGATCGTGCACAAGGACAAGGCGTACACGTACGGCACGACGATCGCGGCGAAGCTGCGTTCGCTGATCCCGCGCCAGCAGTTCGAGGTGCCGATCCAGGCGGCGATCGGCAGCCGGGTGATCGCCCGGGAGACCATCCGCGCGATCCGCAAGGACGTGCTCGCCAAGTGCTACGGCGGTGACATCAGCCGCAAGCGCAAGCTGCTGGAGAAGCAGAAGGAGGGCAAGAAGCGGATGAAGATGGTGGGCCGGGTGGAGGTCCCCCAGGAGGCGTTCATCGCGGCGCTCTCGTCCGACTCCGGTGACGGCAAGCCCGCCGGCAAGAAGTAGCGGTCCGGCTCCGCGCAGCGGCCGGCGTCCCCTCGCAGGGGCGCCGGCCGTTCGCGTACCCAGGAGATTTTCAGCCTCTGGCAGCGCTCCCACCTGCGGGTTCGCGTCAGTCGGGAGGGTGGCGGTCGATACGGCCGGTTTCGGTTTTCGATGCGTCGGGCACTTAGCGGTCACGACAGCAACCGCACAGAACGTGCGAAATCGCTTTAGGAGGACGACCGTGGAGTTCACCGTCTGGGGCATCATCACCGCGCTGGTCGTGGGTCTGATCGTCGGCGCGCTGGGCCGGCTGGTCGTGCCGGGCCGGCAGAACATGCCGATCTGGCTGCACATGGTGATCGGCGTCGGCGCGGCGCTGCTGGGCACCGTCCTGGCCCGCGCGCTCGGCATCGCCACGCAGACCGCCGGCATCGACTGGGCCGAGCTGGCCGTGCAGGTCGTGCTCGCCGCCATCGGTGTGGCCCTGGTGGCCGGCGTCGGCCGCCGCAGCAGCGTCTCGCGTTACTGATCGCATCACGCGCCTCGACGGGTGCCCGGCCGCATCGGCCGGGCACCCGTCGGCGTATTCGGCGCATTGAACCCCGTCGGTGTGCCGGGCCCGCCCGCCGCGCCCGGTTTCGGGGAGAAGCAGCAGGTCAGGGTACGTCTGAACAATTCGTCATCGGAGTCGGTTTGGATTTCCGGGCGGTCGGGAATTTAGCGATCACGACAGTAACCACACAAAAACGTGTGACCGGATCTTAAGGAGGAGGGCGACCATGGAGCTCACCGTTTGGGGCATCATCACGGCGCTGGTCGTTGGTCTGATCGTCGGCGCGCTGGGCCGGCTGGTCGTGCCGGGCCGGCAGAACATGCCCATGTGGCTGCACATGCTGATCGGCGTCGGCGCCGCGCTTCTGGGCACGCTCGTCGCCCGGGCCTCCGGCTTCGCCGAGACCGCCGGCATCGACTGGCGCGAGCTGATGCTGCAGGTGCTGTTCGCCGCGATCGGCGTGGCCCTGGTGGCCGGTGTCGGCCGTCGCCGCGGCGTCTCGCGCTACTGACCCCGCACCACGCGCCTCGACGGGCGCCCGGCCTCACCGGCCGGGCGCCCGTCGGCGTTCGTGGGCTCTGAACTGCCCGGACGGCATCGATGTCGGCCGGGCCCCGGCTGCGATACGGTCGCCTGTGCCCTCCGTCACGAACACCCCCTGTTGTAAAGGAAATTTTCCTACTAAGGTGCGGCGGAGAAGGTTAGTGCCAAACGGCCCTGAGGGAGATATGGCGTGAACAGGTGGAAGCGGCTGGCTCCGGTCACCGCCATCGTGGCGTCGGCCGCGTTGGTGCTGACCGCGTGCGGTGGCTCCGGCGACGACGACAAGGCCGCCGACAACAGCAAGCTCACTGTGTGGATGATGGGTGAGGGCGGCGACGCCCAGACCGCGTTCCTCGACAGCGTCGAGGCGGAGTTCAAGAAGAAGCACCCCGAGACCGACGTGGTGGTGCAGTACATCCCCTGGCTCGAGGCGCCGAAGAAGTTCCAGGCCGCGCTCGCCGGTGGCGAGGGCCCGGACGTCACCGAGCTGGGCAACACCGAGACCCAGGGCTGGGCCGCTCAGGAGGCCCTGGCCGACGTCTCGGACAAGTTCAACGCCTGGTCCGAGGGCAAGGACATCCTGCCCGACCTGGTCAAGAACGCTCAGCTCGACGGCAAGCAGTACGGCGTGCCGTGGTACGCCGGCGTGCGCGCCGTCTACTACCGCACCGACTGGTTCGCCGAGGCCGGCGTGAAGCCGCCGACGACCTGGGACGAGATGGTCGCCGCCGCGAAGGCCGTGCAGGCCAAGAAGCCCGGCACCTACGGCATCGCCCTGCCCGGCAACTCCGAGCTGCCGTTCTACTCCTTCCTCTGGAGTGCCGGCGCGGAGATCGCCACCAAGGAGGGGGACAGCTGGAAGTCCGGCTACAACACCCCCGAGGCGCAGAAGGCGGTCAAGTTCTGGACCGACCTGGTGACAGTGCACAAGGTCGCCCCGCCGGCCGCCGCCGGATGGAACGAGGTCGACGCCCGTACCCAGTTCGCCACCGGCAAGGCCGCGATGGCGTTCGCCGGTAGCTGGCAGGGCGGCGCGATGAAGAAGGACAACCCGGACATCGAGAAGGTCTGGGGCACGTTCCCGATCCCCGGTCCGGACGGCAAGGCCGCCCCGGCGTTCGCCGGTGGCTCCGACATCGCCATCTGGAAGGACAGCGAGCGGGCGGCGCTGGCCTGGGACTACATGACCGTGCTGCTGAGCAAGCAGAAGGACAAGGAGTTCGCCAGCAGCCTCGGGTTCTTCCCGGTCTACCAGGACCTGGTCAGCAGCGGTGACTACGCCAACGACAAGGTGATGGCGGCGTTCGCCACGGCCATCCAGAACACCAAGCTGACCCCGCTCACCCCGAAGTGGGTCGAGGTCAGCCGCACCAAGACGGTGACCCAGGCGATGAACAGCTCGGTCATCAAGGGCCAGAAGACGGTCGAGAAGGCCACCGCCGACGCGGCCACCGAGATCGAAAGCATCCTCAACGCCAAGTGACCACGCTGACCGAGGCCACCGGCGAGGCCGCCGCGCGGGAGACCCCCGCGCGGCGGCGCCGTCGCCGGGTGGACCACCTTCCGTACCTGCTGCTCCTGCCCTGCCTGGCGATCATCGCCGTGCTGCTGCTCTGGCCGCTCGGCCAGGTCGTGTGGATGTCCTTCCACAAGCTGGACAGCGTCCGGCAGCTGCGCGGCGACCGCGAGTGGCCGTGGATCGGCCTGGCCAACTACGCGCAGATCCTCGGCGACCCGTTCTTCCGTACGGTGCTGCGCAACACGGTGCTGTTCGCGGTCGCCAACGTGGCGCTCACGATGGTCCTCGGCACGCTGGTCGGGCTGCTGCTCAACCGCCTGGGCAAGAAGATGGCCACGTTCGTGGCGAGCTGCGTGATGCTCGCCTGGGCCACCCCGGCGCTGACCGGCACGATCGTCTGGAAGTGGATCTTCGACGACACGAGCGGCCTGGTCACGTGGCTGTTCAACAAGCTCCCGGACGGGCTGTCCACGGCGCTGTTCGGGCGCAGCGACTGGACCGGGTACGGCTGGTTCAACGACCCGCTGCTGTTCTTCGCCATCCTGACGCTCGTGGTGGTCTGGCACTCGTTCCCGTTCATCGCGGTGAGCGTGCTGGCCGGGCTCAAGAGCGTGCCGGCGGAGTTGCAGGAGGCGGCCCGGGTCGACGGCGCCGGCCCGTGGAAGGTGTTCTGGAAGGTGACGTTCCCGATCCTGCGGCCGGTCTTCGGCATCCTCGTGGTGCTCTCCACGATCTGGGACTTCAAGGTCTTCACCCAGCAGTTCGTGCTGGCCGGCGGCACCCAGGACCGGTCGACGTTCATGCTGTCGATCTACTCGTACGCGGAGGCGTTCTCACCGCCGCCGAAGTACGGCCTCGGCTCTGCCATCGCCGTGATCCTCACCGTGATCCTGCTCGTGGTGACCGCCCTGTACGTCCGCATGGTGCTGCGGCAGGAGGACGAATGATGAAGAAGATCGCCCTCAACGGCGCGGGCCTGCTGGTCGCGCTCTTCGCCGCGTTCCCGGTCTACTGGATGGTGGCGACGTCGCTGAAGCCCAACCGGGAGATCTTCTCGTCCACGCCCCGGCCGGTGCCGGCCGAGCCGACGCTGGAGCACTACCGGGAGATCCTCACCGGCAACCTGATCCCGGGCGTGACGTTCACCGACTTCTTCCTCAACAGCGTGCTCGTCGCGGGGGCCACGGTGCTGCTGAGCGGGCTGGTCGCGCTGCTCGCCGCGACAGCCGTGGCCCGGTTCCGGTTCAAGCTGCGCACCACGTTCCTGATCATGCTGCTGGTGGTGCAGATGATCCCGCTGGAGGCGCTGGTCATCCCGCTGTTCCTGATGATCCAGCGGCTCGGTCTCTACAACACGCTGCCCAGCCTGATCCTCACGTACCTCGGCTTCTCGCTGCCGTTCGCGGTCTGGATGCTGCGCGGCTTCGTCGCAGCGGTGCCGAAGGAACTGGAGGAGGCCGCCGCCATCGACGGCGCCAGCCGGGCCCAGACGTTCCGCAAGGTGCTGTTCCCGCTGGTCGCGCCCGGCCTGGTCGCCACCAGCATCTTCTCGTTCATCACCGCCTGGAACGAGCTGATCTTCGCGCTGACCTTCATCAACGACCAGCAGAAGTACACGCTGCCGGTGGCGATGACGTTCTTCTTCGGCCGCGACGACACCGCCTGGGGCTCGGTGATGGCCGCGTCCACGCTGTTCACCCTGCCGGTGATCGTCTTCTTCCTGCTGGTGCAGCGCCGGATGGTCTCCGGCCTGGTCGCGGGAGCTGTGAAGGGCTGAGGGCGGCGGCCGGTCAGGCCGCGGCGAACACCTCGGCGCGTACCTCGGTGGCCGGGTCGCCCTTCACCCGGGCCCAGGAGCCCTGCTCGGCGGTCCACTCCAGGTTGCCGAAGCGGACCTTCTTCACGCCGTGGTCGTCGGCGTGCGAGACCAGCCAGTGCGCGTACCGCCAGCCGTTGCGGTCGTCGCCCGCCGGCACGGTGAGCGCGGTCAGGTCCGTCGCCGTGGCCAGCCGGGGCAGCCCCCAGTCCAGCGACAGGCTCTCCAGCACGGCGCTGGCGGCGGCCGGCCCGCGCATCGTCGGCGGCGAACTCACCGTGCAGGCCACCGCGCCGGTCGCGTGGCCGAGCAACGCGCGGGTCAGGACCTCCGACTCGTCGGCCCACTTCTCGTACGCCTCGGGGAAGGCCGACCGCTGCACCCGCTGGGCGGCGTCGGTGACCCGCATCCGCTCCCAGCCCTTGACCTTCTTCAGCGCGGCGTAGAACTTGTTCGCCGCGTACCGCGGGTCCTGGACCTGTTCCGGGGTGCCCCAGCCCTGGCTCGGGCGCTGCTGGAACAGGCCGAGCGAGTCGCGGTCGCCGTGCGCGATGTTGCGCAGGTGCGACTCCTGGTACGCGGTCGCCAGCGCCACCACCACCGCCCGCTCGGGCATCCGGCGCTGCATGCCGATGGCCGCGATGGTCGCCGCGTTCGCCATCTGGTCGGCGCCGAGCACCACCTCGCCGTCGGCCTGCACCGTGCAGGTCCGGCTGGCCAGGGGGAGCCGCAGGTGCTCGCCGAACTGCTTGGTCACGACATAGACCGCGAGCAGCGCCAGTACGCACACCGCAACACCAGATGCCACGATCGCCGCTCGCGTCCGCACCCGCACCCCCTGTCCCGACAGTCCGACAAGCGTACGTCGGCCCCGCGCCGCCGCGTCTCGGCCGAGTGGCCGTCCCGCCACCACGTGACCGGCGCCGTGCCGCCGGGCGGGGCCCGCCACCACCGAAGGTGACCAGCCGGGCCCCGCCGCGCACCTCAGTCTCCGGCGGGCACCCAGGCGGCGGGTCGCTTCTCCCGGAACGCCATGACGCCCTCACGCCCCTCGTCGGAGAGGAAGTACCCGGTGGACAGCGCCGCCAACTCGGCGATCTCGGCCCGCAGGTCAGTCGCGGCGGGCCGGCGCAGCAGCTCCTTCGCCCCGGCCAGCGCCCCCGGCGCGCCCCTGACCAGCGAGGCGCAGTAGCGCTCGACGGCGGCGTCCAGCTCGTCGGCCGGCACCGCGGCGGTGACCAGGCCGACCTCGGCGGCGCGGCGGCCGTCGAACGTGTCGCCGGTCAGGTACAGCTCGGCGGCGGCCCGCTGGTCCAGCCGGGGCAGCACGGTCGCCGAGATCACCGCCGGGATCACCCCGATCCGCACCTCGGTGAACGCGAACGTCGCCTCCTGCGCGCAGACCGCCAGGTCGGCGGCGGCGATCAGGCCCAGCCCGCCGGCCCGGGCCGGCCCGGCGACCTTCGCGACGACCGGCTTCGGGCACTCCCGCACCGCCACCAGCACGTCGCCGAGCATCCCGGCGGGCACCGTGCCACTGGCGTACGCGGCGGCGGTCTCCTTCAGGTCGGCGCCGGAGCAGAAGACCGGGCCGGTGTGGTCGAGCACGATCGCGCGTACCGCGTCGTCGGCGACCGCGTCGGCGAGCCCGGCCAGCAGCTGGGTCATCAGGGGCGTGGAGAGCGCGTTGCGGTTGTGCGGGCTGTCCAGGGTGAGTGTCGTCACCCCACGGGCCGTGGCGACTCGCACGAGAGCGTCCGGAGAGGTCATGCCGGGCACACTAGTGGCCATGCCCGGCGTCCTTCCAGAAGGCGAACCCGTCCCGCGCGACGGATCGCTGCCCGCCACCGCCCGTCGCGCCGTCGGCGCGCGCGGCTTCGGCGTGTACGTCCACGTGCCGTTCTGCGCCAGCCGGTGCGGTTACTGCGACTTCAACACGTACACCGCCTCCGAGCTGGGCGGCGGGGCGAGCCGGGAGACGTACGCCGACTCGGTGCTGGCCGAGCTGGCGCTGGCCGCCCGGGTGCTGGGCGACTCGCCGCCGCAGCGGGTCGACACCGTCTTCGTCGGCGGCGGCACGCCGACCCTGCTGCCCGCCGACGACCTGGCCCGGATCCTCGACGGCATCGACCGCGTCTGGGGGCTGGCCGCCGACGCGGAGGTGACCACCGAGGCCAACCCGGAGTCGGTGACCCCGGAGTCGCTCAAGACGCTGCGGGCGGCCGGCTACACCCGGATCTCGCTGGGCATGCAGTCCGCCGCGCCCGGGGTGCTCGCGGTGCTGGACCGGCGGCACAGCGCGGGCCGGGCCACCGCCGCCGCGCTGGAGGCGCGCGACGCCGGGTTCGAGCACGTGAACCTGGACCTGATCTACGGCACGCCGGGCGAGACGGCAGACGACTTCGCCGCCTCGCTGGCCCAGGTGGTCGACGCGGGGGTGGACCACGTCAGCGCGTACGCCCTGATCGTGGAGGACGGCACCCGGCTGGCCGCGCGGATGCGCCGGGGCGAGCTGCCGTACCCCTCCGACGACGTGGCGGCGGACCGCTACCTGGCCGCGGAGGCGGCGCTCGGCGCAGCCGGCTTCTCCTGGTACGAGGTGTCGAACTGGGCCCGCTCGGCGGCGGCGGCGTGCCGGCACAACCTGCTCTACTGGACCGGCGCCGACTGGTGGGGCCTGGGCCCGGGGGCGCACAGCCACGTCGGCGGCGTGCGCTGGTGGAACGTCAAACACCCGAGCGCGTACGCGGCGCGGCTGGCCGAGGGCGCCTCGCCGGCACTGGCCCGGGAGGTGCTCAGCGCGGACGAGCAGCACATGGAGGACGTGATGCTGCGGGTGCGGCTCGCCTCCGGGCTGCCGCTGGACGTGCTGGACGAGCCCGGCCGGGCGGGCGCCGAGCGGGCCCGGGACGCCGGGCTGCTCGACGCCGGGGCGTACGCGCGGGGGCTTGTGGTGCTGACGCTGCGCGGACGGCTGCTGGCCGACGCGGTGGTACGCGACCTGCTGCCGTGACCGGCGCCGGCCGGCCGCCCCCTCGGCCGGCCGGCGGTGTCACTTCACGAAGTTGTAGGTCATCGGGTAGCGGTAGAGCACACCCTCGTTGGCCTTGACCCCGCCGATGATCCCGAAGATCAACGGCACCAGCCAGACCAGCATCGGGACGAAGAACAGGATCCCGCAGGTGATGACCGTGATCACCCAGGCGAGGACGCTGGCGATGGTCCAGGTGATCTGGAAGTTCAGCGCCGCGACCGCGTGGGCGCGTACGGTCGGCGACTGCTGGCCGCGGGTCATCATCGCGATCAGCGGGGCGACCCAGCCGAGCAGACCGCCACCGATGATGACGCCCGCGGCGCCACCGAAGTGCGCCACCAGGGCCCAGGTCTTCTCGTCGTTGTTGGCGTACCCGGCCGGGCCGTAGCCGCCACCGCCGGGATAGCCGCCACCGGCGCCGTAGCCCGGCGCGCCGGCCGGCGGGGGGTAACCACCAGGGGGCGGGTAGCCGCCCGGCGGAGGCTGGGCACCGGGGGGCGGGTAGCCGCCCGGGGGCGGATAGTCACCGGGCGGGGGATACCCGCCCGCGCCCGGCGCGCCGGACAGTGGAGCGGTGGGCGGCTCGCCGGAGCCGTAGGGCGCCGACGGGTCGGGCTGGGGGCCGGAGTCCCCTGCTCCGGGAGGGCGAGGAGGTTCAGTCATGGAGGTCACGGTAGGGCCAGCGGGCAAGTCGCACCAGGGCGACACAGACCGAGCGTGACCGGCTGTTCGGCCCTGGCGTGCCGCGCGGTGTGGTGGGCCGCACCGCAGGTCCGTCAGGCGATCATCGCGTCGGTGGGGGTGCCGACGTAGACTGGCACTCGCTACAGTCGAGTGCCAGCCGCCCGGCGGATGCCGCGTGCCGGCCCGGCCGAGGTGTGTCAGGAGGTGGGGACATGGGTCTCGACGACCGCAAACTTGCCGTGCTGCGCGCGATCGTCGAGGACTACGTCGCCACGCAGGAGCCGGTGGGCAGCAAGGCCCTGGTCGAGCGGCACCAGCTCGGCGTCTCCCCGGCCACGGTGCGCAACGACATGGCGGTGCTGGAGGAGGAGGGCTACATCCGGCAGCCGCACACCAGCGCCGGCCGGGTGCCCACCGACCGCGGCTACCGCCTCTTCGTGGACCGGCTCTCCCGGGTCAAGCCGCTCAGCCCCGCCGAGCGCCGCGCCATCGAGCGCTTCCTGGTCGGCGCGGTCGACCTGGACGACGTGGTGCACCGCACGGTCCGGCTGCTCGCCCAGCTCACCCGGCAGGTCGCCGTGGTGCAGTACCCGAGCCTGGCCCGGTCCAAGGTGCGTCACCTGGAACTCGTGCCGATCTCCACCACCCGGCTGATGGTCGTCATGATCGCCGACACCGGCCGGGTCGAGCAGCGGCTCGTCGAGCTGCCCGCCCCGGTTCCCGCCGACGACGTGACCGACCTGCGCCGGCTGGTGAACGAGAAGCTCGTCGGCAGCCAGCTCTCCGAGACGCCGCCGCTGGTGCAGGCCCTGGTGGATGAGTCCGCGCCGCACCTGCGCCCGGCCATGACCACGCTGTCCACGGTGCTGCTGGAGACGCTCGTGGAACGGCACGAGGAGCGCCTCGCGCTGGCCGGCCAGGCCAACCTCACCCGGGGCGGCCTGCTCGACTTCCAGGGCTCGCTGCGGCCGATCCTGGAGGCGCTCGAAGAAGAGGTAGTGCTGCTCAAACTGATCGGCGAGACCGAGCCGAGCACCACCCGCGTGCTGATCGGCGACGAGAACGAGTTCGACAACCTGCGGGCCGCCTCGGTGGTCAGCACCGGCTACGGACCGGGCAGCACCATCGTCGGTGGGCTCGGCGTGCTCGGGCCGACCCGGATGGACTACCCCGGCAATATCGCCATGGTGAGGGCCGTGGCACGCTACGTGGGCGAACTGCTGGCCCAGAACTGACCAGTCAGGGCCGACGGCCGGTTGCGGCCGACGACCGGAGCGACGCGAGACGAACATGAGGACACCTAACGCAGTGGCCAGGGACTACTACGGCATTCTCGGCGTGAGCCGGGAAGCCTCCGACGACGAGATCAAGCGCGCCTACCGCAAGCTGGCGCGGCAGTACCACCCGGACGTCAATCCGGACCCGGAGGCCCAGGAGAAGTTCAAGGACATCAACGCCGCGTACGAGGTCCTCTCGGACGACCGGAAACGGCAGATCGTCGACCTCGGCGGCGACCCGCTCGCCCCCGGCGGCGGTGGCATGGGCGGCCCGGGCGGGCCCGGCGGCGCCGGTCCGTTCGTCGGCTTCCAGGACATCATGGACGCGTTCTTCGGCGGCGCGGCGGGCGGCAGCCGGGGACCCCGGCCGCGCACCCGGCCCGGCGCGGACGCGATCCTGCGCCTGGAACTGGACCTCAACGAGACCGCGTTCGGCGTCGAGGCGCCGATCACCGTCGACACCGCGGTGCTCTGCACCACCTGCTCCGGCGCCGGCACCGCCGCCGGCACCCACCTGGCCACCTGCGAGGCGTGCGCCGGCCGGGGCGAGGTGCAGTCGGTGCAGCGCACGTTCCTCGGCCAGGTGGTCTCCGCCCGGCCGTGCACCGTCTGCCAGGGCTACGGCACCACCATCCCGCATGCCTGCCCGACCTGCGCCGGTGAGGGCCGGGTGCGTACCCGCCGCTCGCTGACCGTCAAGATCCCGGCCGGCGTCGAGGACGGCATGCGGATCCGCCTGGCCCAGCAGGGCGAGGTCGGCCCGGGCGGCGGCACCGCCGGCGACCTCTACGTGGAGATCCACGAGCGGCCGCACGACGTCTACTCCCGCAAGGGCGACGACCTGCACTGCCGGGTGACGGTGCCGATGACCGCCGCCGCGCTCGGCACCCGGCTGACCATCAAGACGCTGGACAGCGAGGAGACCGTCGACGTCAAGCCCGGCACCCAGCCCGGCAGCACGCTGCGGCTGCGCGCCCGGGGCGTACCGCACCTGCGCGGCACCGGCCGGGGTGACCTCTACGTGCACCTGGACGTGCGTACCCCGACCAAGCTCGACGCCGACCAGGAGCGGATGCTGCGCGACTTCGCCAAGACCCGCGGCGAGGAGGTCGCCGAGCTGACCAAGCAGGGCGGCTTCTTCTCCCGGATGCGCGACGCCTTCAACGGGCACGCCTGAGGTGTCCGCCCCGCTGTTCCTGGTCGAGGCGCTGCCCACCGGTGACACGCTGACGCTGGACGGCCCGGAGGGCCACCACGCGGCCACCGTGCAGCGGCTGCGGGCCGGTGAGGAGCTGCTGCTCGCCGACGGCCGGGGCGGCACCGCCGCCGCGGTGGTCACCGCCGTCGGCCGGGGCACGCTCGACCTGCGCGTCACCAGCCGGGGGTACGCGGACGCGCCCGTCCCGCGGCTCGTCGTGGTGCAGGGCATCGCCAAGGGCGACCGGGGTGAACTCGCCGTGCAGGCGATGACCGAGGTCGGGGTGGACGAGATCGTGCCGTGGGCGGCGTCCCGCTCGGTGGCGCAGTGGCGCGGCGACCGGGGCGTACGGGCCCGGCAGAAGTGGGTGGCCACCGCCCGGGAGGCGGCCAAGCAGGCCCGCCGCCCGTGGCTGCCGGTGGTGGCCGGCGCCCCGGACGAGTCGACCGCCACGGTGGCCCGCCGGATCGCCGGCGCGGCCGCCGCGTTCGTGCTGCACGAGGGCGCGCAGGACCGGCTGACCACAGTCGACCTGCCGACGGCCGGGGAGATCGTCCTGGTGGTCGGCCCGGAGGGCGGCATCGCCGACCACGAGCTGGCCACGTTCGCCGAGGCGGGCGCCCGCACGGTCCGCCTGGGCCCGTCGGTGCTGCGTACGTCCACAGCAGGCGTGGCCGCCCTGACAGTCCTGGCCACCCGCCTGACCCACTGGTAGCGGGGGAGGGTGGGTCAGGAGCGGAGGTAGGAAGCGCCGTTCAGGTCGATGATCGTTCCTGAGGCCCACTCGGCCTCGGGGCTCGCCAGCCAGTGCACCGCCGCCGCGATCTCCTCCGGACGCGCCACCCGGTGGAACGGGGACTGCGCGCGTACCGCCTCGCCCCGCTCTGCCTTCAGGTGCTCGTTGGTCATGTCCGTCTCGACGAAGCCGGGCGCCACGCAGGCCACCCCGATGCCGTACGGCGCCAGGGCCACCGCCAGCGACTGGGCCATCGCGTTCATCCCGGCCTTGCTGGCCCCGTACGCCGGGTTGGCCGGCTCGCCCCGGAACGCGCCCCGGGACGAGACGTTGACGATCCGGCCCCCACTGTCGCGCATGTGCTGCGCGGCGCACCAGGCCGCGTTCGCCGCGCCGACCAGGTTGGTGTCGAGCACCTCCCGCCACCGCGCCCGCCACTGCTCGTAGCTGCTCTCGAAGACCGGGTGCGGGGGATCGGCCGGCCCGAACACACCGGCGTTGTTCACCAGCACGTCGAGGCCACCGAGCCGCTGGGCCGCCTCGTCCACCATGGCGCGTACCGCGTCGGGGTCGGCCAGGTCGGCGCGTACCACCACGTGCCCGTCGCCGGGCAGCTCGGCGCGCAGCCGCTCCGCCAGCTCGGCGGAGTCCCGGTGGTGGATCGCCACCCGGTCCCCACCTGCGGCGAACGCTCGCGCCACCGCCCGCCCGATGCCCCGCGAGGCCCCCGTCACCAGCACCGCCCGTCCCGCCATGGCGGCCATCCTGCCGCACCGGCCCGGGGTGTTAAGAAGGGCCCCTTCCCATGCCGGAGGCGTTAAGCGGGGGCCCCTCCTTACACTGCTGCGATGGACTGCCTCTTCTGCCGGATCGTCGCCGGGGAGATTCCGGCCACCATCGTCCGCGAGACCGCCACCACCCTGGCCTTCCGGGACATCGACCCGAAGGCGCCCACGCACGTGCTGGTGATCCCGAAGGAGCACTACGCCGACGTGGCCACGCTGGCCCAGGGCGCGCCCGAACTGGCCGGGGAGGTGCTCCAGACCGCCGCCGTGGTGGCCGAGGAGGAGGGCCTGACCGTGGACGGGTTCCGGCTGATGTTCAACACCGGCCCGTACGGCGGCCAGGAGGTCTTCCACGTGCACGCCCACCTGCTCGGCGGCGCGCCGCTCGGCCCGATGCTCTGCCGATGACCGACGTGTCCGACCGGCTCGGCCGGATGGTGCGCCAGGCGCAGGCCACCGGGCGGATCCCGGCGGTGTCGGCCGCCCTGCACCGCGCCGACCGGCCGCTCTGGACCTGCGCCGTGGGCGACACCGGCAACGACACCCCGCTGGGGCCGGAGACGGTGTTCCGGATCGGCTCGGTCACCAAGACGTTCACCGCGGTACTCGTCATGCAGTGCCGCGACGAGGGCCTGCTCGACCTGGACGACCCGGTCGGGCGGCACCTCGACCTGCCGGCGCACGGCGAGCTGACCGTACGCCGGCTGCTGTCGCACACCGCCGGCCTGCAACGCGAGCCCCACGGCGACGTGTGGGACAGCCTGCGCGCCCCGGCCGTGGAGGAGCTGCTGGCCGATCTGGCCCGGGTCGAGCGGGTGCTGCCCACCGGGCGGCGCTTCCACTACTCCAACCTCGGCATGGCCCTCCTGGGCGAGATGGTGGCCCGGCTGCGCGGCGGGACCTGGGCCGAGGTGCTGGCCGACCGGGTCCTCGCCCCGCTCGGGCTGACCGCCACCGGTCCGGCCCCGACCGAGCGTGCCGCGACCGGGTTCCTGGTCGACGCGTACTCCGACGAGGCCCACCCGGAGCCACCGGCCGACTTCGGCGCGGTGGCCCCCGCAGCCCAGCTCTGGAGCACCGCGCCGGACATGGCCCGGTGGGCCGCCTTCCTGGCCGACCCGGCGGCGCTCGACCCGGACGGCGCGGTGCTCGCCGCGGCCACCGTCGAGGAGATGCGCTGGCCGCTCACCACCACCGACGAGTCGGTCTGGACGGCCGGCTTCGGCCTCGGGCTGATCCTGGTGCCGCAGCCCGAGCGGGTGACCCACGTGGGGCACGACGGCGCGATGCCCGGATTCCTCGCCGCCGTCTACGGGCGGCGCGGCGGGCAGGGCACCGCCGGGGCGATGGGCGCCGCGGTGCTCGGCTCGTCCGGCGCCGGCGTGGAGGTGTTCGACCTGGCGCACCGGCTGCTCGCCGCCGCCGCCGAGCACGACCCGGCGGAGATCGAGCCGTGGCGTCCCGGCCCGCCCGCGCCGGCGCACCTGCGCGGCATGCTGGGCCGCTGGTGGGGCGAGGGCTTCGAGTACGTCTTCTCCTGGCACGACGAGACGCTGCGGGCCCGGGGCGCGGACGACCCGGCCGGGAAGCCGCCTGCGGTGTTCGCGCCGCTGCCGGACCGGCCGGACGTGTTCCGCACGGTCTCCGGCCGGGAGGTGGGGGAGCTGCTGCGGCTCACGCGCGACGAGCACGGCGTGGTGGTCCGGATGCACTGGGCGACCTACCGCTTCACCCGCCGCCAGGAGACCTTCGACGGGTACGACTTCCGCGCCGGTGACTGATCGCCGAGCGCCGGAAATGGGCGCGGTGTGCGCGGTGCCGACCCGATACGATGGGAGGTAACCGTACGCCGCGCCAGCAGGGCCCGGCACAGAGAAGCGGAGAGCAGGTGGCGCAGGGCCCGACGGCCCGACCTATGACCGGCACCCCACCTCCCGGCACGCCGCGCGTGCAGACCAGGATCACGGTCGGAGACCAGAAGATCATGGTGAACCTGCTCGGCGCGGGCGACGAGATCCTGCGACTCGTCGAGCGTTCGGTCAACAGCGACGTCCACGTGCGCGGCAACGAGATCACCATCACCGGCGCGCCCGCCGACAACGCCCTCGCCGAGCGTCTCTTCAGTGAGCTGCTCGAACTGATCGAGAAAGGCGAGACCCTGACCACAGACGCGGTACGGCGTACCGTCGGCATGCTCGAGCAGGGCGGCGCCGAGCGGCCCGCCGAGGTTCTGACGCTCAACATCCTCTCCCGGCGCGGCCGCACCATCCGTCCCAAGACGCTCGGGCAGAAGAAGTACGTCGACGCGATCGACGCGCACACCATCGTCTTCGGGATCGGCCCGGCCGGTACCGGCAAGACCTACCTCGCGATGGCGAAGGCAGTGCAGGCGCTGCAGGCCAAGCAGGTCAACCGGATCATCCTGACCCGCCCGGCGGTCGAGGCGGGGGAACGGCTGGGCTTCCTGCCCGGCACCCTGAACGAGAAGATCGACCCCTACCTGCGCCCGCTCTACGACGCGCTGCACGACATGCTCGACCCGGAGACCATCCCGAAGCTGATGGCCGCCGGCACGATCGAGGTCGCGCCGCTGGCATACATGAGGGGCCGCACGCTTAATGACGCGTTCATCATCCTGGACGAGGCGCAGAACACCACGCCCGAGCAGATGAAGATGTTCCTCACCCGGCTCGGCTTCGGCTCCAAGATCGTCGTCACCGGTGACGTCACCCAGGTGGACCTTCCCGGCGGGACGACCAGCGGCCTGCGCGTGGTCCGGGAGATCCTGAACAACGTCGAGGACGTGCACTTCGCCCAGCTCTCCAGCTCCGACGTGGTCCGCCACAAGCTGGTGGGTGAGATCGTCGACGCGTACGCCCGCTGGGACGCCGAGCGGGAGAACCAGCAGGCCCAGAGCGTGCACGCCGTACCCGGGCGGACCGCCCAGGGCGGCCGGGCCGGCCGGCGCCGCTGACCACCGGCGCAAGCCGTCACACCATCAGAGGAAGACAGTTGTCCATCGAGATCGCCAACGAGTCGGGTGTCGAGGTCGACACCGACGCCGTGCTCGCCGTCGCGCGGCACGCCCTCGACGAGATGGGGGTCAACCCCCTCGCCGAGCTGTCCGTGCTGCTCGTCGACATCGAGTACATGTCGGAGCTGAACCACCGCTGGATGGGCGGCGACGGCCCGACCGACGTGCTCGCCTTCCCCATGGACGAGGGCAGCGTCGACCACGGCCCGGGCGAGAGCGCCCCGGCCGGCGGTGAGCCGGCCCTGCTCGGCGACATCGTGCTCTGTCCGGAGGTGGCGGCCAAGCAGGCCGCCGTGGCCGGGCACTCGGCGGCCGACGAGCTGCACCTGCTCACCGTGCACGGCGTGCTGCACCTGCTCGGCTACGACCACGCCGAGCCCGAGGAGGAGCGGGAGATGTTCGGTCTCCAGGCCCGGCTGCTGGCCAGCTGGCGGTCGACCCGGTCGCGGTGATGGACACCTTGGCGGCGGTCCGCGCGCCCGCCGGCCTGCCCGATCTTCAACTCCTGGTCTTCGCCGCCGGGCTGGTGGTCCTCGCCGGCCTGATCGCGATGACCGAGGCGGCGCTCGCAGCGGTCTCCCCGGCCCGCGCCGCGGAGCTGACCCGGGACGGGGCGCGCGGCGGGCGGGCCCTGCAGGTGGTCGCCGGTGACGTGGTCCGCCATCTGAACCTGCTGCTCCTGCTGCGGCTGCTGGCCGAGCTGACCGCCACCACGCTGGTCGCGCTGGTGGCTGTGGACACGTTCGGCGCGGGCTGGCGGGCGGCGCTGGTGACCGCCGGCGCCATGACGGTGGTGAGCTTCGTGGTGGTCGGGGTCGGGCCGCGCACGATCGGCCGCCAGCACGCGTACGCGGTCGGCCGCGCGGTCGCGCCGCTGGTGCGCTGGCTGGGCCGCGCGCTCAACCCGCTGGCGTCGCTGCTGATCCTGATCGGCAACGCGGTCACCCCGGGCAAGGGCTTCCGCGAGGGGCCGTTCGCGACCCAGGTGGAGCTGCGGGAGCTGGTCGACCTGGCCGAGCAGCGCGGCGTGGTGGAGCACGGCGAGCGCCAGATGATCCACTCGGTCTTCGCGCTCGGCGACACCATCGCGCGCGAGGTGATGGTGCCGCGTACCGAGATGGTGTGGATCGAGGAGCGCAAGACGCTCGCCCAGGCGCTGGCGTTGTTCCTGCGCTCCGGGTTCAGCCGCATCCCGGTGATCGGCGAGAACGTCGACGACGTGCTCGGCGTGCTCTACCTCAAGGACCTGATCCGGCGGGTGCAGGGCGACCAGGGCGCCCGGCAGATGCCGGTGGCCGAGCTGATGCGCCCGGCCACGTTCGTGCCGGAGTCCAAGCCGGTGGACGACCTGCTCTCGGAGATGCAGGCGGCCCGCAACCACCTGGTCATCGTGGTCGACGAGTACGGCGGCACCGGTGGGCTGGTCACCATCGAGGACATCCTGGAGGAGATCGTCGGGGAGATCACCGACGAGTACGATGTCGAGCGCCCGCCGGTCGAGCATCTGCCGGACGGGGCCGTGCGGGTGACCGCGCGGCTGCCGGTGGAGAATCTGGGCGAGCTGTTCGACACCGAGCTGCCCACCGACGAGGTGGAGACGGTCGGTGGCCTGCTGGCGCAGGCGCTCGGCCGGGTGCCCATCCCGGGCGCCGAGGCCGAGGTGGCCGGCCTGCGGCTGATGGCCGAGGGCACCACCGGCCGGCGCAACCGGATCGACACGGTTCTGGTGAGCCGCGTCGACCGGGGCGACGCGCCGGAGGGCGCGAACCGAAACGACCCGCCCGATTCCCGTGGCGACAACAACCGTTCCGAGGAGAGGCAATCCGCCGATGCCTGAGACACCCGCCGTGCCCGCCGCCCTGCCCACCCCGGCTGATCCGGCCGAGCTGAGCGCCGAGGACGCCAAGCTCGTCGTGCTGGCCCGGGGCGCGCGGGGCCGGGTGGCGGCAGTGGAGGGCGCCGCGGTCCGCGACCAGGACGGCCGGACGTACGCGGCGGCGAGCGTGGCGCTGCCGTCGTTGACGCTCACCGCGCTCCAGCTGGCTGTCGCTTCGGCGGTGGCGGCGGGCGCGAGCCGGCTGGAGGCCGCTGTGGTGGTGACCGAGGCGTCGACGCTGGACGGGGCGGGGCACGCGGCGGTGCGTGACCTGTCCGCCGACGCGCCGATCCACGTGGCCGCGCCGGACGGCGCCGTGCTCGGCACGGTGGTCGAGTGACCACGCCTGAGGCGCGTCCCTACCGGGCCGGTTTCGCCTGTTTCGTCGGGCGGCCGAACGCCGGCAAGTCGACGCTCACGAACGCGATCGTCGGCACCAAGATCGCGATCACCTCGAACAAGCCGCAGACCACCCGGCACATCATCCGGGCGGTGCTGCACCGGCCGGACTCGCAGCTCGTGCTTGTCGACACCCCGGGCCTGCACCGCCCCCGCACGCTGCTGGGGGAGCGCCTCAACGACCTGGTCCGGGAGACGTGGAGCGAGGTCGACGTGATCGGCCTGTGCGTGCCGGCGAACGAGCCGGTCGGCCGGGGCGACCGTTTCATCACCGGCGAGCTGGCGAGCCTGAAGGCCACCGTGCTGGCGGTGGTGACGAAGACCGACCTGGTGGACAAGAAGCGGCTGGCCGAGCAGTTGCTCGCGGTCAGCGAGCTGGGCGAGTTCGCCGCCGTGGTGCCGGTCAGTGCCGTCTCCGGGCACCAGGTCGACACGCTCGTCGACGTGATGACCGGCTACCTGCCGGAGTCTCCGCAGCTCTACCCGGACGACATGCTCACCGACGACCCGGAGCAGGTCCTGGTGGCGGAGCTGGTCCGCGAGGCGGCGCTGGAGGGCGTACGCGACGAGCTGCCGCACTCCATCGCGGTGGTGGTCGAGGAGATGATCCCGGAGGGCAACCTCACCAAGATCTACGCCGACGTGTACGTCGAGCGGTCGAGCCAGAAGGCCATCGTCATCGGCCACCGGGGCAGCCGCCTCAAGCACGTCGGCACCACCGCCCGGCGGCAGATCGAGGAGCTGCTCGGCACCCGGGTCTACCTCGACCTGCACGTACGGGTGGCGAAGGACTGGCAACGCGACCCGAAGCAGCTGCGCAAGCTCGGCTTCTGAGCCCTCGGCCGGGCGTGCTCGGCGACGGGTGATCAGGATCAGTCAGGCCTATGGGACATCTCACTTTTCATAGGCGTCTGTGGTTGTTTCGAGGTGTCCGGGAGCAGGGTAGGGACCATTGTCTCTGCCCCCGGACCCCGCCGCGAGCTGATGCGAAACCGCTATCTGGACCTGCTGCGCTTCCTGGCCATCCTCCGAGTCGTCACGTACCACGTCACCGGCTACGCCACGCTCACGCTGGTGTTCCCGGCGATGTCGGTGATGTTCGCCCTGGCCGGGTCGCTGATGGCCGCGTCGCTGGACCGCAGCGGGGTGGGCGCGGTCGGGCGGCGGCTGCGCCGGCTGCTGCCGTCGCTGTGGGTGGTCGCCGCCGTCTTCGTGCCGGCCATGCTGCTCACCGGGCTGGCGTTCGGCCCGAAGGTGCTGCTCTGGCTGTTCCCGATCAGTGACCCACCGGCCAACTACTGGGGCGGGCTGGCGCTCAGCCCGATCTGGTACCTGCGGGACTACCTGTGGTTCGTGCTCGCCTCACCGTTCGTGCTGTGGCTGTTCCGCCGGGCGCCGCTGCCCACGCTGGCCGCGCCGTACCTGCTCCTGGTCGCGATCGAGGCCGGCATCCTGGCGAACCCGCCGACGGTGCTGCGCGAGTTCGGCCTCTACTTCGGCGCCTGGCTGCTCGGCTTCGCCCACCACGACGGGCTGCTGCGCCGGATGCGCAACCGGGTGCTGCTGCCGGTGGCCGCCGTCGTCGGCGCGGCCGGCCTGGCCTGGATCTTCACCCATCCCGGCCCGCGCGGGTACGACATCAACGACATCCCGCTCGGTAACGCGCTCTGGTCGGCCGCGTTCATCCTGGTCGCGATCGGCCGCGCGCCGACCGGGGTGACCTGGGTCGACCGCCTGCCGGCGCTCGGCCGCGCGGTGACGGTGGTGAACCGGCGCGCGCTGACCATCTACCTCTGGCACATGCCGTTCGTGGTGGCGCTCACCCCGCTCGTCGGCCTGGTCGGCTGGTCGCCACGCGACCCGGTCGGCCTGTGGCTGCGGGTGGGGCTGGTCTTCGCGCTGGTCGGCGTGGTGACGCTGATGGTCGGCTGGGTCGAGGACGTGGCCGCCCGGCGTACCCCGGAACTGCTTCCCGGCAGGCCGCGGCGGACCGTGGCGGAGCGGGCGGCGGCCGCCCCGGCCAGCCCGGCTCCCGCCGGCGCCCAGGACGGGCTGGTGGGCGCCGGCGCCCGGATCCCGTCGCCGCGCCGCGCGGTGGACCGGGCGGACGACCCGCCGCCGGGCGCGGGCGGCCACCGGCGGGACGCCCCGGCCGCCGACTGACCGCGCTCAGCGGCTGGTGACCGTCACGTTCCCGCTGGTGGCGGAGACGTCCAGCAGCACTGACGCGCCCGGGTCGTCGGTCACCGTCACGTCGGTGTCCCCGGATCTCGCCTCGGCCCGCACCCGGTAGCGGCCGGCCGGCACGGCCAGGTCCACGTCCCCGCTGGTGGCGTGCAGCCGGGCCGGAGCGGGCTGGTCCAGTTCCACGACGACGTTGCCGGAGGTGGTCTCGGCGTCGACCGCGGAGGCGAGGCGCCGGGCCTCGATGTCGCCGGAACGGGCCCGCAACCGCACCGGGCGGGCCGCCTCGACCACCCGGATGTTGCCGGACGTGGACGACGCGCGGACCTCTCCGGTGGCGCCCCGGATGGTCAGGTCGCCGGAGCTGAGCGTGAACTCCACCGCCCCGATCTCGGTCAGGTCGACGTTGCCCGAGGCGGTCCCGCCCTTCACCGCCACGCCGGGCGGCGCGGTCACCTCCCAGGAGATGCTGCACCGGTGACCGCAGTCGGTGGGCAGCACGAGTTCGTCGCCCTTGATCTCGTACCGGCTGGTCGGCTCGTCGCCCTGGTAGCGGACGACGCGCTTGATCCGTACCTGGTCGGCCGGGCCGTTGGCCCGGACCACGACGTCCCCGGAGCCGTCTTCCGTCACGGTGATCCGGGTGATCTTCGCCTGCTCGGTGTGGTCGTAGTCGAGCCGGCGGAACGAGAGGGTGTCACACCCGGAGAGAACGATGAGCGTGGCGGCAGCGGTCGCGGCCACCGCGGTACGGAGCGAAGCCATGGCCAGCACACTAGGTCCGGCCCGGCGCCCGGCACATCGGGGATCGCCCGCCGGTCCACCCCGAGCCGACCCTGAGATCGCACCCGGAGGGAGAATGGCCTGATGGCCGGGTACCGCCGACAGCTCTACCGCGACGACGCGGTGGTGTTGCGTGTGCAGAAGCTGGGCGAGTCCGACCGGATCATCACGCTGTTCACCCGCCGGCACGGCCGGTTGCGCGCGGTGGCCCGGGGCGTGCGGCGCACCACGAGCCGGTTCGGCGCCCGGCTGGAGCCGTTCGGGCACGTCGACCTCCAGCTCGCCGGTGACCCCAAGGGCAACCAGGGCAGCTCGCTGCACACCGTCAGCCAGGTCGAGGCGATCGAGCTGTACGGAAAACGGTTCCTCGGCGACTACCCCCGCTACACGGCCGCCAGCGCGATCGCCGAGACCGCCGAGCGGCTCACCCCGGTCGAGCGCGAACCGTCGCTGCGGCTGTTCCAGCTCACCCTTGGCGCGATGAAGTCGCTGGCCCGCGGCGAGCACGCCACCACGCTGGTGCTCGACGCGTACCTGCTGCGCGGCATGGCGTTCGCCGGCTGGGCGCCGGCGCTCGCCGCCTGCGCGGTCTGCGGCGAGCCGGGCCGGCACCGCGCGTTCTCCGTACCGGCCGGCGGCGCCGTCTGCCCGGACTGCCGGCCCCCCGGCGCCGCCCACCCCGCGCCCGCCACGCTGGAGCTGATGTCCGCGCTGACCTCCGGCGACTGGGGGTACGCCGACGCGGCCGAGACCGGCGTACGCCGGGAGTGCAGCGGGCTGGTCGCGGCGCACCTCCAGTGGCATCTGGAACGCGCGCTACGCTCGCTGCCGCTGGTCGACCGGGGCGCCCCGGCGGCCGGCGCGGTCCCGTCGCCCGGCGGCGCGGGACCGGATGTGGCCCCGCCGCGCTCCGGCGCCGGGCCCGTCGCCGGTGTGAACAGGGAGATGACCGAGTGATCCGATCGACGAGGGCGACCCGCCGCGAGCCGGTCCCGCCGACCCCGCACCCCTCCGGGGCCCGTCCGCCGGCGCTGCCGCCCGCCGCGGTGCCCCGGCACGTCGCCATCGTGATGGACGGCAACGGCCGCTGGGCCAAGGAGCGCGGCCTGCCCCGCACCAAGGGGCACGAGCAGGGCGAGCACAGCCTCTTCGACACCGTCGAAGGCGCGATCGAGATGGGGATCCCCTACCTGTCGGCGTACGCGTTCTCCACCGAGAACTGGCGGCGCTCGCCCGACGAGGTCCGCTTCCTGATGGGCTTCAACCGCGACGTCATCCGTCGCCGCCGCGACCAGCTCGTCGATCTGGGCGTACGGGTGGTCTGGTCGGGCCGCGCGGGCCGGCTGTGGAAGAGCGTCATCTCCGAGTTGCAGACCGCCGAGGAGATGTCGCGCGGCAACTCGACGCTGACGCTGCAGTTTTGCGTCAACTACGGCGGCCAGGCGGAGATCGCCGACGCCGCCGCCGGGATCGCCCGGGACGTCGCCGCCGGCCGGCTGGACCCGGCCAAGGTGAACGAGAAGACTGTCGCGCGGTACCTCTACCACCCCGAGGTGCCCGAGGTCGACCTGTTCCTGCGCCCCTCCGGCGAGCAGCGCATCTCCAACTTCCTGCTCTGGCAGACCGCGTACGCCGAACTGGTCTACCTGGACACGCTCTGGCCCGACTTCGACCGCCGCCACCTCTGGTACGCCTGCGAGCTGTACGCCCAGCGCGACCGCCGCTTCGGCGGCGCCCTGCCCAACCCGGTCGCCCCGGGCGCCTGAGGGGGCAGGCTTACCGGCGCGCCGCTCTGGGTACCGATACCTCCAGACAGCAAACGCGGAGGTGAACCACATGATTCAGAAGCGGATCGCGCAGTGGGCGGTCATGGCGGTCGCCGTGCCGCTGGCGGCGGCCGGCGCGCGCCGGCTCAGCCACACCCTGGAGGCCCGTCGCGGCCCGTCCGGGGTGAGCCGTCTGCTGACCAAGGGCGCCGACCTGATCCGGCCGCAGAAGGCCAGGCGTCGCCGGTTCTTCTGACCTGCGACGTCGGCCCGACCGGTACGCCCCGCATCCGGCTTTCCCGCCGGGCGCGGGGCGTTGCGCTCTACGATCGGCGCAGGGCGCGCCGCCGGGTGCGCGCCCGCCACGGGGGTGGAGGATGCGCGATCTCCGGTACGAGATGACTGCTGCCCTGGCCGCCGCCGACCTGGTGGAACCGGACCGCCGGGACGCGGTCGCCGGGCTGTGCGCCGAGCTGGCCGAGCGGTGGTGCGCCGAACTGGGGCACACCCCGGCGGTCCGCTCCGGCGAGATCGGCGAACTGGCGGCCGGCGAGCCGGCGGCCGGCTGGGCGCCCGACCCGCACGCCCAGCGGGCCTGGTGAGGTGTCCGGCCGGGCTCACGCCTCCACTTCGGAGCGGTCGCCCGCCCAGAGCGTGTGGAACGAGCCGTCCCGGTCCACCCGGTGGTAGGTGTGCGCGCCGAAGTTGTCCCGCAGCCCCTGGATCAGCGCGGCCGGCAGCCGCTGCGCCCGCAGCGCGTCGAAGTAGGCCAGCGACGACCCGAAGGCCGGTGCCGGCACGCCCGCCCGGGCCGCGTCGGCCACCACCCGTCGCCAGGCCGGTACGCCGGCGCTGACCCGCTCGGCGAACCACGGCGCGACGAGCAGCGTCGCCAGGTCCGGCTCCGCGTCGTACGCCTCGCGGATGCGGTCCAGGAAACCGGCCCGGATGATGCAGCCACCCCGCCAGATGGTGGCCGTGCCGCCCAGGTCGATGTTCCAGTCGTACTCCCGGCTGCCGGCGCGGATGTGGTCGAAGCCCTGCGCGTACGCGACGATCTTGCTGGCCAGCAGCGCGCGGCGCACGTCCTCGACGAACGTCTCCCGGTCGTCCACCTGCCACTTCTCGCCCGCGTCGGCGAACACCCGGCGGGCGGCCTCGCGCTGGCCGGCGTGCCCGGACAGCGACCGGGCGAACGTGGCCTCGGCGATGCCGGTGATCGGAATGCCCAGGTCGAGCGCGCTCTGCACGGTCCAGCGGCCGGTGCCCTTCTGCTCGGCCTGGTCGAGCACCACGTCGACGAACGCCTGACCGGTTGCCGCGTCGGTGTGGCCGAGCACGTCGGCGGTGATCTCGATGAGGAACGACCCCAGCTCGCCGCCGTTCCACTCCCGGAAGATCTCCGCGATCTCCGCCGGGCTCGCCGACAGACCGGCCCGCAACAGGTCGTACGCCTCGGCGATGAGCTGCATGTCGGCGTACTCGATGCCGTTGTGCACCATCTTCACGAAGTGGCCCGCGCCGTCCGGCCCGACGTGCCGGCAGCAGGGCTCGCCGTCCACGTGCGCGGCGATCTTGGAGAAGATCGGCCCCAGCTTCTGGTACGACTCGGCCGACCCGCCGGGCATGATGCTCGGGCCGAGCAGCGCGCCCTCCTCGCCGCCGGACACGCCGGTACCGACGAAGTGCAGCCCGTGCGCGCGCAGCGCCTCCTCCCGGCGGCGGGTGTCGGCGAAGTGCGCGTTGCCGCAGTCGACGACGATGTCGCCCTCCTCCAGCAGCGGGACCAGCTCGTCGATCACCGCGTCGGTCGGGGCGCCGGCCTTCACCATCACGATCACCGCGCGGGGCCGCTCCAGCGAGCCGACGAAGTCCGCGAGCGACTCCGACGGCACGAACGTGCCCTCGTCGCCGTGCTCGGCGACCAGGCTGCGGGTACGTTCCGGCGACCGGTTGTGCACCGCCACGGCGAAGCCGTTGCGGGCCAGGTTCCGGGCCAGGTTGCGGCCCATCACCGCCAGACCGGTGACCCCGATCTGCGCCGTCGCCTGCTCTGCCATGCGTACCGCCACCTCTCGTCCGTACTGCCGTGCTGCGACCGTATCGCGGCCGTCGAGGATGTGGGCGACGGTGTCCACAGGGTGTGACCGGCGGGTGGCCGTACGTCCCTCGGCTTAATTCGGCTGCGGGACTCGCCGGTGGCGCGATAGCGTTGCCGCATGCGTATGTGACGCCCCACCTCCGAGCCCGGTCCACCGCCGCGAGTGCCGTGGACCCGTCCTGCTCCGGGCGTCCGCATCCTTCCCCGCCACCGTCGGTCGCGGTGTCTGTCGTGATCGGAATGCGCCGGAGTCCTCGCTCGGCGCGTCCCGGTCGGCGCGCCCGCACGACAGGAGGCCCGCGAATGCCCGCGAAGCGCAATCCGAAGAAGTCCCGCAAACAGTCCTCGCCGCAGGTGATCGCGCCGGCGCTCGACGCGCTCACCGCGCCGCCCGCAGTGGTGCTCCCGACGGAGCCGGTGGCGTCCGCCGGGTCCCTGGACGCGGCGCCGCATTCGGCGTCACCGGAGACTCCGGTCCTGCTCAGCGCGCCCGCGACGCCGCCCCGATCCGGCCCACCGGCAGGGCGGCAGGCCCGGGTCACCGGGCGCAGCCAGCGCGCCGGCCAGACCCGCTTCTACGCGTTCCGCCGGAGCTGACCGGCAGGCCGGTTCCCGTCGCCCGCTGCCCGGGCAGGCCCCTCATCCGGGTCCTTGCCCGGGCAGCGTTTCTCCTTCCCGCCGCTCGCCCCCACCGCCGGTGTCCCTAGAGATCTTGGAAGATTTCGGCCCCTATAGGGACCATTTCCTACCAAGATCTTCCCCGACGCCGGTCGATCATGAAGTTGGCGGCGACAAAACGGGCAACCCGTGCGTGCCGTCAACTTCATGATCAACGGGGCGGGGCGGGGCAGGGCGAGGGTGGGGTCAGCCGATCAGGGGGCGGAAGGTGCCCAGGGCGATGCTTGTCGCCAGAGCGGCGGCGGCCAGGAGGGCCGATCCCACGACCAGCAGCGTGTCCGCGCCGGTGAAGCGCTGCGGGCGGGCCACGGTGCGCGGCGTACCCGCGTCGAAGCCCCGGGCGTCCATCGCGACGGCGAGCCGTGTACCGCGCCGGATCGCGCCCACCAACAGCGTGAACGCGGTCGACCCGAACAGCCGCAGCTTCGCCACCGGATTGCGGCCGGCGTCCACGCCACGGGCCCGCCGGGCCATGCTGATCATCCGCCACTCCTGCTCCAGCAGCGGCACCATCCGGAACGCGGCCAGCGCGCCGATGGCGAACCGGGCGGGCGCCTTCGCGTTCTGGATCAGCGCGTCGGCCAGGTCGGTCGGGTCGGTGGTGGCGAACACGACGATGCCGGGCAGCGCCACCGCGAGCATCCGCAGCACCAGGCCCAGCGCCGTGACGAGCACCCCTTCGGTGACCAGGACCGGCCCGGCCTGGAGCAGCACCGGGCCGGAACGGTCGGCCGCGAAGAGCACAAGCGTGACCAGGATGCCGACGGCACCGGCGAGCAGCGGCCAGGCGCGGCGGGCCAGCACCCGGTAGCGGACGCCGAACAGCGGCAGCACCGCGAGTTCGACGGCGATGGCGACGGCCGGGGCCACCGGATCGAGCGTCGCCACCAGGATCAGCGTGAACACCATCGCGGCGGCCAGCTTCGCCACCGGGTTGCGCCGGGCCAGCGGAGCGCCCGGCGCGGCGACCGGTTCGACGTTGATCACGAGGACGCCCCCAGGGTGAGCGTCCGGTCGGCCAGCGCGGCAACGAAGTCCTCGTCGTGGGTCACCGCCACCACGCCGTGCCCGGCGTCGCGCAGCTCGGCGAGCAGGTCGATCAGTTCCAGCCACGTGCGCCGGTCCTGGCCGAACGTGGGCTCGTCGCAGATCAGCAGGCGGGGCGCGGTGGCCAGGGCCGTCGCCACGCTCAGCCGCCGCGCCTCGCCACCCGAGAGGGTGTACGGGTTGGCGCCGGCCAGCCGGTCCAGCCGCAGCCGCTCCAGCAGGGCGTCCACTGTGGCGCTGACCGCTGCCTGGGGCTGCCCGGTGCGGCGCGGGCCGAGCGCCAGCTCGTCGCGGACGGTGGCGGTGACGAACTGGTGTTCCGGGTCCTGGAACACCGAGCCGATCCGGCGTACCAGCGCGGGCGCCCGCCAGCGGTGCGGGGGAGTGCGCGCGTCCCGCCCGGCCAGTTCCGCCGACGCGGTGACGCCGCCCGTGCCGGGTTTCAGCAGGCCGCCCAGGAGCAGCGCCAGCGTGGACTTGCCGGCCCCGTTGGGGCCGAGGACGGCGAGCGCCTCGCCGGCGCGTACCCGAAGATCGGTGGGGTCGAGCCGGGGCGGCAGGCCGAGCCGCTCCGCGGTGAGCAGCACGTCGCCGGGCGGCGTGGTGGCGTGCCGGGGTGGCGTGACGTGGCCGGGCACCCAGACCCCGGCGGCGGCCAGCGCGTCGCCGTGCGCGGCGAAGACCGCAGCGGGCGGCCCGTCGGCGCGCACCCCGCCGCCCGGTTCCAGCACCACCACGCGGTCGACCAGCGGCAGCGCCTCGGTGACCCGGTGCTCCACCAGGACCATCGTGGTGTCCGGGTCGAGCGCGTTCGCGACGGCCCGGCGGATCAGCGCGGCGCCGGCCGGGTCGAGGTTGGCGGTGGGCTCGTCGAGCAGCAGCAGTCCGGGGCGCAGCGCGAGCGTGCCGGCCAGGGCGAGCCGCTGCTGCTCGCCGCCGCTGAGCGCGGCGGTCGGCCGGTCCCGGTCGTACGGGAAGCCGACCCGGCGCAGCGCCTCGTCGACGCGGGGCCAGATCTCCCCGGCGGGCACGCCCCGGTTCTCCAGCCCGAACGCCACGTCGTCGCCGGAGCGGGCCATGACGAGCTGGGTCTGCGGATCCTGGAAGACGATGCCGACGCGCTCGCGGGCCTTGCGCGGGTCCAGCCCGTCGATCTCGACGGTGCCCTCCTGCTCGCCGGAGTCCTCCGGCAGCAGCCCGGCCAGCGCCGCCAGCAGCGTGCTCTTACCGGCGCCGGAGGGTCCGAGCAGCAGCACCCGCTCGCCGCTCTCCACGCGCAGATCCACCCCGCGCAGAGCCCAGCGTTTCCGTCCCCCGTGCCGCCACCCGAACCCCCGCAGCACCACCCCGCTCACCGCCCACCACCCCCTCTCCCGGCCCAGCCTGCGTGATCAAGGAGTTCGCGTCCGGAAAACCGTGCCCGGCGGACGCAAACTCCTTGATCACCGGGGCGGGGCGAGGCGAGGCGAGCCTCAGACCAGGGCGCGGTCGCGGCCGGCGGGGAAGCGGTCCAGGACGCCGGTGTTCGCCAGCGCGCGGGTGAGGGCCACCGCACCCAGGCCGGCCACCAGCAGACAGCTGAGCACGCCGAACGCGATGTAGGGCAGCCGGAACGTCGTCCAGCTCGTGCCGGGGTACCAGTAGAGAGCGTCGAACAGCGTGGCGAAGAGGCCGCCGCACGCGCCGGCGAGCGCCGCCGTGAGCGGCCGGTGGAGGCGGTACCGGGTGGCCGCGAAGACCGCCTCGACGCCCAGGCCCTGCACCGCGCCCTGGAGGATCGCCATCGCACCGTAGGGGGAGCCGAGCAGCACCGAGACGGCCGAGGCGACGGTCTCGGTGAGCAGCGCCGCCCCCGGCTTGCGGACGATGAGCGCGCTCAGCACGGCCGGGATGAGCCAGACGCCGTACATGACCGACTGGAGCGGGGCGAAGAAGGCGAACGGCCCGTCGCTGCCCTTCCAGAGGATGTTCCAGAGCTGGAACACGACGCCGAAGGTGACGGCGATGACCGAGGCGACGACGATGTCGACGGTACGCCAGCGGTTGCTGTCGGTGTGGTTCACGGTTGGCTCCCAGTTCGTCGAGGTGAACCAGGAGAAGACGCACGCCGCGCCCGGTGGTCACCGGACGGCGACGCGGCTGGAGGTCGACCGAACTCCCTGCGCTGGCATTACCCAGATCAGGTTCGAGGGTCTGCGGGCACCGGCCCGCACTCTCAGCGCTGTGCGCTCCCCTGTCGGATGTGAAGTTGTCTCGTCGCAGACGCTAGCACCGACCACGGGCCCCGGCCCAGCAGGGCGAGTGTCGGTATGGTGGCGATCATGCTGGTGGATGCGCGGGGACTGACGTTCGAGGTACGCGCCGGTGGCCCCGAGGGCGGTGACCCGGTCCTGCTGCTGCACGGCTTCCCGCAGCACTCCGGCGAGTGGGACGCGGTGACGCCCGCGCTGCACGCCGCCGGGCTGCGCACGTACGCGCTCGATCAGCGCGGCTACTCGCCCGGCGCGCGGCCGGCGGACGTCGGGGCGTACCGGATTCCGGAGCTGGTGGCCGACGCGGCGGCGGTGCTGGACTCCCTCGGGGTGACCCGCGCCCACGTGGTCGGCCACGACTGGGGCGCGATCGTGGCGTGGGGTCTGGCGGCGGCGCACCCGGAGCGGGTGCGGACGCTGACCGCGGTGTCGGTGCCGCACCCGGCCGCGATGGGGCACGCGCTCGCCACCGACCCGCGGCAGAAGGTCAAGTCCGCGTACATAGCGTTGTTCCGTAAGCCGGGTACGGCGGAGCGGGTGCTGCTGGCGTGGAACGGTGCCACGCTGCGCAAGCTGCTCAGCGGCGTGGGCGACGCCGGCGCGGTGGCCCGGTACGCCGAGCCGATGCGCGAGCCGGGGGCGTTGACGGCGGCGCTGAACTGGTACCGGGCGATGACCGGGGCGGACATGAAGGCGGTCGCCCCGGTCGGGGTGCCCACCACGTTCGTCTGGAGCGACAAGGACGTGGCGATCGGCCGGACGGCCGCGCAGGCGTGCGCCGCGCACGTCACAGGTGACTACCGGTTCGTGACGCTGCCCGGCGTCAGCCACTGGATCCCGGACGAGGCGCCCGGCCCGCTGGCCGAGGCGATCCTCGCCCGGTGCGCAGGAACGGAGGAGGCATGACGGTGAGCGCCGAGGCGTACCTGGCGGTGGTGACCGAGACGATCGGCCGGGTCGCCGCCGAACAGCGGCGCAACGTGGCGGACGCGGCCGACCTGATCGCGGCGGCGCTGCGCGCCGACGGCGTGGTGCACGCGTTCGGCACCGGGCACTCCGAGGCGCTGGCCATGGAGATCGCCGGTCGGGCCGGTGGGCTGGTGCCCACGAACCGGATCGCGTTGCGTGACCTGGTGCTGGTCGGCGGCGACCCGGCCGACGTGCTGGGCCCGAAGCTGGAACGCGACCCGGCGGTGGCGCACCGCCTCTACGAGCTGGCGCCGATCCGGCCGCAGGACGTGTTCGTGCTCGCCTCGAACTCGGGCGTGAACGGGGCGATGGTCGAGTTCGCGTCCATCGTGAAGGAACGCGGGCACGGGCTGGTGGCGATCACGTCGGCGCAGCACTCGGCCCGGATGACGTCGCGGCACCCGTCCGGCCGCAAGCTCGCCGACTTCGCCGACGTGGTGCTGGACAACGGCGCCCCGTACGGCGACGCCACGCTGCCGCTGCCGGGCGGCGGCGCGGTGGGCGCGGTCTCGTCGATCACCGCGGCGCTGCTGGCCCAGCAGATCGTCGCCGAGGTGGTGGCCCGGCTGGTCGCGGCGGGGGAGCGTCCGCCGGTCTACCTGTCCGCGAACATCACCGGCGGCGACGAGCACAACGCCGAGCTGGAGGCACGGTACGCGGGGCGGATCCGCCGCGGTTCCTGAACCGGTTTCGTGATCATCCGTACGGGGCACAGGCGGTCCTGCCGGTGGGCGTTCACCCGCCGGCCGTGCCGTCTCCCGGGGAGGTCCGCGAGTGTCGAAGGAATCCGAGAAGCAGCGCTGGCAGCGCAACTTCGCCGATCTGTTGCAGGAGCTGCGCGTCGCGCAGACCGGCGTGCAGATCCTGTTCGCCTTCCTGCTGACGCTGCCGTTCAGCGCCGGGTTCGACCGGACCACCGAGTTCCAGCGTGACGTCTACATCCTGGCGCTGCTGACCGCCGCCGCCTCCGCCGCGATGATCATTTCTCCGGTGGCGTTCCACCGGGCGCTGTTCCGCCAGGGACGCAAGCCGGAACTGGTCCGCTTCGCCCACCGGATGGCCACCGGCGGCCTGTTCTTCATGCTGATCGCGATGGTCAGCTCGGTCCTGCTGGTCTCCGACTTCGTGCTGGACCGGCCGATCGCGTTCCTGCTCAGCGCGCTCACCGGGCTCTGGTTCCTGATCTTCTGGGCGATCCTGCCGTTCAGCCGCCGCAACTGGGGCGACGACGACATCGACGACGAGGACGACGACCCGCAGACGCTCACCGGCGGCTGACCGTCCGCCAAATCGGACGTGCACGCGGCGCTACCCCTGGGTAACACCCGGGGGTAGCGTCGTTTTCGTCGAGCGCGTCGACGCAGCCGGACCGACGAGGAGGCAGCCGTGACCACGACACAGAACAGCCGGCCCGAGTCCCCCGACGGCGCGGGGCCGCTGCCCGGAGAGGCGGGCCAGGTCACCGAGAAGGAGGCCCGCCAGGTCGCCGAGGCGGCCCGCGAGTCGGCCTGGGACCGGCCCAGCTTCGGCAAGGAGTTGTTCCTCGGCCGGTTCCGGCTCGACCTGATCGACCCGTGGCCCCGCCCCGACCCGGCCGAGGTGGCCCGTGCCGACGAGTTCCTCGGCTCGCTGCGGGCGTACCTGGGGTCCGAGGTGGACGGTGAGGCGATCGAGCGGGACGCGCGCATCCCCGACGAGGTGTTCCACGGACTGGCCGGGCTGGGCGCGTTCGGCATGAAGATCGACCGGAAGTACGGCGGACTGGGGCTGAGCAACCTGCACTACTGCCGGGCGCTGATGCTCGTCGGCTCGGTGAACCCGGCGGTCAGCGCGCTGCTCTCCGCGCACCAGTCGATCGGCGTGCCGCAGCCGCTGAAGATGTTCGGCACACCCGAGCAGAAGGACCGGTTCCTGCCCCGGCTAGCCGCCGGTGAGGTCTCCGCGTTCCTGCTCACCGAGCCGGACGTCGGCTCCGACCCGGCCCGGCTCGCCACCACCGCCGAGCCGACGGCGGACGGCACCGGCTACCGGCTCAACGGGGTGAAACTCTGGGCCACCAACGGCACGCTCGCCACCCTGCTCGTGGTGATGGCCCGGGTGCCGGCCGGCGAGGGGCGGCGCGGCGGCATCACCGCGTTCGTGGTGGAGGGCGACAGCGACGGCATCACCGTCGAGCGGCGCAACTCCTTCGTCGGGCTGCGCGGCCTGGAGAACAGCCTCACCCGCTTCCACGACGTGTTCGTGCCGGCCGAGAACGTGATCGGCGGCGAGGGCAAGGGCCTGAAGATCGCGCTGACCACGTTGAACACCGGCCGTCTCTCGCTGCCGGCCATGTGCGTGGGCGCCGGGAAGTGGGCGCTGAACGTGGCCCGGGAGTGGGCGGCGGACCGGGTCCAGTGGGGCCGACCGGTGGCCGAGCACGAGGCGGTGGCGAAGAAACTGTCGTTCATCGCCGCCACCACGTACGGCATGGAGTCCATGCTCGACCTGTCCTGCATGCTCGCCGACGACGACCGCAACGACATCCGGATCGAGGCGGCGCTGGTCAAGCTCTACGCCAGCGAGATGGCGTGGCGGATCGCCGACGAGCTGATCCAGATCCGCGGCGGACGCGGGTACGAGACGGCCGACTCGCTCGCCGCCCGGGGCGAACGGCCCGCCGCCGTCGAGCAGCTCCTGCGTGACCTGCGGATCAACCGGATCTTCGAGGGCTCCACCGAGATCATGCACCTGCTTATCGCCCGCGAGGCGGTCGACGCGCACCTGTCGGTGGCGGGCGACATCATCGACCCGGACGCCGGGCTGGGCCGCAAGGCGAAGGCGGGCGCGCGGGCCGGCGCCTTCTACGCCAAGTGGCTGCCCACGCTCGCTGTCGGCAAGGGGCAGACGCCCGGGGCGTACCAGGAGTTCGGGCCGCTGGCCGGGCACCTGCGCCACGTCGAGCGGACCTCCCGCAAGCTGGCCCGGTCGACGTTCTACGCGATGTCCCGGTGGCAGGGGAAGATGGAGCGTAAGCAGGCGTTCCTCGGCCGGGTGGTGGACATCGGCGCGGAGCTGTTCGCGATGAGCGCGGTCTGCGTCCGGGCCTACGCCGAGCGGGACGCGCACCCGGAGAACGTCGAGCTGGCTGACCTGTTCTGCCGTCAGGCGCGGCTGCGCGTCGACGAGCTGTTCACCGGCCTGTGGTCGAACACCGACTCGGTCGACGTGGCCGCCGCCAAGCGGATCGTCGCCGGCCGGTACGCCTCGCTGGAGGACGGCGTCCTCACGCCGCCCGCCGACCTGCCGTGGGTGGCGCGCTGGGAACCGGGGCCGTCCACCGCCGAGGACGTGCGCCGCCGCATCCCGCCGGCCCGCTGACCAACCGCTACGCCTCGGCGCGCCCGCGCGGCGGTCGTCGTCCGCCGGTGCGGTGCCGGGTTCCGGCGTGCTGCGCCTGCGGACGGCGTCGTCCGTCGGCCCACGTGGAGTCCGGCGACTGCCCGGCCGCGCAGGAACTTCGGCCGCGCCCCACCGGTCTCCGTTCCCGAACCGGGGGAGCGAGCTGGTGTCGCGGCGTGGCCCGGGCCCGTGGCCGTGGTGCCGGACCTGCGGCGTGCCGTCGGACCGGCGGTCCTCAGGCGGGGCCAGCGACCCGTTACGCGGTGTCACGTGGTGCCAGAGGAAGGACTCTGTTTTGGCGTTATGCCTCTCATAAATATGACTCAGAGGCATAACGCCGAGAAGTGCATCAGCCGGGAGCCGGGAGCCGGGACGTCAGCGGCCGCCGCGCAGCCCCAGCCCGCGCAGCTCCAGCGCGGCGAGCGCGTCGACAGTCGCGTCGTCGCCGCGCCGCCACGCCTCGGCGACGTCCGGCGCGATCCGGTTCAGCTTCGACAGCGGCTGACCGGCCAGCGCGCGCAGCGCCAGCAGGTCCCGGCCGGCCGGCGCGCCGGCCAGGGCCTTCGCCGCGCCGGCCCGGCGCATCCAGCGCACCCGCAGCGGCAGCCAGCCGAACAGCACCAGGCCGAGCGGAAACACCAGCACCGCGATGGTCAACCCGAGCGCCAGCTGCCCGACCAGTTCCTGCTGGTCGCGGCCGGCCTCGGCGACCGCGCGGGCGGCGTCGGCGGCCCGGGTGAACGGCGCGGTCAGCTCGTCGCCGACCAGCGGCACGCGGCCGACCTTGCCGCCGGCGTCGGCCAGGTTGTCGGCGAGGCCACCGCCGGCCCCCTCCAGCTTCTGCCCGGGTACGGCGAGCTTCTCGACCACGTCGTGCAGCCACAGCGCGAAGCGGATCGCCGCGTACACCCAGGCGACCACGAGCAGGTCGGTGAGGAACTGGCGGGCGGCGGTGGGAAAGCGGTCGGCGTAAATCTTCACGCCGGACAGCCTGCCACGGCTCGGCCCTGCCGGCACGAGACAGTTTCGCGCCTCAGGAGGGCCCTTCACCGGCGTGGCTGACCGCGTCCGCCACGATGTGCGCGACGTGGTCGTCCACCAGGGCGTACGCGATCTCCCGGCCGCGCCGCGACCCGCGTACCACCCCGGCGCCGCGCAGCACCCGCAGGTGCTGGGAGACCAGCGGCTGTGGCGCGCCGAGCTTCTCGACCAGCTCGTGCACGCAGCGCTCGCCCTCGGCCAGCTCGCTGACGATCGCGAGCCGGATCGGGGCCGAGAGCGCGCGCAGCAGGTCACCCGCGCCCTCGAAGGCGTCGTACCCGTTCGTGCCGGTCACCCTGTAACGGTAACCAATCCCAGCTGCGTCAGCCGGTAGGGCCTCATCCGAGCAGCACCTCGTGCTCGGCGGGCTCGACCGGCGGCGCGGCCCGGTCGCTCCCGCTCCGGCGTCGCAGCGCCCGCACACCGGCCGCGCCGAGCGCGACCAGCAGGAACGAGCCGATCGCCACCAGCACCACCGACGCGCCGGGCGCGGTGTCAGCGGTGGCCGCCACCCAGACCCCGGCGCCGGCGGCGAACAGCCCCAGGGCCATGGCCGCCGCCATGGTGGACCGGAAGCCCCGGGTCACCTGCTGCGCGGTGGCCACCGGCACCACCATCAGCGCGCTGATCAGCAGCACCCCGACCGCCCGCATGGCGATGGTCACCGTGATCGCGGTGCCGACCGCGATGATCAGGTTCAGCGCGCGTACCGGCAGGCCGGAGACGCGCGCGTACTCCTCGTCGTGGCAGACCGCGAACAGCGCCGGGCGCAGCACCAGCATGGTCACCAGCAGCGCCGCGCCGAGCACGCCGATGGTGACCAGGTCGCCCTGCGAGGTGGTGGTCAGCGACCCGAACAGGTACGCGTTGAGCGCCCCGCTGCTGGCGTTGGAGAGCCCGACCAGCACCACGCCACCGGCGATGCCGCCGTAGAACAGCAGCGCCAGCGCCAGGTCGCCGGAGGTGCGCCCGTACGCGCGGACCAGCTCGATGACGATCGCGCCGAGCGTCGCGGCGATCACCGCCACCAGCACGGGGGAGCGGTTGAGCAGCAGGCCCGCGCCGACGCCGGTGAGCGCCACGTGCCCGATCCCGTCGCCGATCAGGGCCAGCCGCCGCTGTACCAGGTAGATGCCGAGCGCCGGCGCGGCCAGCCCGATGATCAGCGCGCCGACCAGGGCGCGGAGCATGAAGTCGTACTGGAAGAGGTCCATCTCAGATGCCTGTCCAGAGCCGGGCGGGCTCCTCGTCGCAGTGCGGGTGCACGTGCTCGTGGTCGGGGTCGGCGTGGTGGCCGGCGGGTTCCGGCACGGCGCCGTCGTGGGCGATGCCGCCCTGGTGCACCACCACGGCCCGGCTGATCAGCGGGCGCAGCGGGCCCAGCTCGTGCGCGACGAGCAGCACCGTCCCGCCGCCGTCCCGGAACGAGCGCAGCGCCCCGGCGAACGCCTCCTGGCTGGCCGCGTCCACCCCGGCGGTCGGCTCGTCGAGCACCAGCAGCTCCGGCCCGCCGGCGAGCGCGCGGGCGATCAGGGTGCGCTGCTGCTGGCCGCCGGAGAGCGTGGACACCGGGTCGCCGGCCCGGTCGGCGAGCCCGACGGCGTCCAGCGCCGCCGCCACCGCCTCCCGGTCCGCCCGTCCGGCGGGCCGCAGCACGCCGCGGCGGGCCAGCCGCCCGGACGCCACCACCTCGCGTACGGTGGCGGGCACTCCGCTGCCCGCGCCGAGCCGCTGCGGCACGTACCCGATTCGGTGCCACTGCCGGAAGCGGCGCTGCGGCGTGCCGAACAGGGCGACCGACCCGGCGCCGACCGGCACCAGGCCGAGCGCGGCGCGCACGAGCGTCGACTTGCCGGAGCCGTTGGCGCCGAGCACGGCGACCACCTCGCCGGCGGTCACTGTCAACGAGACGTCACGCAGCACCGGGCGGCCGTCGTAGCCGACTGTGGCGTGCGCGATCTCGATCACGGGTGGGGTCATGAACAGTCCAGAGCGGTTCGCAGGGTCTGCAGGTTGGTACGCATCGCGGAGAGGTAGTCGCCGTCGGCGGGCGGGCCCTCCAGCGGGTCCAGCACCGCCGTCTTCGCGCCCACCTCACGCGCGATCGTCTCGGCGACCTTCGGGCTGACCAGCGTCTCGAAGAAGATCGTGCCGGCCTGGTGCTCGCGGGCCTCCTCGGCGACCTCGGCGAGGCGCTGCGGCGACGGCTCGGACTCCGGGGTGAGCCCGCTGATGCCGATCTGCTCCAGTTGGTAGCGCTCGGTGAGGTAGCCGAACGCGGTGTGGCTGGTGACGATCTCGCGGCGCTTGCAGGTGCGCAGGCCGTCGGCGTACTCGGTGTCCAGCTTCGTCAGCTCGGCGCGCAGCGCGCCCGCGCGGGCGGTGTAGTCGGCGGCGTGCTCCGGGTCGGCCTTGCCGAGGCGCTCGGCGAGCTTGTCGCCGATGGTGGCCAGCCGGGTCGGGTCGAGCCAGACGTGCGGGTCCTTGCCGCCGCCCTCCCCGGAGTGCCCGGCCTCGCCCTCGTGGTCGTGGTCGTGGCCACCGGCGGCGGCGTCGCGCAGCGGTGTCACGCCCGCCACGTCGAACGCGCGGTCGCCGCCGTTCTGCTCCACCGCCTCGTCCACTGCCGGCTGGAAGCCGCTGAGGTAGACGACCACGTCGGCGTCGACGACCTGGCCGACCTGCCGCGGGTTGAGTTCCAGGTCGTGCGGCTCCGCGCCGGGCTTGGTCAGGTTGCTGACCGAGACCGTGTCGCCGCCGATCCGCTCGGACAGGAACTGCAGCGGGTAGAACGCGGCCACCACGCCGACCTTGCCCGGCTCGCTCGCGGCGCCGGTGCCGTCCGCGCAGGCGGTCAGGCCGGCGGCGGCGAGCAGGGCGGTTGCGGTGGCGGTCAGGACACGGCGGGGTGCGCGAACGGTCATGGGCTCAACTGTCCGCGACAACGAAAACTATTGTCAAAAACGCATGATTGCATGTCAGCGCAGGTCAGCTCGGCTCTGCTTCCGTACGTCAGCCGACCATGAGCTTCGCCAGCGCCACCGCGATCAACAGGGTGAGCATCACCAGCCGGAACATCCGGGTCGCCGGCGCCTGCACCGGCCAGGTGACCGACATCAGCCACACCAGGCCGCCGGCCAGCGCCAGCAGCAGGACGCCGCCCGCCGGGCCGGGCGCGAAGAGGCCGACCAGCATCAGGGCCAGTACGGCGAGGAACACCGCCGTCGGGTTGAGCCGTGCCAGCCGGGACAGCACGGGACTCTGCGTACGCTGCATGCCACAAACTCTACGAGGAGGAACGCCGTGCTGGTCACCAACCGGTTCGTGGTGGAAGCCGAAACGGTGGACGAGTTCACCCGGGAGGCGCACGCCGCGCTGGCCGCGCTCGCCGCCCGCCCCGGCTACCTGCGCGGTGAGCTGCTGCGGGCGCTCGACGACCCGGACCACTGGTGCCTGCTCACCGAGTGGGAGTCGGTCGGGGCGTACCGGCGGGCGCTCGGCGGGTTCGACGTCAAGGTCACCGCCGTGCCGCTGCTCGCCCGATCGGTGGACGAGCCGTCGGCGTACGAGACGCTCGCCAGCGCCGCCCCCGAGGGTGAGATCGTCGTCGTCGCCAGCGATCGGGCCGCAGGTCCTTACCGGTGAGTGCCGGGGCACTACCCTGGCGCGTATGACCGCTCCCGGACCGGCCGCACCACCCCCGTCGTCAGTTCCGCCCGCGCCGCCGGCGGACCCCGGGGTGCCCGCGCCGCCGCAGGGGCCCGGTGCCGCGCCGCCGTTCGCCGCCCCGCCCACCGAGGGCGGGCGGACCCGGCTCTGGCTCGGCCTCGGCGCGGGCGCGCTCGCCGTGCTGATCTGCTGCGGCGGAGGCGGCGCGGCGGTGGTCGGCCTGGCCGTGAGCAACGCCCAGGCGATCGGCGAGCAGGGCCGGGCCGTCACCAGCGACTACTACCAGGCACTGGTCGCCCGGGAGTGGTCCAAGGCGTACGACACGCTCTGCGACGACCTCCGCCGACGCGAACCGCGGCCCGAGTTCGTGCGGCGCGTCGCCACCGAGCCGCAGATCTCCGGCTACCGGGTCGGCGAGGTCGACATCACCACGCTCACCGTCCCGGTGGACGTCACGCTGGCCGGCGGTCGGCGGGAGGCGCAGACCGTGACGCTGGCGCCGGACCAGCAGACGGGCGGCGTGGAGGTCTGCGGGGTGAGCTGACCGGCCCCCGGTATTCTGCTGGGCTCGGGACGAACGCGGTCGTACCGTTGTCCCGAACAGCCCGGTTTTATCCATCTCAACCGCGCCGACCGCCAGCCGGCGTAGGAGGAAACATGCCAGCCGACCGTATCGACGCCGTCACCAGCCTCGCCAAGCGCCGGGGCTTCGTCTTTCCCTCCAGCGAGATCTACGGGGGCACCCGGTCGGCGTGGGACTACGGTCCGCTCGGCGTCGAGCTGAAGGAGAACGTCCGCCGGCAGTGGTGGCGGACCATGGTGCAGCAGCGCGACGACGTCGTCGGCCTCGACTCGGCGGTCATCCTGGCCCGCAAGGTCTGGGAGGCCAGCGGCCACATCGCCGAGTTCGTCGACCCGCTCACCGAGTGCCAGTCCTGCCACAAGCGGTTCCGGGCCGACCACCTGGAAGAGGCGTACGAGGCCAAGCACGGCAAGCCGCTGACCTCGCTGACGGAGCTGAACTGCCCCAACTGCGGCAACAAGGGCACCTTCACCGAGCCGAAGATGTTCAACGGCCTGATGAAGACCTACCTGGGCCCGGTGGAGAGCGACGAGGGCATGCACTACCTGCGCCCGGAGACCGCCCAGGGCATCTTCGTCAACTACAAGAACGTCGAGACGGTCGCCCGCAAGAAGCCGCCGTTCGGCATCGCGCAGACCGGCAAGTCGTTCCGCAACGAGATCACCCCCGGCAACTTCATCTTCCGGACCCGCGAGTTCGAGCAGATGGAGATGGAGTTCTTCGTCGAGCCCGGCACCGACGAGCAGTGGCACGAGTACTGGCTCTCCGAGCGCTGGAACTGGTACCTCGACCTCGGCCTGTCCGAGGAGAACCTGCGCTTCTACGAGCACCCCAAGGAGAAGCTCTCCCACTACTCGAAGCGCACCGTCGACATCGAGTACCGGTTCCGGTTCGGCGGCAGCGAGTTCGCCGAGCTGGAGGGCATCGCCAACCGCACCGACTTCGACCTGTCCACGCACAGCAAGCACTCCGGCGTCGACCTGTCGTACTTCGACCAGGGCAAGGGCGAGCGCTGGATGCCGTACGTGATCGAGCCGGCCGCCGGCCTCACCCGCGCGGTGCTGGCGTTCCTGCTCGAGGCGTACGACGAGGACGAGGCGCCGAACACCAAGGGCGGCGTGGACAAGCGCACCGTCATGCGCTTCGACCCGCGGCTGGCCCCGGTCAAGGTCGCCGTGCTGCCGCTGTCGCGTAACGAGGCGCTGTCGCCGAAGGCCAAGCAGCTCGCCACCGACCTGCGCAAGCGCTGGGTGGTCGAGTTCGACGACTCGCAGGCGATCGGCCGCCGCTACCGCCGGCAGGACGAGATCGGTACGCCGTTCTGCGTCACCGTCGACTTCGACACGCTCGACGACAACGCCGTGACGGTCCGGAACCGGGACACCATGGCCCAGGAGCGCGTCTCGCTGGACCAGGTCGAGCGCTACCTGATCGAGCGCCTCCCCGGCTGCTGACCTTGCTGTAAGGAAGGGCCCCTTCTTAACGCCTCGCGTAGAGAAGGGGCCCCTTCTTAACACCCGTCGCCGGGGGAGATCGGCTCCGCCCGTACGCCGGTCGCGGCGCCCACCCCGCGCCTGGCCGCGTACGCGTCCTCCACCGTGCGCCGCACCCGGCCCGGCTCCCTGCGGATCTGCGCCGGCGTGAAGTGCAGGACCAGCACCCCGTACCGGCTCAACTCGTTGTGCCGGTCCAGCGTCCGTGCCCAGTCGGTCGGGCTGAGGTGGTACTCCCGCGAGTCGACCTCCAGCGCCACCGCGCAGTCGGCGAGGTAGCCGTCCGGCGTCGGCAGGCGGGTGCCGTCGGCCGCCGACAGCCGCGGGTTCCACAGGATCCCGCCGAGCACGCCGCTGCCGCCCAGGCACTCCCGCAGCTCGGTCTCCGGCGCGGAGCGGACCCCGTCCGTGATTTCGGCGAACGCCTTCCGGATCAGGGCGGTGCGGCTGCGCCGGGCCCGGCGGATCTCCGCGTCGAGGCTGTCCAGATCGGTGAAGCCGCGCTGCACGGCCTCCGCCACCGTCGCCCGTACCGGCCGCAACTGGCGCAGGTCGCGGGCCGCGTCCACCACCGCCCGCGCCGGCGAGCACACCGGATAGAGCGTGGTCCGCCGGGCCCGCGGATCAAGCTCCAGGGCCCGCGCGATCACCGCGTGACCGGCCGAGCGGCGCCGCGCGTGGTGCGGCAGGATCAGGTGTACGTCAGCAGTGCGCGGACTGTGCCGAAAGCCGTACCAGATCAGGGCGGCCAGGCCGGTGAGCTGCGCGTCGGCGCCTGCGTAGAGCGCCGCCGAGATGCGTCGTTGCTCGTCGGTGAGGGTGCCGGTGACGAGCGCGTACGTGGCCGGCAGCACGCGCTGCCACAGGCCGCGCCGGGTCTGCCGGTACAGGTACATGTCGTCGTATCCGACGCCGAGAAGCTGCGTCCGCGTGACGATCTGCTGCTGGCGTTCCGCCAGGTCGCCGAGTTCGGGTGGTTGTTCGGGCATGCCCGGCAGCGTGCGGGCTCCGCCGATCCTTCTGTGGCCCGCTCGCCCACCCTGTGGACAGCCGGCCCGGCTGTGGAGAGCGTCCGCGAGGCGGGCCGGCTGTGATATGCGCCCTGTTAACAAGGGGCCCCTGCACTACCGGAGACGTTAATAAGGGGCCCTTCCTTACACTTGGTCGGTGACTGCCCCTACGCTGCCCGCGCTGACCATCGGCCCCCACGAGGTGTGGCCGCCGGTGGTGCTCGCGCCGATGGCCGGGATCACCAACGTCGGCTTCCGCCGGCTCTGCCGCGAGCAGGGCGGCGGCATCTACGTCTGCGAGATGATCACCACCCGGGCGCTCGTCGAGCGGAACCCGAAGACGCTCCGCATGATCGCCTTCGGCGCCGAGGAGCAGCCCCGCAGCCTCCAGCTCTACGGCACCGACCCGGAGATCACCGCCGCCGCCGTGCGGATCGTGGTCGAGCGCGACCTGGCCGACCACATCGACCTCAACTTCGGCTGCCCCGTGCCCAAGGTCACCCGGCGTGGCGGCGGCTCGGCCCTGCCGTGGCGCCGCCGTCTGTTCGCCCGGCTGGTCAGGGCCGCGGTGGACGCCGCGTCACCGGCCGGGGTGCCGGTCACCGTCAAGATGCGCAAGGGCATCGACGACGACCACCTGACGTACGTCGAGGCGGGGCTGGCGGCCCAGGACGCGGGCGTCGCGGCGGTCGCCCTGCACGGGCGTACGGCCGCGCAGCGCTACTCCGGCACCGCCGACTGGGACGCGATCGCCACGCTCAAGTCGGCGCTCGACGTGCCGGTGCTCGGCAACGGTGACATCTGGGAGGCCGACGACGCGCTGCGGATGGTCGCGCACACCGGCGTGGACGGCGTGGTGATCGGGCGCGGCTGCCTGGGCCGGCCGTGGCTGTTCGCCGACCTGGAGGCCGCGTTCAACGGCAGCCCCGAGCGGCGGCTGCCCTCGCTCGGCGAGGTGGCGGTGACCATGCGCCGGCACGCCGAGCTGCTGGTGGAGCAGTTCGTGGCCGGTGCCCGCAACCCGGCCCGGGGCGAGCGGGACGGCTGCACCGACTTCCGCAAGCACGTCGCCTGGTACCTGAAGGGCTTCCCGATCGGCAGCGAGCTGCGCCGCTCGCTCGCCATGATCGAGAGCTTGGCGCAGCTCGACGACCTGCTCGGCAAGCTCGACCCGGCCGTACCGTTCCCGGTGGAGAACCTCGGCCAGCCGCGCGGCCGCACCAACTCCCCGGGCAAGGTCTTCCTGCCCGACGGGTGGCTGGCCAGCCGCGACGACGACACCCCGCCGGACGGCGCCGAGCTGGACGACTCCGGCGGCTGACAACCCGGG